>JBBQXC010000097.1:0-18174 GCA_038210005.1 Gemmatimonadales bacterium
CTTCCCCTCAGCCTTGACGCTGCTTGTGCTTGGGGTTGCGCTTGCAGATGATGCGAGTCACGCCCTGTCGCTTGACGACTTTGCAGTGCTCACAGATCGGCTTTACGCTGCTCCGAACTTTCACGGGTCACCTTGGCGCTCACGCGCCAACGGAGTCTCCCACACCAGATTACTCCGGCCGGCTGGACTCCCCATGCGTCCATCGCTCATGAAGCATCGCATTTCAGCGATTCCGCGCACGAGCGAAGCAAATGTGGCCAGCGGATTGGCCTAGAATCTCACCCGAAAACAGGCAAGACCTGCATCCTAGCGGACTTAGGCCGCGCCCGCAAGTGAGGCCGAGACCACTTGCATGGCCTCCACCGGGTCGGTGGCCCCGGTGACCGCCCGTCCAAGGATCAGCCAGCGGGCGCCGGCATCGGCCGCCGCCCTTGGCGTCATGACCCGGCGCTGATCGTGCGCGTCTCCCCCGGGCAGCCGAATGCCGGGAATGAGCAGGCCCAGCGTATCGCCAAAGGTGGCACGGACCGCGGCGCCTTCGTGGCCGGAGCAGACGATGCCGGCGCCGCCGCCCCCGCGCACCAGTCCAGCCAGTCGGACGACCTCATCGGTGACGTCGACGCCGTCCCGCCCCCACGCCGCGCCGATCCCGGCGGCATCCATGCTCGTGAGGATCGTGACCCCGAGAACGCCACACCCTCCAGGTGCGGCGGACGCCCCAGTCGCCCCTTCATTGGCACCTTCGACGGCCGCGCGGACCATGTCCGAGCCGCCGGAGGCGTGCACGGTCAAGAGCGACGCGCCATGGCGGGCCAGGCTGCGAGCCGCGCCGCGCACCGTGTTCGGGATGTCATGCAGCTTCAAGTCCACGAACACCGACTTCCCAGCGTCGCGCAGCCAGCTCACGATGTCCGGGCCTTCGGCCGCGAACAGCTCGAGTCCCACCTTGTAAAAGCCACAGGAGTCGCCGAGCCGGGTCACGAGCGCGTGCGCCGAGGTGTGGTCGGGGACGTCAAGGGCGACAATCGGGGTGACCGTCGCGCCGACGGTCGAGGAAGACGAGGAACTCACGAGGGCCACTCCAGGGTGCCGATGATCGATCGCAGATCGCGTACCCCTTGGCGGTCCGCCCAGACGGCCAGTTGGCGCGCGATCCGCTCGGGCGCGCGAGGATCGCGCAGGGCGGCGGTCCCGACTCCTACCAGCGAGGCGCCGGCCAACAGATACTGCGCGGCGTCGTTCCCGGTGCTGATCCCGCCCAAGCCGATGATGGGAACACCGGGCAGCGCCTGATGCACCCGCCACGTGGCGAGGAGCCCCATCGGAAGGAGCGCCGGGCCGCTCACGCCGCCGGTGCCGAATCCGATCTTGGGCTTGCGACGCGAGGCGTCGATCACCAGGCCCGGCATGGTGTTCACGAGCGTCAGGCCGGTGGCGCCGTGCTCCATCGACACGCGGGCCGCATCGACCACGCCGGCGCCGAGTGTCGGCGAGAGTTTGACAAAGAGTGGACGTGTCGTCTTCGCCCGCGACGCACGTACCAACGCCGCGAGCGCGGCGGGATCGGCACCGAACTCGAGGCCGCCCGCCTTCACGTTCGGACAGCTGACGTTGAGTTCAAACGCATCGACGCCAGGCGTGTCGTCGAGACCAGCCACGACGGTCTCGAAGTCCTCCACGCTATTGCCGACCACGTTCACGATGACGCGTGTGTCCGGGTAGGTCTGGTGCAGCCACGGCAGATAGTCGGCCCGGACGGCGTCGAGACCGGGATTGGCGAGGCCGATGGCGTTGATCATGCCACCGGCGAACTCGCTGACGCGGAGCGGCGGTGCGCCGTGCCGGGGAGCGACACTGACCGCCTTCGTGGCGATACCGCCAAGGGCCGAGAGGTCGAGCACATCGTCGACTTCTTTGCCGAAGCCCGCCGTACCGGCGGCAAGGACCACGGGGTTTCGAAACGCCAGCCCCGCGACGATCCACTCCTGCTGTTCAGCTGCTGTTGCGCTCACGTGGTCACCGAGATCCAGCAGGCTTGGGAGGAAGACGCAGCTTTCGCACGCTGTCGGACCAGATGCGGAGCGCATCGGCCCAATTGAATGTCAACAACTCGGGCGTACTGACAAAGTCCGGCCGATCGGCGGGATCGTCTCCACGCAGTCGCGCCGCGACAGCGGAGTTGCCGAAGTCCACGAGCACGCGGCGCTGCCAGGCGGCGGCACTATCCGGCTCGAGCAGCGCGGCCGCGTACCAGGCGTTGGGCACGAGTGGCGACGACGGTGCCTCACGCGCGATGCGCAGAAAGAGCGTGCGGGCGAGTTGCGGCGCGCGGAGCGAGTCACGCGCAATCTCGGCGGCGAGGTACAGCGATGCGCTCTCCGGATCGCCCCGGCCTGCGAGCAGCCGAAACAGGAGCACCCGTTCGGCGACGTCACGAGCGTAACGAGTTCGCCAGACGATACTGTCCTGCCGCGCCACCAGCGTATCGAGTTCGCGCACCGATGCGACGCGTGTGAGGTCGAGCAAGGCCAGACGTGCATTCGCTTCATGGGCGGTGACGGTGTCGCGCTGCGACAACGTGCGGGCGGCGTACAGATGCCGCCGGGCGCTCGAATCGAGGCCGGAACGCGCGTGTATGTCACCGAGGGTGTAGTGCATGCGGGCGCGGCTGTCGTCCCGGACGCGCGCGGCATCGTACTGAGCAACGATGCGTTCGGCCGCATCATTGCGCCCATCGGTGATCAGCTCACGCAGCGCGCGGGTCACGTCGTCGCGATAGTCGCCCAGCCGGGCGCGCTGCACGAGCAACGACTCGACGCGCGTGTACTCGCGCGCGGACATCGACGCGCTGATGAGCTCCCACTGCAGCACGCTGGCGTCGAGGTTGCCGAGGTAGGCCGGAACCGCGTCGCGGTCGCCCATACTCAGTGCCGCGCGCGCCGCCCAGATGCGCGACTGTCGCACAAGTTCGCGATCGGTGGAGCGAAACATCGAATCGAGCCGGGGCCGGGCGTCGGCACTTCGTCCGTTGCGCACCTCGCACGAGGCGAGCGCCAACCGGGATCGATCCCGCTCGTCCGCACCCAGCGTGGTACCAGCCAGCAGCTCCTGCAGGCGCGGCATGGCGCGTTCGCATTGCGCCGCCATCGCACCGCTACGCGCCGCGATGTACAGCGCGCGGTTCCGCCACTTCGACTTCGGATGCCGTACCAACACCGTCTCAGCGATCGCGGCAGACCGTTGATAGCGCGTGGTGGCCTCTCCGTCGTCGTTCCGCCGCAATCTGGCGTCGGCCAGACGGGCTTCGGCCTGCGCGTTGTAGATGCCGTTGTAGTACACGCATCCAGAACCGATCAGCCATGACGCGAGCACCAGCGACAGACGCTTCGCCGCGCGCATCAGCCGCCCCCCACCTTGCGCTCGTACTGTTCGAGATAACGCACGACGGCGTCGGCCAGCGTGGATGCCAACTCGCGCTGCCGCTCTGAGTCGGTCATGTACTGCGCTTCGAGCTTGTTGGTGCCGAAGCCAATTTCGACGAGCACGGCCGGCATGAACGCCGTGACCAACACCCGAAATCCAGCCTGCTTCACTCCACGACTCGGCCCCGGATGGACCTGCTTCATTCCCGCCTGCAGCAGCTCGGCCAGACGCCCCGACTCACGCAGGTGTTCATTTTGCGCCATGTCGCGCATGATGAATCCGAGTGGATCGTCGCGCGTCACGTCGGCATCGGTCTCGAACCGGATCGCTTCGTTTTCCATCGCCGCAACCCGACGCTCATCTTCAGTTTTCGCTTCAGCGAGAAAATACGTTTCGAAGCCGCGAGCCCCACCGGGATTGGTCCAGCGCGGATTGGCGGCATTCACGTGCACGGACAGGAAGAGATCCGCCTTCGCCTGATTCGCGATGCGTCCTCGATCGCCGAGGGCGATCAGCGTATCGGTGGTGCGCGTCATGACGACCTGGATCTCGCGTTGCTGGAGCGCCGCGCGCAGCTCCTTCGCAAACGAGAGCGTGATGTTCTTCTCGTAGATCTTTTTCGGGACGCCGATCGGTCCGGACATTCCGTTGTCGGGCCCACCGTGACCGGCATCGACCACGACCACGCGCTGCCTGAGCGACGCGGTGCGAGCGGCCGGCGCGCTGCGGACATTGTCGGCGGGCGCCGTCAGTGTGGCCGGACGGGGCATCTCGGCACGCGGCGCTGGAGCACGGGGCGCCGGCGATCGCCTCGCGGCGGTGACCGTGGAGAACCGGCGGAGCTCCGCCTTGTCCGGATCGAAGAGGACGCCGGCACCGAGACGCGGCAGCAGCTCGGTCGCCAACGCGAGCGGCACGTACAGCTGCCCCCCGCGCCGGAAGACTCCCGCACGCAGCGGAATCGTATCGCCGGCGACGACCACGAGCGCGTTGCCGGCCTCCAGATCCATGCCGGTGGTGCCGACCTCGAGACGATAGCGCCCGCTGCCGGTGGACTGTGTCACGACCTGCCCACCGAGCGCCTCGGCCAGCGCATCGGCACGCACGGCGATACCGCCCTCCGGGTGACGCATGGTGGGCACCGACTGCAGCCGGTCGCCGGCGCGAACGGCGAGCGGCGGAAGGGGCGGCAACGCGGGCGCGACCGCCGACAGCTGCAGCGTGAGCGCGAGCGCGCCAAGCAGCGTCATGAGTGCAGCCGCTCAGCGCTTATTGAGCGCACGCGCAATCTCGCGCTCGGCGTCGCGCTTCTTGAGGTCCTCGCGCTTGTCATGCTGCTGCTTGCCGCGTACGAGTGCGAGACGAGCCTTCACGCGCCCACTCTTGAAGTACAAATCGAGTGGCACCAGCGTGAGTCCCTGCCGCTCGACCGCGCCGATGAGGCGACGGATCTCGCGGCGGTGCATGAGCAGCTTGCGCGTGCGAGTGGGTTCGTGATTGAACACATTGCCCTGCCCGTACGACCCGATATGGAGGTTGAGCAGGAACACCTCGTTGTCCTTGATCACGCCGAAGGCATCGGTCAGGTTGGCGCGCCCTTCGCGCAGCGCCTTGACCTCCGTGCCGGTGAGCACGACTCCGCACTCCCAGGTGTCCAGGATTTCGTAATCGTGCCGCGCACGCTTGTTCCGTGCGATCAGTTCAGTGGGTTCTTCGGTGTCCGTGTTTGCCATACTGTACGGAAAAGTAATACCCCGACGCACACGAAGAGTGCGCGACGGCGTTGACTTCAGGGGCCGCTTGCGTCTATTCTTTACGGCCCTGCTGGAATCGTGCACGAAAAGTCGTTCTCGTGCCTGACTTCAGGAGTTGCCGGAGTGGTGGAATTGGTAGACGCGCTGCGTTCAGGTCGCAGTATCCGCAAGGATGTGCCGGTTCGAGTCCGGCCTTCGGCACTCGATATGTAGACGAACAAAGGGGAAAGGTGGCATCTGCCATCTTTCCCCTTTTTCGCGTCCGTGCCGGTCGAGCCGGACGCGGTCAGCCGCGCAAGGCGGACGGCCGGATGTCGTCGGGGAGCGTGGCCACTCCGAAGACGTCGCGGAGCGCGACGTTGGCCGCGCTACGGGTATTTTGCACGAACTGCGTGGCGCGGAGCAGCTGCTCGCTGGACAGCTCACCGACCCCAGCTCCGGCCAACAGCACGCGCGCCAGCCGAGTGCCAGGCGCCTCCACATTTCCGCGCACGGCCAACGCCGCCGTGTAGGCCCTCCAGCGCTCTCCCCACTCGCGGCCAAGGTCCACGGTGCCTCTGGCCTCCCGACTGACCACAGGAGCCAGCTGGTGAGCCACGTCGGAGGCGGTGCGGTCATCGAGCGCGTCGCGCTCGGCGACGATCAGGCCGATCGCGCGTTTGGCGAACGTGAGCTCGCGCAGCGCGACCGTTTCCGGCACGCCGATGGATACGAGCCACGCGACGTCGACTGGGTCAGGTGTGCGCAGCGACTGCCCGAGATACGCGGATGCCCGCTTACTCCGTTCACGCTGCGCGCGCCACTCCGCCCAAAGACCCATTGGTGCCGTCAGCCTTGCAAAATCGGCAAGGCGCCGGGGAGATCCGCCACGGCCTCATAGGGCGGAAGGCCGACGCGTTGCCGCACGGACGCCTCGTCGGTGAGCAGGTCGCTCAGCTTGACGCCCTCAAGCACTTCGTCGATGCGTTGCTGGAGGAGCAGCCAGACGGGGCGAATACTGCAGTTCTCCGCCGCTGCGCAGCGATCGGCGTCAACCGGGTGGCTGACGCAGTGGAGATCGAACGTGGTGAGCTCAGAGGCCTGAATCACATCACGCACGGAGATTTCGCTCGGCGTGCGCGCGAGCGAGTACCCGCCGCGGGCGCCACGCGTGCTGTTCACGATGCCGGCGCGGCGCATGCGCAACAGGATCTGCTCGACGTAGTCGCCCGGCAATTTCTCACGCGCCGCCACGTCCCGCCCTGTCACCGGCCCTGATCCCGCGCGCTGCGCGAGATGCAAGGCACAAATGAGTCCGTATTCCGCCCACGTTGTAATGCGCATACGTCGAGTCTACGGCTCCCGGGTCGCGCGGACAAGTTCTCCGGCGGAAAAGCCTGCGGTGTCGGCGCTCAGCCGCCCGCCACGGAACCGTGCTTCCCGGAGGGGATCCCGATCTCGGTCATCTTACGCAGGTCAAGGACCGCGTCGAGCTCATCCGGCGGCAGCACCCCGTCACGCGCGACGAGCTCGCGGATGAGCGTGCCCTCTTTGACCGACCGCTTCGAGATTTCGGCTGCGGCGGCATAGCCGATCTGTGGCATCAGCGCCGTCGCGAGGGCGGCAGACCGCTCCACCCAGTACTCGCACATCGCCGCGTTGGCGACGATCCCCTCGACACAGCGCGTGCTGAACACGGCGATCGCGTTCGTGAGAATCCGCATGGACAGCAGCACATTGTGCGCGATGACCGGCATCATGACGTTCAGCTCGAGTTGCCCATGCTCGGCGGCGATGGCGACCGTAGTGTCGCATCCTATGACCTGGAAGCAGACTTGATTCACCATCTCGGGGATCGACGGATTGATCTTGCCCGGCATGATGGACGATCCAGGCTGCACGGCGGGCAGCACGATTTCATCGAGCCCCGTGCGCGGGCCGGACACCATGAGACGTAAGTCGCTCGCGATCTTCGACAGGTCCAGCGCGAGGCCGCGCAGCGAGGCGGAAAAGGCGGCGGCGTCGCCCATGCTCTGCATGAGTTGCACCCGATCGCTCCCGATGCGCAGGGAGGCAATGCCGCTGATCGCCTTCAAGTGCCCGTTCATGCGCGCCGGATACTCGGGCTCGACGGTCACCCCTGTGCCGACGGCCGATCCACCGATGCCGAGGTCATTGAGGTAATCGGCCGCCTCGACGATGCGCTTCCGACACCGCGCGAGTGTGCCGGCGTAGGCAGTGAACTCCTGCCCAAGCCGGATGGGCATGGCGTCCTGCAGATGCGTGCGGCCGGCTTTCACGATGCCGTCGAATTGGACACCCTTTTGGGCGAGCGCGCCGTGCAGCGCGTCGATGGATGCGAGCAGGTCCGGCAACTGTCGCAGGACGGCCAGCCGGATGTTGGTGGGAATCGTATCGTTGGTGCTCTGCGCCATGTTGACATGGTCGTTCGGATGCACCGGCGCGTACGTACCGCGCGCGCTGCCCAGCAATTCGTTCGCGCGGTTGGCAAGCACCTCGTTCACGTTCATGTTGTGCGAGGTACCCGCGCCGGCCTGATACGGATCGACGATGAACTGATCGCGATGCTGCCCGTTGAGCACTTCGTCAGCGGCCGCGATGATCGAATCGGCGCGGCGCGCGTCAAGCCGACCGGTGTCCCGATGCGTCATTGCCGCGGCCTTCTTGATCCACACTTGCGCGATCACAAAAGGTTCGAGCGGGCGCAGTCCGCTGATCGGAAAGTTCTGGGCGGCGCGCACGGTCTGCACGCCGTACAGTGCCTCCGCGGGCACCGGCAATTCACCAAGCGGGTCCTTCTCGATACGAGTGGCCACCGGCTTCACCGCCTCAGAGCGGTCAGGGGAATCGAACGATCGTGTCGACGGTCGAAACGACGTGCGCCAGGCTGGAGGCGTCGGGTCGCACTTCCTGCGAGCGCCAACGGATCAGCGTGACCGAGCGCAGTGCACTTGGAGACGCGAGAAACGCACCAAGCCCCGTGGCTGGCACCTGGAACGCGCCGTCGTCCTTGAGCGCGCAGTAAATCTGCTCGTTCTGCACCGTGGCCGTTGGGGTGGCCCCGTATCGCACCGACAGGATGATCGCGGCGGTGGCGTCGTTGGTGGCGTTCCAAGTCACATCGAGCGGCAAGCCAGCGGCAGGGAGCACGAGCGGTCCGGGAATAATCGGCTCCGCGAGCTTCACACTGATAGACGCGGCCGGGAACGTACCCGCCACGCCCGGTATGCTGATCGTCGCCGCATCACCCGCCGCATACGTGAGCGCCGTGCCGGTGGCCGGCTCGTAGCGCGAGAACGCCGTCGAGTACGGCATCGCCACGCTGTTACCGGCAAACGAGAGCGCGAGGCTTTCACCGACCCTCAGCGAGCTCGTGGGGCTCCCCGTCGCGCTGTCGACGAAGGCGTAGGCGCACTGGTCACTCTGCTGCAACGCGCTGTTGGGCGCGGTCGCGGAGAATCCTTGGAAGAAGACGGCGCTGATCGTGGCCGTCGCACGACCAGCGGCCGCGTTCTTCCCGGAGATTGCGATCGCCCCATAGTTGCTGAGCCTCGTGTTGCTCTCGGTGATGCTCGAGCAGGCACCGAGTACGACGGCGCTCAGCAGCGCCACAACGAGCGGGACGACTCTGGCAGAAGAAGACGGCGACATGCGAAAACCGGAAGGAGAAGGCGGCGCTCAGGCGCCGAGTGGGCGGGCGGCGCCGCGCAGGAAGGGATTGGAGGTCAACTCGCGCGCGATCGTTGTCACAACACCGTGCCCGGGAAATACCCGAGTCTCGTCGCCGAGTGTCGCCATTCTCATCAGCGACTGGTGCATCGCCGTGGAGTCGCACAGCGGCAGATCGGTGCGGCCGATCGATCCGGCGAACAACAGGTCACCGGAAAAGCAGAGGCCGTGGCCGATGAAGGCGACGTGTCCCGGCGCGTGTCCGGGAAGATGCCAGACGTCGAAGCCGTACTCGCCGAGATGAACCCGGTCGCCTTCGGCGAGTTCGTGAATTTCCGGCGGCGGGTTGTCGATGACGACGCCCCAGAGGGCGGCATTGCTGGCCGCGTTCGCGTAAAAAAACGCATCGGCCGGATGCAGCCAGACCGGGACGGGCCGCTGCGACACGATGCCGGCGACTCCGCCCACATGATCGAAGTGTGCATGCGTGAGCCAGATCGCCTCGAGCGTGCAACCCGTGGCGTCCACGGCGGCCAGCAGCGCGGGCGCCTCGGCGCCTGGATCGACGAGGACCGCCTTCCCACTCGCGGTATCGGCCAGCAGCCAGCAGTTCTCCTGCAGAGGGCCGACCGTGAGTTGCTGCAGCGTGAGCGCGCTCACGAGAACGTTGAGTCCGGCTTAGCAGGGACTGGCGCTTCGGCGGTTTCCAGCACAGGGGATTCACCGATGCCGTAGTGCGCGAGCCAGCGCTCCGCTTCGAGCGCCGCCATGCAACCGGTGCCAGCCGAGGTGATCGCCTGACGGTAGTAATCGTCGATCACGTCGCCCGCGGCGAAGACACCCGGCACGTTCGTTTCCGTGCGCCACGACGACACCTTGATGTAGCCATGTTCGGTGGTATCGAGCTGGCCCTGCAGGAATTTGGTATTCGGTGTATGTCCGATGGCTACGAAGAGCCCGCCGACTTCGATGTCACTCACGGCACCCGTCTCGGTGTCGGAGAGCCGCAACCCCGTGATGTAATCGTCGCCAAGCACATCGGTGACCTGCGAATTCCAGATCACCCGCACCTTCGGATGCTCGAGGACGCGGTTGGCCATGACCTTCGAGGCGCGAAAGCTGTCGCGACGATGAATCACGAGGACTTCGCTGGCGAACTTGGTGAGATACATGGCCTCTTCCATGGCCGTGTCACCGCCGCCTACCACGGCAAGGCGCTTCTGGCGATAGAACGGCATGGCGCCATCGCAGACCGCACAGGCGGATACTCCACCGCCCGAGGTGGCGAGTCGGAGTTCATTGTCGAGGCCGATCCACTTGGCCGCGGCGCCGGTCGCGATCACCAGCGTGTGCGCCGTGATCGGAACGGAGCTACTCGGCACGATCCCGAACGGCTTCGAGGCGAGATGCACGTGCGTCACAAGCTCGGAGACGACGCGCGCGCCGTGATGCACCGCCTGCGCCCGCATGCGATCCATAAGGTCAGGACCGCTGATCGCTTCAGGGAAGCCGGGGAAGTTCTCAACGTCGGTCGTCAACATGAGCTGGCCACCGGGCAGCTCGGTGCCAACCGGCTCGCCTTCGAAGACGATCGGATTCAGGTTGGCGCGTGCCGCGTAGATCGCGGCGGTCCACGCCGCAGGACCGGAACCGATGATGACGATGTTTTCGGGACGGGAGTCGGACATGTCGTCGAGGAGAAGAAGAGGACTCAATCGACCGCCAGCACGCCGAGCGCTCCGTGACAGTGCGAGACTGTCCCGACGAGCACAGCGCAGGGGCCGGAGGCGCCCCACGCAGCGAGTTGCCGATCAGCATCCGCAATCGCGGCGGCATCGATCATTCCGACGCCGTACGTGCGGTGAACACAATGAAAGATAACGGGACCGAGGAGGGCTGGGTTGTCGTGGACGAACTGGCGCATCATCGGTGGCATGCTCCAATCCCGAACGCCGCGCGTGTGCGGACAGCGCTCGGGCTCGATGCAGTTCACCGGGCACATCCACGTGGCGTAGCTCACATAATGACGCCCATCGGGCGACGCCCGTTCCCACGGCGTGGGAGGCGCGTGGTCGAGTGGCGCGACGCGAATGCTGCGCTCCGGCCAACGGGCGCGCGCACGTGCCATCAACCAGTCGAGGCACACGTGCGGCATGAGCGGTGAGGGCACCATAGCGTCGTCGACGAGCGCCAGCGGCCCCTGACCCAACCAGTGAGCCAGATACGCCTCCCACTCGGCGAGCTCCACGCGGAGGGGGAGCCCGTCGTAGTGGCCGGCCTCTTTCATGGCGACCGCGCGGCATGCGGGGTCGCGATCGACCACCACGACTTCAGCGGTCTGCATCGCACCAGCCCTCGCGGCTCGCGTGAGCTGCTGCGCATACCAACTGCCGTAGCACCCACCGCCGATGATCACGATGCGGCCGAAGCGCAGTGGCAGCCGTCCGTCAGCGCCGCTCATCGGCGCAAATGTCGGCCACCATCGACGGGCAGCACGATGCCGGTGACATAGGGGGCGTCGACCAGAAAGTGAATCGCCTGTGCGACGTCGAATGGCGTGCCACAGCGGCCCATCGGCACGTCGCGCAGGAAGCGCTCGATGGTGTCGTCGGACAGGTCATCGGGCGGCAGCACCAGTCCCGGCGCAACGGCGTTGACGCGCAGGCGCGGAGCAAACGCCGAGGCGGTGGTACGCACCAGCTGCGTGAGCGCCGACTTCGTGACCTGATGCGGAATCAGATGCGGGAAGATGGCTTCGAACGCGAGATGATCAGAGAGCTGCACGAGGACTCCACCGTCGCGCATTACCCGTGCCGCCGCCTGCATGAGAAAGAACGGCGCGCGCAGGTTGACTGCCGACGTCTGCTCCCACTCCTCAGGCGTCACCGCATCGAAGGGATGCGTCATCATCACCGACGCCGAACTCACGACGACATCCAGCGCACCGAACGCGCGTAGCGCCGCATCGACGATCCGCGCCGGTGCATGCACGTCTGCGAGATCTTGTTGCACGATCTCGATGCGCACGTCGTGCGCGCTGCTCAGCTCCGCGGCAAGTGCGGCAGCGGCGTCGGGCGAGTTGCCGTGATGCAGCAGCACATCGTACCTGCGCACAGCGAAGCTCCGCACGATTTCAGCGCCCACGCGCCGCGCGCCGCCGGTGACGAGCGCGACGCGGTTCGACATCAGGACGTCTTGGCCGCAGCGCGTTCAGCGGCGCGTTCAGCGGCGCGTTCCGCCAAGCGCGTTTCCTGCCAGTCGAGCCAGATCTTCGGCACCAGCTGGCCACCGAGTCGGCGCGGACCGTCGTGGGTGCCGTGCCAGTCGGAACCACCGCTCGGGAGCAGTCCCGTCCTCTCCGTACTGTCGAAGAGACGCTGCGAAAGCGAGGGCGGATGACTGGGGTGCAAGACTTCGACCGAATCGAGTCCCATGTCGGCGAGGCGCTGAATACGCGTGGGCGTGGCGGAGTCTCCGGGGTGCGCCCACACGGCGAGTCCGCCGGCCTGGTGCACCAATGCGATGGCGTCCGCGACGTCGAAGCGCTCCTTCGCCATGTATGCCGGACGACCGAAGCCGATCCAGCGATCAAACGCTTCACGGAAGTCGCGCACCCATCCACCGGCCACCATCGCGCGGGCGATGTGTGGACGGCCGACTGCACCCTTGTCCGCCTCGGCGAGCACCGACTCCATCGTGACCGGAATGCTGTGCCGATTGAGTACGTCGACAATGCGCACCGCGCGCTCGACGCGGCCGGCCTGCAGCTCGAGCAGCGCGGAGCGCATGGCGTCCTGATTGGAGAGGTGGAGACCGAGCAGGTGCAGTTCGTCGTCGTCGAAATGCGAACTGAGTTCGACGCCGGCGATGATGCGTACACCGAGTTCGGCGCCGGTGGCGATCGCTTCAGGTAATCCGTCTACCGTGTCGTGATCGGTGAGCGCGATGGCATACAGCTTGGCGTCACGAGCCGCTTCGACGACCTTCGCCGGTGACAGCGCGCCGTCCGATGCGGTCGAGTGCACTTGCAGATCCACGAACTGCGCGGACTCGCCGCGTCCCGAAACGGTCTCCGGTCCCGATGTGCCCGGAACTCCGGTCACGTGCGGTAGCCTGCCTCTGGAGAGCGCGCGCCCGGCTGCGACGTGCGGAACAGGTCGACGAGCTGCGCGTTGTCGAGCTCGGCGAGCGATTGCTCCCGCGCGCGCGTTCCCGCTGGCGAGTAGCGAGTCACCCGCACGTCACGGTCGCCGCCCGTTCCAGACACAAAGATCAATCCGAACTCATCACCGACGTATTGCGTGAGGAATCCGGAGGGGTATACCTGCCATTCGCGTCCATCGACGGTGATGCGTCGCGCGGGCATATCAGCCTCCCTGTACTTCGCGCCAGAGTCCGGGCGACTGGCCGCTTTCATGGGCTGCGGCGATGGCTTCATCACTCGCGGCCTCGGTGAATTCGACGAAACGACCGGATTCGGTGGCGTGTTCAAAGACCCAAAAATGTGCCGGCACGGCAGCGGCGCGCGCTCGGCGGTTCACGAGAGATGCCAGATAGGCCTCACGCTCCGCCGAAGCGACCACAATCTCCTGCATGGCCAGCACGCGTGCCATGTCGGACTCAGAACCCGGTTTCGGGAACCGACTCCAGCGTCTTCTTGAGATCGGCCATGAACCGATCCGCATCGGCGCCGTCGATCACGCGATGATCAAACGACAGGGAAAAATATGCACAGGTACGGATGGCGAGTGTGTCTTCGCCATCGGGGCCGGTGATCACCTTGGCCCGCTTTTCGATCGCGCCGAGGCCAAGGATAGCGGTAGTACCCACGGGAATGATCGGCGTGCCGAACAGCGAGCCGAATACGCCGGGATTGGTAATCGTAAATGTCGAATCCTGGACGTCGGTCGGGCTGAGCTTCTTGCTGCGGGCACGGGCCGCGAGGTCATTCGTGCCACGCGTGAGACCGGTGAGCGAGAGTTCATCGGCATGCTTGAGCACGGGAACGATGAGACCGGTGGGCTCGAGCGCCACGGCAATGCCGAGGTTGATCGACTTGCGGAGAATGACGTCGTTGCCGGCGACCGCCGCGTTGAGCGAGGGATGTCGCTTGAGCTGGGTGCAGACCGCCTGCAGGATGAACGGCAGATACGTGAGCTTCTGTCCCGACTGCGCTTCGAACTCCTTGCGCATGGCGGCACGGATGCGCGCCACTCGCGTGAGGTCGATCTCGAAGAACGACGTGACGTGCGTTGCGACCTTGATCGCGAGCGCCATGTGATCGGACGTGAGCTTTCGGATCTTGGACATCGGCTCGACGATATCTCCGGCCCACGGCGTGGGCAGCGGACCGCGGTGTTCGACACCGGCGGGCGCATGCATCGAGGCGCCCGGAACCGGTGCCACCGCCGCAGGCTTCGCGCCGAGGAATGCGTCGAGGTCCTTGCGCGTGACGCGGCCGGCGATGCCGCTGCCACTCATGCCCGCGATCTCGACGCCGTGTTCGGCCGCCATCTTGCGCACGAGCGGCGACGACTTGGTGCGCACGCGCTCCTCGAACGAACCGGCAGGCGCGGCGGGAGCCGCAGGGGCAGCGGGGGCAGCCGTGGCCGCGACCGGCGTCGAGGGCGCGACGACCGACGCGGCGGCAGGCGTGGACGCCGCCGCAACAGCCACCGGCGCACTCGGTGCTGCGGCCGGCAGAGACGCGGCCGCCGCCGCATCGGTCTCGAGCCGCGCCACGACCGTTTGAATGGCAACCGTCTGCCCTTCACCGGTCAGAATCTCGATCAGGATACCGGCCGACGGCGATGGAATCTCCGCGTCGACTTTATCCGTGGAGATCTCGAAGAGCGGTTCATCGCGCTTCACGTTGTCGCCGACCTTCTTCAGCCACCGAGACACGGTTCCTTCCGCGATGGACTCGCCCATCTGCGGCATGATGACATCTACACGAGCCACTCGATCATCCTCGATCTGAAGAAGCAGCGTCGGCCGCGCGGTCCGCGCGACGCAAACGCCATAAGGCGAGAATCGGCAGCGTGATCGCGCCGACGGCACCACCGTAACCTGCGTACACCCACCATTCGCACGCTGGCAACCCCGCCATGGGCGTGCAACGCGCGAAAAAGCCCAGCAACTTCCCGATGCCGACGCCAACCATCGCGCCGCTCACTCCACCGATAAAGAACGTAAAGCATCCCACCCCGATATTCCGACCGACGCGGTCTTCGGGGAGGGGCATCTGTGCATCGCCAGCTGAGGTCGTCGTCATCAATACGCGGTTAGGCGCCGGACCGCTCGAACGATATCGGCAGTTTGCGGCAACACGTAATCTTCGAGGGCCGGAGCGTACGGAAGCGGGATATCCGCCGCCGTTACGCGCAACACGGGAGCGTCGAGCCACTCGAAGCAGGTCTCGTTCACGCGCGCGGTGATCTCACCCGCCATGCCACCGGTGCGCGTATCCTCATGCACAATCAGCAACCGATTCGTCTTCTTCACGGTGCGGAAGATCGCCTCGTCATCCATTGGCGCGAGTGAGCGCAGATCGATGACTTCAACGGAGATCCCCTCAGCCGCGAGCAGATCAGCCGCCTCGAGGGCCTTCCACACGGTGGAGGCGTAGGTCACGATCGACACGTCGTTGCCCTCGCGCGCCACGCGCGCCTTGCCGATCGGCACGACATGATCGCCGTCGGGCATCACGTCTTTCACGCGACGATAGAGATACTTGTGCTCGAAGAAGAGCACGCAATCGTCATCGCGGATGGCGGCCTTCATCAGTCCCTTGGCATCCGCCGCGGTCGAGGGATACACGATCTTCAGCCCCGGCGTGTGCAAAAAGCCCGCTTCAGGGTTTTGTGAGTGAAACGGACCGCCGCGCACGTAGCCGCCGCTCGGCCCCCGCACCACCATGGGACACGGAAGGAACGCGCGATAACGCGCGGTGGCGACATAGTTGGTGAGCATGTCGTACGCGTTGGCGATGAAGTCGATGAACTGCATCTCGACGACCGGCCGCAACCCCATATGCGCCGCACCGGCGGCCGCACCGACGAGCGCGATCTCACTGATCGGCGAATCAATGACGCGCTGTTCACCAAATCTGGCGAGCAGCCCTTCGGTGACTTTGAATGCACCGCCGAACGCACCAATGTCTTCGCCCATACAAAAGACATTCCGGTCGCGCGCCATCTCCTCGAACAGTGCCTCGCGGATCGCTTCGAGATAGGTGATCTCGGCCATCAGCGCTTCGCTCCGTCAGCATTCCAGGTGCCCCAACTCTCGGGACGCTCCGTGCCGTAGGCGTCCGCCTCAGCGTCGCGACGGAACCACAGCGGCTGCTCGACGGGCGGATCGGCGTAGACCCCCATGAGCGCCTCACGCGCGTCGGGAGTGCCAGAGAGTTCGGCGAGGTCGGTAGCCTCATCGATCTCGCGCATGATGCGCGCATCGATGGTCGCGATTTCGTCGTCGGTGGCGCCGAGGTCCGATCGCAGCACCTGCACATAGCGGTCGATCGGATCGTTTTCCGCTGCCCACTTCTCGATCTCGCCGGCGGGCACGTACGACTGATTGTCGTGCTCGGCGTGTCCTTTGCGGCGGTACGTGATCAGCTCGACCAGCGCCACGCCGTTGCCCGCCCGCGCGTGATCGACGGCCGTTCTGGTCACGTCGTACGTGGCCAGCACGTCGTTGCCGTCGGCCTGCAGGCCCAGCACGCCGTAGCCGATGGCCTTGTCGACGAAGAACTTCGCGGCCGACTGCTTGTGCGTCGGCGTGGAATAGGCGTAGCCGTTGTTCTCGACGATCACGACGAGCGGGCACTTCTGCACGGCGGCGAAGTTGATGCCTTCGTGGAAGGCTCCGGTGCTCGTGGCGCCATCGCCGACATACACGAGCCCGACGCGATCTTCGCCACGCATCTTGAAGGACATCGTCACGCCGGTCATGACCGGGACCATGTCGCCGAGTGGAGAAATCTGTCCAAGGAAACCGCGCGTGACGCCGGCTTCGCCGATGTCGCCGAAGTGTATGTTGAGCTCGCGGCCGCGCGTGGGAGAGTCGGCCTTGGCCATGTACTGCTTGAGGACTTCGAGCGGCGTCGCGCCTTTGACGAGCATCGCGCCGAGGTTGCGAATGAGCGGCGACATGACATCACGCTGCTCGAGAGCAAAGCAGCTGCCGACGGCATCAGCTTCCTGCCCAAGCGAGCGAAAGAGTCCGCCGACGACCTTTGTTTGCCGATACAGATTTACCAGACGTTCTTCGAGTTGTCGCGTGAGCTTCATCCAGTAGTACAACTCGAGCTTGCGTTCACGCGAGAGCGCGTCGCTGGGACGTGCTCCAACGGGCGGAGTCTCACGGCGGATGCGCGCCTTGGGCATCAGTATCCGGCCTCGATCATGTGTCGAGGCTCTGCGGTGCGATGCACCGCGTTGAAGAAGCGCTTGACATTCTTGTCCAGCCGACTCTCACCAACCTGATCGGTGTACGCTTCGACAACCGTGTAGTGCCCGCCGTCCATTTTGACCGACACCGTGAGGGTGCCGAGCGTACCGCTGAAGCTGCGCGAACGGGCATCGACGGTCCCGCGGGAGAGTCCGAGCGCCGCGAAGAAGCGATCGGCCGACGCCAGCACGGTGTCCGGTGTGAGCGAGGTCCGATGAAAGTGCCGCATACTCAGGGTTCCTTGCGCGTGCTGTCCTTTGCGCGCGCTGGTGGTTCGGGCGGGCGCGCCGACGCGGGCGGGGAGAAATCGCCCGGCTCCTCGGCGGCCATAATGTCCTGCGTCCAGTCCGGCGTTTTCTGCAGGACCTTGGTGGAATCGAGACGGAACTGAATGGCCATTGCCCACATGCCCGCAGTGACGAACATCAGGTTGCTGCGATAGGTCCCCAACTCCTCTGTCGCGGCAAGGCCATTCGAGACGGTCTTCCGATCGCGATTGGTGCCGAAGATGCGTCCTTCGCCGCCTTGGATGGGGAGGCCGCTCTTCACATCATGGACCATCACGCGCCAGTAGATCGGTTCGAGCGCACGCGTTGGCCTGGTCTCGGGTGACACCCGAATGACAAAATCATCCGTCTTGAAACGGAGTTCATTCGTGGGTGGTGCGCTGCCCTCGCCTCCACAGCCGGCCATGACGAGGCCGGCTGCGGCGAGTGCCACCACGCGACGGAGACGACGCGTGCGCTCTGCGATCATTGATAGTATTCCAGCCCGAGGTGAGTGATCTGCTCTTCACCCATGAGGTGACGGAGCGTGTTCTTCAACTTCGTCTGCTGGATGAAAAGATCGTGTTCGGCCTGGAGTCCAGGAGCGG
>JBBQXC010000098.1:0-18169 GCA_038210005.1 Gemmatimonadales bacterium
GCTACGCCTTCTTCCCCTTGGCGGTGCGCGCGCACAGCTGCTGCAACGTCTTCAGCTTCACGTCTGCCAATTTCTTGATGTGCAGGCAGCCGCCTTGCTGCTTGGCCTTGCCGAGCGTGGCGGCAAGATCCTCCTCGTCCATCACCGTTTTGGAGAGGTAGAGCGTGACGTCGTTCTTGCGGGCGGCGAAGGCGAGTACTGGCCAAACACACGTCTTGCCGTTGGCGTATTCCATCGTGTACGTGTCAAAGCCCACGATGCCCGTGCCCCAGATCACGGCTGGCTTCTTCGTCACTTTCGTCATCAACTCGGCGATCGCGGCGCAATCGGCACGTCGCGCCGGATCTTCGATGCGCGCCAAGTACGACGCCAGTGATTCTGCGGTCGGTTGTGTCTTCGGTTCTGCCATACGTACCCCGATGTGAAAGGTGATGACCTAAAAGTTCGCTCGAATCTGCGGTCCGCACGTCTGTTCCGCGAGCGGTTTGGTGGCTTCCCCTGCGTCGACAGCATGGGCTGCTGTGGTTGTGCCCGGCACCGTGTTCCCAGGTGTCCTACGAAGACGGGAACGCGTTTTGCGTAAGAATAGCTGTCGTCGCGTAGCGCACCACAACGCCTGCAATTTCACACACGAGGTAACACATGGCTGTATTCGACATCAACCAACACCAGTACAATCTCTCCAATCGCAAGATCGCGATCCTCGCGACGAATGGTTTCGAAGAATCAGAGCTGATGTCACCGCTCGCAGCGCTCAAGGCCGCCGGCGCGAACATCAGCATCGTGTCCATTGAAAAATCCGCCGACACGATTCGCGGATGGGCGGACGGAAAGTGGTCCGAGCAGACGGTCGCGGTCGATGGTACGGTGCCGAACATGAAAGCCGACAGCTTTGACGCACTCATGTTGCCGGGTGGCGTCATGAATCCCGATTTGCTTCGCGCGAACCCGGATGCGGTCGCTTTCGTTCGTGACTTCTTTTCGGCCGGTAAGCCGGTCGCAGCGATCTGTCACGCGCCGTGGCTTGTGGTCGAGGCTGGTGGCGCACGCGGCAAACGCATGACCTCCTATCCCTCGATCCGCACGGACGTGACGAACGCCGGGGCCACTTGGGTGGACGAATCGGTGGTTACCGACCACGGTCTCGTGACAAGCCGCAGTCCAAAGGATCTCGACGATTTCAACGCCAAAATGGTCGAGGAATTCGCCGAGGGGGCGCACGCACGTCAGCACGCCTGAGGAACACGTACGCGAACCATGCAATCACGATCGAAGGCCCGCCGGGGCATGATCCCCCGCGGGCTTTCTGCCAACACGTCCGGCGCGACGTTGGACACCGGTCCGCGCGAATGGATGGGCTTGGTTGTGCACTGCGTGGTCGGCACGGGATTCGCAATCCATGTCAGCTGCTCGCGGCTGTTCGCTCCTTATTCCCCCGAAACGTCATGATCGCTCTCTCCGCGCGACGGCAGCACGTCACGGGCACCGTTCGTTGGTGAGCCGTGCGCAGGCGACGGCTCGAGACGTGGCTCGGCGGCTCTGGGAGTACGGCACGAGTGCTGACACGCCGGTGCATCCATACGCGCACGAGACCGATGCGACCGGCGCGGTGGCAATGCGCCTTCTGAACGACCTCGAGGTGGCGTTGAGTCGCTGGATCGGGGCCGAGGGCTACCGCGCGCTACTGCTCAACGCCGCACGTCAAACGCTGCCTGCGCACCCGGCACTGAACGCCGTGCTCACGGTCGATGGATTCCGCCCGGCGACGCCCCGAAACGCGGCGGCGACCACCGATGCGCTCGCCAGCGGTGTGGTCGCACTCCTCGAGGTCCTGATGGAACTTCTGGGTCGTATCATCGGTGACGAGATGGCAGTGCGCCTTGTCGACCAAGCGGGAGCACCACACTTGAGCAGCGAAATCGCTCGGCACCGTGAGCAACGCCACCCCCCAAGAACGCAATGACCAAGACCACTGCTCGCACCGCTGCGCGGCGTGACCTGATAACGTTCACGCTGCTCGACACCGGTGTGCCCGGACTGAACGAAGTGCTGGGCGGCGGACTGCCGGAATTTTCGTTCAACCTGATTGCCGGTGAACCCGGGTCGGGGAAGACGACGCTGTGCATGCAGTTTCTGTTCGCCAACGCCACCGTTGAGCGACCCGGGCTCTTCATCACGCTCTTGGGCGAGACGTCGCTCAAGATGCTGCGCTATCAGCAGCGCTTTTCATTCTTCCATCAGGAGCAGGTCGGCCGCGCGGTGCATTTCCTGAATCTCAGCGAGGAAGCGCTGGAAGGAGACTTGGACGTCGTGCTACAGCGCATCGAAGCGGAAGTCGGGCGACTGCGGCCTGGCGTCGTGGTCGTCGACTCCTTCCGGTCGCTGCTGCACGGCGCCGGTGGTGTAACTCCGGAGAGCAGCGTCGAGCGGTTCGTGCAGCAGCTGGCACTCCAACTGACCACCTGGGAAATCACGTCGCTGTTGATCGGGGAATACGCCACACAGGAAACCCGGAACCCGGTGTTCACCGTGGCTGATGGCATCATCTGGCTCACGCAGGCCGTCGACCGCAACTCCGTGGTGCGCAAACTGCAGGTCATCAAGGCGCGCGGGCTCGCGCATATGCCCGGACTGCATACGCTCAAACTCACCGATGACGGCGTGATCGTGTATCCGCGCGTGCCAATAAATCGCCGAGACGCGCGCGTCGCGGACGGAAGACGGCTTGGCACGGGAATCCCCGGCCTCGATGCCCTGATGGACGGCGGCATACCCGCTGGCGATTCGGTCGTGCTCGCCGGTCCCACCGGCTCGGGCAAGACGACGTTTGCGGTGCAGTTCGTAGCGGAGGGAATACGCGAGGGGGAGTGCGCCGTGATCGCCGTATTCGAGGAGCATCCCGAGATCTACCTCGCCCGGGCGACGGCCATGGGAACCGAGTTGCGGGACGCCGTGAGCACCGACCGCCTCCGCATGATCTACCTCCGACCGCTCGATCTGTCGGTGGATGAGACGCTGCAGGAGATCCGCGACGCCGTCGAGCAGATCGGTGCCACGCGCGTGGTCATCGATTCCATCTCCGGCTTCGAGATGGCGCTGGCACCCACCTTTCGCGAGGACTTCCGGGAATCGCTCTACCGCCTCATCGGCACGCTCACCGGCATCGGTGTCACGATTTATTCGACGGTCGAAGTGATGGAACAGGAACGATTCCAGATCACCGGACACGGTGTGTCGTTCCTCACCGACGTCATCCTCAGCCAGCGGTTCGTCGAGATCGAGGGCGAACTGCGCAAGGCGCTGGTGATCGTGAAGATGCGCGGGAGCAATCACAGTCGCGACTTCTGGGCCTACGAGTCGACCTCCACCGGCATCGTTCTTGGGAGCACCCTGCGTGAGTACGACCGCGTCGTCACCGGACTTCCCGTCCGTCAGCTGCGCGCCGCGGGACCTTCCCGTGAGCACGCGCCAGTCGAGGCGAACGACACCAGATGAGCCCGCCATGATCGCACCATGATCGCACCATGATCGCACCATGACACCCCTCGGTCCATCGCGCCACGATGCGGATCGGGATCGGCGCTACGAGCAATTGGTCGAGCTCGCGCCCGATGGCATTCTGGTGCACGATGGCGAGGTGATCCTGTCGGCCAACGCCGCCGCCGTCCGCCTTGCCGGCGCGAGTCGCGCCGAGCAGATCGTCGGACAGCCGGTGGACATGCTGCTTCACCCGCCTCACCTCAAGGCCGTCGCGCGCCAGCTCACGAGCGACGCCAGCTCGGCAGCGGCTGTGCCGCCCGTACGCGACACCCTGCATCGACTCGACGGCGGCCATGTGGAGGTCGAGGTCAGGGCGCAGGTCTTCGTCGAGGGCGGCAAGCCGTCGGCCCATCTGGTGATCCGCGACATCACGGAGCGGCTCGCTGCAGAGGACGTGACGCGCGAGCTCGCCGCCCAGACGCAGGCGACCGAGCGACTCGAGGCGGTCAGTGCGCTCGCCGGCGGTGTGGCTCACGAGGTCAACAACATGCTGCAGGTGATCCTGGGATTCGGGACGCTGCTGCTGGACGAGCGCGAGGTGACGCCGGAATCACTGGCCAATGTGCGCGAGATTGTCAGTGCGGCGAACCATGCGGCGGCCATCACGCGTCAGTTGCTCGAGTTCAGTCGCCACGCCGTGCATCATCCGCAGTCGGTCGACCTGAGCGCGATGGTGCGCCAACTTCTACCCGTGATGCGCCGACTGGCGGGCGGGCAACGACAGCTCGTGGTATCGGCGCGCGCGCCACATGTCGTGTGGATGGATCCGGGACAGCTCGAGCAACTGGTCGTGAACCTGATCGTCAATGCGCGCCACGCGACCACAGACGACGACACCATCACGATCGTTGCCGCGGAGATCGAGATCGTCAGCGGGATGCTCGACAACACCGGCCGCTCGATCTTGCCCGGTCGCTACGGCACACTCTCGGTACGGGATACGGGCAGCGGCATGGATGCGGCGACGCGCGCGCGTATCTTCGAGCCGTTCTTCACGACCAAGCTGATCGGGGCCGGCACCGGGCTTGGTCTGGCGGCCGTGGCGGGAATCATGGCGCAGAACGGTGGGCACATCACGGTGAAGACCGCCGTCGGCGAGGGTTCGACGTTCACGTTGCTCTTCCCGCTCATGTCACCGGGCGCGCTGTCCGACCCGGAGCACGCGCCGGACCCGAGCGCGTCAGTGCGTCCCGCGGCCCGCATACCGGCGGAGACCACTATCCTCGTCGTGGATGATGCGCCGGCCATCTGCACCGTGACCGGTCGTCTGCTCGAGCGGGCAGGGTACAAGGTCGCGCTGGCCCACAGCGGGGGCGAGGCGCTCGACCTCATCGCGCGAACGGGACCGCCGGCGCTGCTGCTGACCGACCTTGGCATGCCTGGAATGGGCGGGCGGGAACTCGCGCAGCACTTGCGCGAGCAATGGCCAGCTGTCCCCGTCATCTTCATGTCGGGCTATGCGGCCGGTGCCGACGAGCACGACGGCACGGACGAGCCGCCGGGCCTGCTGATCGAAAAGCCCTTCAACCCGTCGGAGCTGCTCGCCAACGTGGCAGCCGTGCTGAGGGCTGTTCCATAACCTCTTTGCGGAGCAGATTGCTGAATGAACGTTGAATCTTCTTCGTCGTCCGATACTGTCCTCGCCCGCTTGCGGGCCGAAACACGTACGCAGCACGAGGCGTTCGACGCCGCCCTCGATCTCACCAGCGAAACGCTCACGCTGGACGCGTATCGACGTACGCTCGAGCGCTTCTACGGATTTTACCTTCCGTTCGAAGCCGGACTCGTGAACGTCGGAGGGTGGGTGGAGCGTGGCCTTGATTTAATGGAACGACAGAAGACGCCGCTGCTTGCAGCCGACTTGCGTGTGCTCGGGGTGAACGAGCTCGAACGGCTTCCGGTGTGTACCGACCTCCCTCCGCATACCACGGTCGCCGCCGCGTTCGGTTGCCTGTATGTGCTCGAAGGGGCGTCGCTCGGTGGACAGGTCATCAGCCGAATGCTGCGCGCGAGTCTCCACATCACGCCCGAAACGGGAGGCAGTTTTTTTCACGGGTATGGTGAACGCACCGGCGCGATGTGGAAGGCGTTTCGGGCGTCGATCGTGGCATTCGCCGCGACGCCTGTCAACGACGATGAAGTCGTGTCCGCCGCGAAAGACACGTTCTCGAGATTGCATCACTGGGTGAACGTGCAAGGCGTTACCCGATGAGTGAAACAGAGCACGCCGCACCACTCCCCTGGGCGGGCCAGCCGTACAGTATCAAGCGGCACGGCGTCTCGATCACGAACTGCGACAGCGAGCCGGTGCAGACGCCAGGGTGCATTCAGGCGCACGGCGCGATGCTCGTCCTGCGGCCGAGTGACCTCACCATCCTCCAAGCGAGCGAGAATACCGACCAGCTTCTGGGGTGCTCGGCCGCGTCGCTGCTCAACACGCCAGTTCGCAACGCCGTTGGGGCAAGCGGGGAAGCGAGCTTGAAGTCATTCCTGGCAGCCGAGCCCACCGACCGGAACCCGATCTACGTGTTCACGTTGCCCGCAGCGGGGAACGTGCCGCCGCTCGACGTGACCGCGCACACGATCGATGGCGTGGCGGTGATCGAATTCGAAGCGACCGGGCGAACCGACATCGGTGAACCGGACTATTACGCGCTCGTGAAGAAGACCGTCGCCCGTCTCCAGACGGCGCGAACACTGCTGGAGTTCTGTGACGTGGCCGTCGATGAGTTCCGAATACTCACCGGCCTCGATCGGGTGATGGTGTACAAGTTTCACGACGACGGCCACGGCGAAGTGTTCGCCGAGAGCAAGCGGGACGAGCTATTGCCGTGGCTTGGGTTGCACTACCCGGCGGAAGACATACCGCAGCCAGCGCGCGAGGTGTTCAAGTTGGTCTGGATCCGTCCGACACCCGACGTCGCGGGGGCGCTCGCGGAATTGATACCGCTCGCCAACCCGGACACCGGACGGCCGCTCACCATGACCTACTGTGCCCTGCGTGGGGCGTCGGTCATGTACACGGAGTATCTGAAAAACATGACGGTCACGGCCGGCCTCACCCTCGCAATCCGACGGGATGGCGAACTCTGGGGGCTGATCGCCGGCCACCACTATTCCGGGCCGAAGTTCGTGCCGTACCAAGTGCGCGCGGCGTGTGAGTTTTTGGCGCAAGTGGTGTCCTTGCAGCATCAGGCGGCCGAAGAGCGCGAGCAGCTGGTCTATCGGTTGAAACTCGACGGTGTACACCAGCAACTGGTCGCCCAAGCAGCGCAACATGACGACCTCGCCACCGTGATCAGCGGTCGCACGTCGTTGCTCGATGGCGTGGCGGCGGGCGGGGCGGCGCTGTTCCATCGCAATCGCTGGTGGCGCGTGGGAAACACTCCCACGGAAACGGAACTCGAAGCCCTGGGCGAGTGGCTGAACGATCGGCCGGAGTTCACCTCCTCGAGCCGCGCGCTGTACGTCACGGACGCGCTCGCCCACGACTATCCCCCCGCCGCTGCATTCGCCGACGTGGCGAGTGGCCTGCTGTGTATGCCCCTCTCCCGCTTCAATCGGAACCTGCTGCTCTGGTTCCGTGCCGAAACCAGCCAGACCGTAAGCTGGGGGGGCAATCCACACGACAAGCCGACCGTGCCCGGTCCGAACGGGCCACGGCTCAGTCCACGTGTGAGCTTCGAACTCTTTCAGGAATCCGTACGCGGGCGCTCACTGCCGTGGTTGACGGTCGAATGCGATGCCGCTGTGCGACTGCGGATTCTGCTGATGGAACTCGTCGTGAGCCGGTCCGAGCAGCTGACCGATCTCAACGCGGATCTTACCCGTTCGAACGAGGAGTTGGACGCCTTCGCTTACGTGGCGAGCCACGACTTGAAGGAGCCATTGCGCGGCATTCACAAGTACGCGCACCAGTTGCTCGAAGAAGCGGAAGGGAAGGATGATGAGCAGCGACGGAAGCTGAACGGGCTGATGCGGCTGACGGTTCGCATGGACAGCCTGCTCGACTCGCTGCTGCACTTCTCCCGCGTGGGACGAGCGGCGCTCGACACCGAAGACACGGACCTCAACGACGTGGTCAGCGAGTCCATCGAGATGGTGGATGCTCGGCGGGCCGAGGGGAGAACGGAGATTGCGATCCCTCGGCGGCTTCCTCACGCCCAGTGCGACCGAGTGCGGTGCCGGGAGATTTTCGTCAACCTGCTGTCCAACGCGTTGAAGTACAACGACAAGCCGCGGAAGCGCGTCGAGGTCGGCTACATCGCCGCAGGTGAGGACCACCCTCGGCCCGGATCTCCCGAGGGCTCGTCCGGTCTCACGATTTTCTACGTGCGGGACAACGGCATTGGTATTCCGTCGCGGCACTTCGAACAGGTATTCAAAATGTTCAAGCGGTTGCACGGCCGGGACGAGTACGGTGGTGGCACCGGGGCCGGGCTGCCCATCGTGCAGAAGCTCGTGGAGCGACATCATGGTCGCGCCTGGCTCGATTCGACGGTGGGCGTGGGGACGACGGTATATTTCACCTTGTCATCCCTGGAGCAGGAGTGATATGCCGCTAACCATACCGAATCCCATTACGCTGGTCGTGGTCGAGGATACGGATGAAGACTTCGAAACCGTGGTCGAGGCCGTCGAGCGTTCGGGATTGCACCCCGTCGTGCGACGAGCGACCACAGGTGAAGCTGGCTTGGCGGTTCTCCGCGAGCTCCCGACAGACGGCTCGGTGCTCGTGCTCATGGACTTGAACACGCCGGGGGCCGACGGACGAGAGGCGCTTGCGACGCTCAAGTCGGACCCGGCCCTGAAGTCCATTCCCGTGATCGTGTTCAGCACCTCCGCCAGTCCGACCGATGTCGGCTTCTGTTACGCCGCCGGGGCGAACGCCTATCACGTGAAGCCGGTCGAATATCCGGAGCATCTGCAACTCGTCGTCGATGTCGTCGACTACTGGTGCGGCCGGGTCGTTTTCGCGGATACGGGAGTGTCCCGCTCATGACGACGAAGCATTCGGCTGCGTCCGTGCCGGTGTGGCGCGTCGTGCTCATCGACGACAGTCCGGATGACCGGGACGAGATTCGCCGTCTGTTGCTCAAGGGGTCGGACCGTCGCTACGAGTTCGTTGAAGCCGAGACCGGGTCGGCGGGGTTGCGCGCCGTGCTCGATGTCATGACTGGACCGCCAGCGTGCGTGGTGCTCGACTACAGCCTGCCCGACGTGGATGCCTTGGAGCTGTTGGCGGCCATGATCGGCCCGGACGGGCTGACCGTGTGCCCGGTATTGGTGGTCACCGGAATGGCCGACCAGCGACTCGGACCGCCGATGCTGCGGGCTGGCGCGCAGGACTTCATCGGCAAGGACTGGATGACCGCGGGAGGATTGACGAGGGCGGTGGAAAACGCCGCCGAGCGGTGGGCCATTACCCGCGACCTATATGCTCGCACGGCGGCGCTGCAGGTCATCCAGGAGCGGTTGCAGCTCGCGGTTGATGTGGCGGAGCTGGGCATCATGGCCATCGACTACGTCACGGACAGCGTCACGCCGGATAGTGCCGCGGCCGCGATGTTCGGGTTGGAGGCTGGCGTGCCGGTTGGCCGCGCCGTGGTTCACGCGCGCTTTCATGCGGACGACCACGAAGGGATCATGCGGCTCATGAACGCGTGTCTCGAGCCGGACGGTGATGGGTGCTTCGCCATGGAACATCGCGTTGTTCGTCCGGACGGCTCCATTCGCTGGCTGCACGTGAAGAAGCAGGTGGTGTTCTGGGACGCGGGCCGTATCCGACGCCCGCGTTCGGCGGTGTTGGCGGCGGTGGACATCACCGCGAGCAAGGGCGCGGCAAGCACGATCGCGCAGCACGTTCGCGACATGGACATGTTGTATGAGACGGTGCCGACAGGGCTGTTCCAGTTCGACGATGCGCTGCGCTTCGTGCGGGTGAATGCGTGGACCGCGCGCATCACCGGGCGAAGCATCGACGCGCACATTGGGCGCACGGTGAGCGAGGTGTTGCCCCCAGAGTTGGCGGGACAGTTCGAGGGCGCGCTTCGTCAGGTGCTGCGCACCGGCGAGCCGCTGTTGGGGCTCGACCTGCACGGCGCGACGGCGGCGCACCCCGACGAGCGCTACTGGCTGGCGAGCTACTACCCGGTGTATCGCGCCGACGGCGCGGTGATCGGCGTGCACGGTGTCATCCAGGACATGACGGAGCAGAGGCGGCTGACCGATGCCGTCGAGGGCAACCGGCGCATGCTGTATGCCGTGGTGGAGCAATGCCCGTACGGCATCTACCTCGTGGATGCCGACTTCCGATTCGCCAGCGTCAATGCGCGCTCCGAGGCCGGCGCGTTCGCCAGCATCCGCCCGGTCGTCGGGCGTGCATTCGATGAGGCAATGCGGACGATCTGGAAGGAACCGACCGCTTCAGAAATCATCGACGCTTTTCAGCACACGCTCGATACGGGAGATCCGTACTATGCGAAGAATTTCCTGCGATCCCGTGCGGATGTCGACCAGACGGAAGGGTACGAGTGGGAATTGCATCGCGTCACGATGCCGGACGGTCGACCCGGCGTGGTCTGCTACTTCTACGACTCGACGGAGCTGCGTGCCGTCGAGCAGCAGTTGAAGGAGGCCGCCCGCCGCAAGGACGAGTTCCTGGCCACGCTCGCGCACGAACTTCGCAATCCGCTGGCGCCGATCCGTAACGGCTTGGAATTGATCAAGCTCGCGGGCCCTCAGGAACCGGTTGTCGAGAAAGCGCGCTCGATGATGGAACGCCAACTCACGCAGATGGTGCGGTTGGTCGACGACTTGATGGATGTGAGCCGCATCAGCCGTGGCACACTCGAACTCCGCAAGGAGCAGACGCCGTTGGCTGCTGTGGTGAACAGTGCGCTGGAAGCGAGCCGCCCGCTGGTCACGCAGATGGGACATACCGTGAGCGTTTCGCTGCCGCCGCAACCGCTCTTGGTGGAGGTCGACTTTACACGGCTCGCACAGGTGTTCGTCAACTTGTTGAACAACGCGGCCAAGTACAGCAGCCGAGGCGGTCACATCCAGTTGGACGTCGAACAGCAAGGAGGCGACGTGGTGGTGACGGTGCGGGACACCGGCGTCGGCATCGGCGCCGACCAATTGCTCCGTATTTTCGAGATGTTCACGCAGGTCGACGCCTCGCTTGAAAAGTCGCAAGGCGGGTTGGGGATCGGGCTCACACTGGTAAAACGGCTGGTAGAGTTGCACGGCGGCGCGGTCGAAGCCACGAGCAATGGACCGGGTCAGGGCAGCGCGTTCATTGTGCGGTTGCCGATCGTGGTCGATTCGTCACGGGCACCTGCCGTGGGCGTCGACGTCGAGCCAGCCGCCGCGAATTCGCCGTTGCGCATTTTGATCGTCGACGACAATCGCGACGCGGCGGACAGCTTGGAGACGGTGCTGCGGGGCATGGGTCACGACACCCGCACAGCCTACGACGGGCTAGCGTGCGTGGACACGGCCGACGTGTTCCGGCCCGACGTGATACTGCTGGACATCGGGTTGCCGACGTTGAACGGCTACGACGTGTGTCGCCGCATTCGTGAGTACTCGTGGGGCAACGATGTCGTCGTGATCGCCGCGACCGGGTGGGGGCAGGACGACGATCTCCGCCTCGCTCGAGAGGCGGGCTTCGATCATCACATGCTCAAGCCGGTAGACCCCCAAGCCCTCGTGACGGTGCTCGCCGGATCGCACGCTGGCAACGACTCGCTACGTCGGACCCCGCGGCATCATGCGTTTCGGCTCTCTCCTCTCGTGCCGCCTGACAGGTGAGCGCCGCACAGCCCTTCACGGCGTCGGTGCTGCGCACCAAGGTGGCGGTCGTTGTGATCGGTGGTATCCGTGTTCCGGCAGTTGCGGCGGCAGTTGCGGCTGCTGCTCCACAACGTCCTGGGCGACTGCAGCTGAATCGTTCGGAACGCCTGTCGCCTCTTGGCCGCAGAATCCGATTAATCCGGTGTCCACTCACGTCTTGCACCGGAGCAACGCATGAACCGCCAGACCCACCCCCTCTCGAAGGCGCTGCAGCCACTCGTTGACTGTGCGGAACAGATGGACTGCCGTGAGCGGCGCGCATGGCTCACCGATCTGCGCCGCGACTGTCCGACCGTCGCGCATGAGCTGGAGCGGCGACTTTCGCCGCACGTCGTGATGGACCGGCTCGAGGATGCGGAGCCGATGCACGCGCTCGATATGCTCGGCTTGCGACGATAGGTTCGACGTTCCTCCTACCAGACCGGTACATGCCCGCCTTTGATCGTGCGCGTTGGAAGACCCTGGAGCCGTTCGTGGACGATGCCCTGAGCCTCACCGGAGCAGCGCGCGAGCAGTGGCTGGAGGCTCTTCGCGTGAGCGATGCCGGGATCGCGGCGGAACTGGACGCGCTCTTCGCGGGAGCGACGTCGCTCAGTCGCGACGACGTCCTGCACCGCGCGCAGATTGATGCGTTGCTGCTTTCATTGCAGACGGATCGACGCGGCGAGGTCATCGGAGCCTGGACGTTGGATCGGTCGCTCGGTGTCGGTGGTATGGGCACCGTGTGGCTGGCGCACCGCTCGGATGGCCGCTTCGAAGGCGTCGCCGCGGTGAAATTACTGAACGTCACCGTTACCACGCCCGAATCATTGCGACGGTTCCAACAGGAAGGCACTGTGTTGGCGCGGCTGTCGCACCCCAATATCGCGAAACTGCTCGATGCCGGCGTCAGCGCCAGTGGGCAACCGTATCTGGTGCTGGAGTATGTCGATGGCGAACGCATCGACACGTACTGCGACAGCCGCGCCGCCGATGCGGCCGCGCGTATTGCACTCATGATCACGGTACTCGGCGCGCTGGCCGACGCGCACGGAAAGCTGATCGTGCACCGTGACCTCAAGCCCCACAACATTCTCGTGACGAAGGAGGGGATCCCCAAGCTGCTCGATTTCGGCATCGCCAAGCTGCTCGAGAATGATACGGAAGATGACATGACCACGCCCGGCGCGCGGGCGATGACGATCGCGTGGGCGGCGCCCGAGCAGGTGCTTGGTGCGGCGATCACGACGGCCACTGACGTCTACGCCGCCGGCGCGATGCTGTATCGCCTGTTGAGCGGTCATCATCCCACCGCGCACGGTGCGCTCACGCAGGCCGAGTTTCTGCACGGAGCTTTGGAGGGCGAAACACTCGCGCTGAGCGAGGCCGTGACGTCCACGCGCTTTCGGTCGCAGCAGGAGGTCACGGCCACCGCGGCGTCGCTCGGCAGCACGCCGACCGCGCTGGCGCGCCGGTACCGCGGAGATCTCGACAACATTCTTGCGCGCAGTCTCAAGCGGGATCCCGCCGAGCGATATGCATCGGCTGCGGCGATGGCTGAGGACCTGCAGCGAAGCCTGGACCATCGGCCAATCCGCGCACGACCGGATTCCTTCGGCTACCGCCTGACTCGGTTCGTGCGTCGTAATCGTGCGGCCGTTGCGCTCGGGTCCGCGGCGCTGCTCGCGGTGGTGGGCTCGGCAGGCGTGGCCATTTCGCAGGCGCGGGACGCGACGCGGCAACGCGATATCGCTGTCTTGGAGGCGACCAACGCGCTTGCGACCAGCGACTTCCAGAAGTTTCTCATCTCGCAGGTGGGAGCGGAGCCCATCACGCTGCGGCAGCTGTTGGAGCGCGGTGAGCGAATGCTGAGCCGGTATGACGCTCCGCCGTCGGTGACGGCCGAGCTTCTGCTGCAGATCCAGGATCGCTACTACGAGCTCGACGATTCGGCCTCGGTGGCGCGCGTGCTGACGCGCGTGGATTCCATTGCACGTGCGACACGGGACCCGGCGATCCTGGCCGACGTGGCCTATGGCAAAGCACACGCGCAGACGCGCTTCGGGCGTGTGGAAACGGCGGACAGTCTGGCCCGGGAGGGTCGCCGCTGGTTCGCGCAAGTGCGGAGTCCGTCGGCGTCGCAGACGGCGTCGGCGCTGTTGGTGGAAGCGGACATCGCGTCGGTACGCCACCATCCCGACTCCGCCGTCGCCCTGCTGCGTCAGGCGTCGCGCACATTGGAGGATGCCGGTCTCGCGAGCACCGTGCAGTACATCAATACTCTGGCGTCGCTGGCGGTTGTCGAGCACGAGCGTGAGGACTATCGGAGCGCGTCGATCAGTTACGGGCGGCTGTTGCCGCTGTACGCACGGTCGGGACAGGACAGCACTATCAGCGCCATCATTGCCCAGCACAACGAAGCGTTTGCGCTCCAGTTGCTCGGCGAGGTTGCCACCGGCGACAGTCTGCTGCAGGACGACCTCCGTCGGATAGGTGGCGTGGATCCGTCCGGCGAAATTCCACGGCCATTGGTGATCACCAGCGCGAACAGTGCGATTCTGATGCACCGATTCGACGAGGGGATTGCCCTGTGGCGGAGGCTGCTGCCGAACGCGTCGCCATTCATTGCGCAGCGCGCGTGGACGGGGATAGCCCGTAGCAATGCGCTCGCGGGACGCCCGCGCGAGGCAACCACCGCGATGCAGGAGTTTCAGCGCGCCAATGCGACGCTGCCGAAACCGAACACTCGCGACAGCCTGGTGCTGGAAGGATTGCTCAAGCTTGCCTCAGGCAACCCGATCGGTGCGCTTGCCGACTTCGATACGCTCGTGGCGCGACGCCTGCCGATGAGGGAAAGCACAGACATGGACACGGTGCTGGTGCGCCTCTGGCGCGCTGAAGCGGCGGTGGCTGCAGGGAACGGCGGCCGGGGACTGACGCTCGCGCGCGAGGCGGAGGTCACGGCCGCGCGCGACTCCGTCTCGCCCCATCGCAGCGGATACTATGGCCGCGCCCTCCTGCTCGAGTCCGAAGCGCTTGAACTGACCGGCGACCGCACCGCGGCGCGGCGGCGGGCCGAGTTGGCCATGGAGCCGCTGACCACCGGCTTCGGCGCGAACCATCCAGTGGTGCGACGTGCACAAGCGCGGTTGACGAAGCGGTAACCACCCCGGAGGTGCGGGCCCGACGCGACATCACCAGGGAATCATGCGATATCCGTCGTCCTGCAGCGCCGTCAGGGCGGTCATCGCGGAGATGGCTACTTTGACGCCTGGCAACAGCTCCTCGCGCCGAATGCCGCGTGCGCCTGCCGTCTGACCGCACAGGACGAGGACCGCACCGTTCTGAATCAGCTCTTCCACCAGGCGCCGACTCGGATTGACGTGCCCCCCGTAGCGCGCCGCGAACGCGGAGTCGGTCAACAGGGCCGGCCAGCCGCTGCCGTGGACCACGGCGGCCCCGTGGAGGTTCTTCAACGGATAGCCGTGTCGGACATGCACGTTGTAGAATCGCGCGATCGTCGTGAGCTGTTCGTTGACCTTCACGGTATCACCACCGCCCGCGTTGATCTCGAACACCGACCTGAACACATGATTATTCGGGACGGCGAACGTGGGGTTGTCGACCTTGATCGACATCCCCGTGCTCTGAATGACCGGTCCCGATGGCTGTTGACCGGGGATCGCGGGGGCCTGCGACCAAGCGGCCGTTGGCGTTGCCAGTGCCAGCGCCGCCAGTATCAGGGCGGCCCGCGCAGCGGAGCGTGGCGACGGTACGAAGGTGGAGATCGGGCGCATGTGGGGTACCGGTGTGAGGTGACGAAACGAGCGCTCGCCGGCGTGCGTCGCTGAATGCGACCGGCCGGGTATTCACTGGGTACGACGATCGATGTCACGCACCTCGCGGATGCTCTGGACGATCTCATCCACCGTGGCTTCGTACGGCAGCTCTCGCCGAACCTTCCCCGTCGTGTCGAGCACATAGAGCGAGGTCGAGTGGGACACGGAGTACCGGCCGGCCGATGACGGGGTCGGCACGATCTTGTAGGACGCACCGTACAAACCGACCACGCGATCAATCTCCGCCTTGGTGCCGGTCAGTCCAAGCGCATCCAAGTCGAAGTTCTGCAAGTCCGCCTTGAGCACCTCGGGCGTATCGCGCTCCGGATCGACGGTGATATATAGGGTTTTGAGAATCGATCGATCGTCACCCAATCGCCGCGAGACGGACGACAGTTTCGACAACGTGGTCGGACACACGTCGGGGCACATGCTGTACCCGAAGAAGACCAACACCACCTTGCCGCGTAGCGACGCGAGCTCGAACGTGGCGTTGTTGTGGTCGGTCAACGTGAAGTCGTCGCCGCTGCGTGTCGCCTGCGCGTGCCGCGTCCACCACACCGCGCCCGCGCCGATCGCGAGCAGCAGCGGAAGCACCAGCAGGAGCCGTCGGGACGACCAGCTCATCGCATACCTCCCGGCTTTCGCACCGGGGCCTTCACCGACAGCTTCGACCCGTCATCGAGCGTGAGTGAGAAGACCACGGAATCCCCCGCGACCAGCGGCTTCTTGAGTCCGAACAACATCAGGTGCAGTCCTCCTGGCTTCAGTTCAACCTGACCGTGCGCCGGCACCTCGATCGCCTTGACCGGTGACATCTGCATCATGCCGCCGTCGCGCTTCATCTCGTGCAGTTCGAGCGTGTCGGCGATGGCGGTCGCGCCGTTGATGATGGAGCGCGTCACGGCGCCCTTGTTCTCGAGCGTGACGAAGATGGCCGTCACGGCGCGTCCCGCCGGTGCCTCGCGCACCCACGCATCCTTCGCGGTCACGGTGGCGCTTTGGGCGGCGAGTGTCGGTGCCAGGCAGGGGGACAGACCGACGAGTGCGGCGATGGCCAGTCCGAGACCGAACTGGCGCGTGGCGTTGCTGTTGCGGTTCATGGTGGTGGTGTCCGTGATGACGGTTGGGTTTTGAGCGAGATGACGTAGAGCGCGAGTGACTCGCGCTCGGCGTTGGTGAGGTGGGCGAACATCGGCATGGCGCCACCGACAGGGATACCGGTGGCGATGGTCTGAGCAATGGCGGCCACACCGGTGCCGTTCCTGAAGGCCAGCGTGTCGCGAAAGTCACGGGGGCGGGGCGTGAGCGTGATACCGACCGGCCCGTCACCATGGCCGTCCGTGCCATGGCAACTCACGCACCCGTTGGCGCGGTACAGTGCACCACCTTCCGCTCGGGACGGAGCGATCGTGATTTCTGCGACCTGGTTGGTGCGCGATGGTGCGAGTGCGGTGTCGAGGTCGGCGAACGTCATCACACGTGCGATGGTCGATATCGTGCCGGCGCGCGCGAGCCGAACGGAGATGCGAACAGAGTCCCCGATGGCCAATGGCGAACGAAATCGCGGAATCCTCCCCGTGAATCCCCCGGGAGCGAAGCGCACTTCGCCCATGGCCGGGACGCGCACGGCACGGACCGGCATCATCATCGTTGTCGATGACGACGTGGACTCGACCGATGACATCCGGTGCGGTTGCGCGGTTTCCATCACGGCTTCATCCGACGCGTCGACCGCAATGCCGACGATGGAGTCTGCCGCGTGGTTCACGCTGCGCACGGTGAAGTACGACGATCCTGACGCACCGTCGGCGGATACGACCACGGCAGCGCGTTCCACGTGGATCACCGGGGTGTCCGACCTGCAGCCGATCAGCCCCATCGTCGCGACGTACGCGACGATGAACGGACCGAGGTGTACGAACGAAATTCGGCACATGAGAGGGCGCTCGCTGTCGGAATGCGATCTGGCGTTCCCACGATGCGTGGGAAGTGCGCTCACTCGCCCGCACGATGCGCGACACGAACAGTCGCCGGCCGGTGCGTCACGAGCGTCTGAAGCGTGCCGCCGACGTTTCACGTCAGCGGCGAGCGGTCAGCCAGCGATCACGACGGGCGGACCATTCGCGAATGGCAGCACCCGTGCTCTCCACGGAGCGTGCGGTGGCGCCGGCGGGGTCGCGAGCCGCTCGGCGATGCGCAGTGGGGGCGTCTGGAGTTGCACCGGATGATCGATGCGCAGGAACGCGGGCAGGCCGCAGCAATTCGTGGTGCAATCGCACGGGCGCGGCGCGGTGGGCCTCCCCGGCGTCGGTGCTGGCACGGCGTGTTCACGCGGTGCGATTGCGTTGGCGTACGCCAACGATTCCGCGGCCGCACGTTCCGTTTCGTGCATACCGGCATGCCCCATCGCCGTAGCGGCGGTCTCGTGCCCAGCGGCGTGCATCGGACATGGACGCCAGACATTCGGCACCATGCTGAACAGTGCCAACCACGCGCCGGCCAGCAGCGAGATGACGCGATGAGTACGGGAACGTCGAAGCATACAATGGAAATGTAGCGATCAGGAACCGAAACGTCATTGCCTGCGCCACGCGGGCCGCAGGTCGATGCAATCCAGCTTGCCAGACATTTCCGCTAGATTTCATGTTTCGGGGCGGTTCGTCTCCCCCGCCCGATAAGTCGAGATTCAGCCCGAGATCCGGAGGATCAATGACGGCGTCACTTGGTATCGTGGTGCAGCTTGGCGTGCCGTTCGCGACGGCATTGGAGCGCACGCGCAGTGCGCTCAAGACCGAAGGCTTCGGCGTGCTCACCGAAGTCGATATGCGGGCCGCTTTCAAGGAGAAGCTCGGTCATGACTTTCGACCATACGTCATCCTTGGCGCCTGCAATCCACCGCTCGCGTATCGGGCGTTGACCGACGATCCGGCCATGGGGCTGCTACTGCCGTG
>JBBQXC010000099.1:0-18075 GCA_038210005.1 Gemmatimonadales bacterium
TTGAACGGCTTCTTCGGCGAGGGCGTCATGTTTGGTGCCATAGGTTGACCGCCTTACTGCAGGCTGGCGACATACGGGAGGTGCCGAAAATTCTCGGCATGGTCTAGCCCGTAGCCAACCAGAAATTCGTGCGGCGCATCGAACCCGATGAACCGCGTGGGATGATGGAGCTCTGTCGCGATGTGTTTGTGCAGCAGCGCGCAGATTTCGAGCGAACGCGGCTTCCGGTCACCCAACAGTGCGATGAGACGATTGAGCGTGCGGCCGGAATCCACGATGTCCTCGACTAACACAATGTGCTTCCCCTCCAGTTCCGTTTCCGGATCGTAGAGAAGACGCACCAAACCGCTCGACTCCATGGCGTCGCCATACGACGAGGCCACGAGGAAATCGACTTGCAACGGGCGCTCGATGTGGCGCACGAGATCACTGAGAAAGATAAAACTGCCCTTGAGCAGCCCCAGCACGAGCAAATCGCCGTCGGGATACGCCGCCGTGATGTCCGCGCCCAGTTCCTGCACGCGCGCGGCGATGGTGTCAGCGTCGTACACGATACGCCGGACGGCACGGCCGTCGAGGCGGGGATCTTCCACGATGGGTTGGCTCTGCTCAGTCAAACTCGGGCTCACACCGGTACCAGATCAACTCCGGCCGACCGGGCCGGGACGGTGCCGCGAGACCGCGGCAAACTCCAGGAACCCACATCGGCTCGTTGTCGACGAGCAGCACCGGCCACGTCGGCCGATCCAATGCGGGTACATGTGATTCTGAAAAGTACCGCGTGACACGCCTCCCTGCTGGGGCACCAGGGGATCGGATACGATCTCCCGCGGTCCAGACGCGCAGCGCGACCTGTTCGCCACGGGGCAATCCCATGGTCCACAGGTCCTGCTCCGCAATCCCCCCCGGTGGCGGCGCCGTGTGCAGCCGTCGCCAACGGAATCGCCCGAAGCGTGGCGGCAACGCGTCCGAAACGCCGGACCACGCCCGTGATCCGTCTCGCGGCCGTCGCGACGACACCCGCCGCACTTCGAACCGATCGCCGGGTGGCTCGCCCGAGGCAGCGCCCCGTCGCAGCACGATCGCTCCGCCGGACACGCGCGTATTCGAGCCACGTCGACTTCCTGTGGTAAACTTGACGAGCTCGCGAGTTCCTTTGGCATCGAGCGTCACACCGGCGCGGGCGCAGATCGCGGGCCACAGCACACTCCGCCCTTCGAGGGACGTGGACTCGAGTGCCGCTGCGGGACAGGAGACCCGCTCGCGCGACGGCGAGACGGCGACGCCGATCGTCTCGACATGGCGTTCGACCTCGCGTCGCCACGACGCCGCCCGATCGGCGATGGCGAGCATCTCGTCGGAGAACCCCGGCGTCGCCGCCTCGAGCGCCGGCAGCAGCTCGTGCCGCACCCGTCCGCGCAGGAAGGTGCGCGAGACGTTCATCGGATCCTCGAGGTACGCGACCTTCTCCAACGCGGCCCAGCCGGCCAGTTCGGCTCGCGACACACCGAGCCACGGGCGCACCACACTCGAGGGCGCCGCCAATGCCGCCATCCCGCGTGCGCCCGCCCCACGCATCAGACGCATCACGACGGTCTCCAGCTGGTCATCGCGTGTATGCGCCGTGGCCACCCGCGCCTTGAAGGCGCGGGCAATCCGGTCGAGAAAGTCCCACCGGGCCGCGCGCCACGCCGCCTCACTCTGGCCCGTAGTGCGCGAGCGCACGCGCACTACGTGGTGCCCCAGCCGGCGCGATTCCGCCGCCACCAGCGACGCCGCGTCGGTCGCATAGGTGCCGGTGCCGTGGTCGAAGGTGGCCACCGCCGCGATGCGCTCTGGGGCCCACCGTGCCATAGCCTGCAGCAGCACCATGGAGTCGCGTCCGCCGGAAACGGCCAGCACCAGCGGTCCGACGACGGCTGCCATGGCCACCTCGAGCGACGCCTGCAACAGTGCGTCGGGCGGGAAGTTCGTCAGTTCGGACATGGTGGACTGATCGCCCACCGGCGGCGACACGTCAACCACCCCCTACCTTCCGGCCGCCGACTTGCTTACTCTATGTTTGCACTTGCCGGACACGCGCAGCTGTGTGCCCTGCACCAATCGACTCCGGAGACAGACAGTGGAATTTCACGGAACGCTGGGCACCATCTGGGCCTCGTTGGGGATGACCGCCTATTACATGGCGCTGATCTGGATCAATGTCCTACTCGGGCTCTTCCTGTCTCCGCTGTTCATGATCCCGCTCACGTGGCTACAGGATCGCAAAAAGGCGTGAGGTTTTGTTGGGATGGATCCAGGAGTGGGGCGCTCACCGTGATGGTGAGCGCCCCTTTCGTTTGCGCGACTGACAGACAGCGAACTCCTTTCCGACTGACAAACTGCAAACTCCCCAGGGAGCAGGGAGGAGGGGTTCAGGGGGCAGGACGCCGGTGAACCGCGCGTGGTTGCTGCTTCCTGCCCCCTGAAACCCTCCCTCCTGCTTCCTAGGGTATTCGCAGTACGTTCGCAGTACGTTCGCAGTACGTTCGCAGTACCCCCTCTCTACGCCCGCGCCGCAGCACCCCTCATCTCACTCGCCGACAGCACCACCGCGTCTCCCAGCGCTGTCCGTCGACCGGTCAAATCACTCAAGTCGCTCCCGTGATACGCTTCCTCGCCGTGTTCGGCGAGGTCGATGCCTTGCACTTCCGCGTCCACGCGAATGCGCAGCGGCATCACGAGCTTGAGGGCGGACAAAATGCCGAAGCTGGCTGTGCCGGCGAAGGCGACAGTGGCCACGACGGCGAGCACTTGAATGCCCACCAGCGACGGGTTGCCGCGCAGCAGACCGTCAGCGCCGATGGGGTTCACGTCCTTCGAGGCGAAGACGCCCGTGAGCACGGCGCCCATGATCCCGGCCACGCCGTGGCAGGCGAACACGTCAAGCGTGTCGTCGAGTGATGTTTTCGCGCGGTAATGCAACACAAAGAAGGACACGGGTGCCGCCAGGATGCCGATGGCCAGCGCCGACATCGGCGTCACGAACCCCGCGGCGGGCGTGATGGCCACCAGACCGACCACCGCACCAGTAGCCGCGCCGACGGCTGTGGCGCGGCCGCTCTTGTACAATTCGAGCAGCATCCATGTGAGCAGACTCGAGGCGGCGGCGGCGTGCGTGGTCACGAGCGCGTTGGCGGCAATGCCGTCGGCGGCGAGCGCAGAACCGGCATTGAAGCCGAACCAGCCGAACCAGAGCATGCCTGCGCCCAGCAGCGCAAACGGTACGTTGTGCGGTACCGTCGGGATGCGCTTGAAGTCGCGTCGCGGACCGAGCACCTTCGCCAGCACCAGCGCGGTGATGCCGGCGCTGATGTGCACCACGGTGCCGCCGGCGAAGTCGAGCGCGCCGAGCGTGCGCAACCAGCCGCCGTCGCCCCAGACCCAGTGCGCGAGAGGATCATAGACCAGCGTGGTCCAGATCAGGCCGAACGTGAGATACGCCACAAAGCGCATGCGATCGATGATCGCGCCAGAGAAGAGCGCGACCGCGATGCCGGCGAACATCGCCTGAAATGCGGCAAAGAGCAGATGCGGCAGCGCGGCCGCGTAGGTGGGATTCGGCGTGGCGGTGACGCCCTGAAAGCCGAAGAAGCTCAGACCACCGATCCAGTTCGAGCCCGGGCCGAAGGCGAGGCTGTAGCCGAAGAGCACCCACTGCACGGTCACGATCGCCAGCGCGCCGAGGCTCATCAGCATCGTATTGAGCGCGCTCTTGCTGCGAACAAGTCCGCCGTAGAAGAAGGCAAGCCCCGGCACCATCAACAGCACGAGGGCCGTCGAGATCAAGACCCATGCCGTGTCGCCCGAGGAGATCGTTGGCGCCTGCATCAGGAATCGGCCGTGTTGGGGACCCGCATTTCGAGCTGCGTCTGACGCATGATCTCGTCAGCGTTCACGGCCGTGAGCGCGTGATTGTCGCGCTCACCAGTGCGGATGCGCACGGTGTGATCGAGCGGCAGCACAAAGATCTTGCCGTCGCCCACGTCGCCGGTGCGCGCGCCCTCGCAGATCGCGTCGATGGCGCGCTCGACGAATTCCTCCGAGCAGGCTATTTCGATCCGGACCTTCTCGTGAAACTCGAGCACCACCGATTCTCCGCGATACTGTTGGACGACGTCCCGCTCCCCACCGTGCCCGCTCACGCGGGACAGCGTCATGCCGGTCACGCCGACTTGAAAGAGCGCACGTTTCACATCCGCCAGCTTCTCCGGGCGGACGATGGCGACGATAAGCTTCATGATGCGTGGGGCGAAGGGCGGCCAGTCGCGGTACGGTCCCCGAGGAAAATACTACGCAGCGGGGGAGCGTTTCCGACCTCAGCCTAGTTTTTGCACGGGTACACAACCTCGCCGCCCGCATTCCCGCCGCATTCCCGAAACTGAGATTCGCCATGTCGACACTCGGCACGATCGCCATCCTCGTCGGACCCGACTACGAAGACCTCGAGGTCTGGTATCCGAAGCTCCGCCTGGAAGAGGCGGGCTATCACACGCCGCTGATCGGCAACGGCGAGACGAGCTATCACGGCAAGTGGGGCTACCCCGCCACGATGGACGGTCAGGTGGCCGACGTCGATCCGGCCACGCTACGCGGCATCGTGGCGCCTGGCGGATGGGCACCCGACAAGCTACGTCGCGATCCGTCCGTGCTCTCGCTGGTACGGAGCGTGTACGGACAGGGGGGCGTCGTGGGCACCATCTGCCACGGCCCCTGGATTCTCATTTCAGCCGGCATCGTGCGAGGGAAGCGCATGACCTCGTCATTCGGCATTCGAGACGACCTCATCAACGCCGGCGCACTCTGGGTCGACGAGCCCGCCGTTGTCGACGGTACCATCGTCAGCGCTCGGGTGCCGAAGGACCTGCCGGCGTTCACGCAAGCAATGCTGCGCGTGCTGGGCGAGCCGCGCTAACCGACGATCACCGCTGCCTCTCGACGAGCGAGGAGCGGAACGAGCGCCTCTCTCGGCTCGAGAATGTCGGCCAGCGTTTTCCCGTCGAGCACAGTGAGAAACGCGTTGAGCGCATCGTGCAAGGTGCCCGCCAACCGACAGGCCGACGAGATCGGACAGGTGTTGTGCTCGGGATCGAAGCATTCCACGAGCGCGAGATTCTCTTCGGTCTGTCGGACCAAGATGCCCAGCGAGATGTCGAGGGCGGGCTTACCCAGCCGCACACCGCCGTGACGTCCGCGGACCGTCTCGACGTAGCCCAGCTCGGAGAGTCGGTGGACGATTTTCACGAGATGCTCGTACGACATGTTCATGCGGTCGGCAATCTCGTTCACAGTGATGCAGCGCTCAGGCTCCAAGCCCAGAAGCAGCAGGCATCGCAACGCATTATCGGTGAAACGTGTGAGTCGCATGGTGTGAATCTGACAACGCCATGGAATGGGACTGTCAGGGTTTCCCTTCAATCGCGGGGGACTTCTCCGACTTTTTATACGCATATGACATCCGAGATTGTTCTTCAGCGACACGTCGGCCACCGCAGGCCGCGCGCCGCACCCATCTCTTCCAATCTCGGGGTTCCAGTATGTCTCTCTCTCGCCGCACGGGCTGGTTCGTGGCGACCGCGACCGTCGCCGCCACCATGGTGTACGGGTTTGCGTGTGCGCCCGCCAATCGCCCGGCAGGGGCCGTCGGCAGCGCCGACGCCGCCAACAAGGTGTACGTTGCGCCCGGCCAGTACGATGAATTCTACGCGTTCATGTCCGGTGGCTTCAACGGACAGGTCGGTGTGTACGGTCTGCCGTCGGGCCGTCTGCTCAAGATTGTCCCGGTGTTCTCGCAGTTCGCCGAAAACGGCTGGGGCTATTCGGAAGAGACCAAGCCGATGTTGGAGACCACCTTCGGCAACATCCCGTGGGACGATCTCCACCACACGGCGCTCTCCCAGACACAAGGAGAGGATGACGGTCGTTGGCTCTTCGTCAATGCGAACAACACGCCGCGCGTGGCACGGATCGATCTGAACACCTTCGAAGCGTCGGAGATCCTGCAGATCCCGAACTCCGCTGGCAACCACGGATCACCGTTCGTGACGTCGAACAGCGAGTACGTGATCGCCTCCACGCGATTCTCCGTACCGATTCCGCAGGCCGACATTCCGATCAGCGACTACAAGAAGTCGTTCAAGGGGACGATCAGTTTCATCACCGCGAATGAACCCGGCAAGATGGATGTCGCGTTCCAGCTGGTGGTGCCGGGGTACGACTACGATCTGGCGCGCGCCGGCAAGGGCCCGTCGAAGGACTGGGTGTTCCTGACGTCGTACAACACGGAACAGGCGTACGAAAAGCTCGAGATCAACGCCTCGAAGAACGACAAGGACTTCATCGCCGCGATCAACTGGAAGAACCTCGAAACGTGCACGAAGAACGGCAAGGCCGAGAACCGGCCCGTGGAGTACGCGCACAACGTGATGGACGAGTTCTCCCGCGTGGCGCGCTCGGAGATCAAGACGAGCGTGAAGATGCTCACGCCGGAGACGTGCCCGAACTCGATCTACTTCCTGCCCACGCCGAAGTCGCCGCACGGCGCCGACGTCGACCCCACGGGTGAGTACATCGTGGCCGGAGGCAAGCTTGCCACGGTGATCCCGGTGCACTCGTTCACCAAGCTGCAGCAAGCGATCAAGGACAAGGCGTTCGAGACGGAAGTCAACGGCATCCCCGTGCTGAAGTACGAAGCGGTGCTCGCCGGAGAAGTGAAGGACCCGGGCCTCGGCCCGCTGCATACGGAGTTCGACGGCAAGGGTTACGCCTACACCTCCGTCTTCATCTCGTCGGAAATCGTGAAGTGGAAACTTGGCACCTGGGAAGTGGTGGATCGCACGCCGACGTTCTACTCGGTGGGCCACCTCATGATTCCTGGTGGCGGCACCACGAAGCCGTCGGGCAAGTACGCGGTGGCGATGAACAAGATCACCAAGGACCGCTATCTCCCGACCGGTCCCGAGCTCACGCAGTCGGCGCAGCTGTACGACATCTCGGGCGAGAAGATGAAGCTGATTCTCGATTTCCCGACGACCGGCGAGCCGCACTACGCGAACGCGATTCTGGCCAGCAAGATCGAGAAGCAGCAGAAGAAGTACTACTCGCTCGCCGAGAACACGCATCCGCAGGTCGCAAAGGCCGAGCGTGATGCCGGGGTGGAGCGGAAGGGGAAGGTGGTGCACGTGCGCATGACGGCGATCCGCTCGCACTTCGCGCCGGACAACATCGAAGGCGTGCAGGTGGGCGATACGGTGCTCTTCCACGTCACGAATATCGAGCAGGACTGGGATATCCCTCATGGCTTCGCCATTCAGGGTATGGTCAACGCGGAACTGCTCGTCATGCCGGGCGAGACCCGCACGGTGCGGTGGATCCCGAAGTCAGTCGGTGTGTTCCCCATGTACTGCACCGACTTCTGCTCGGCGCTGCACCAGGAAATGCAGGGATACGTTCGGGTGTCGCCGGTGGGATCGAGCGTGCCGCTCACGGCGAACACACTGAAGGCCAAGGGTCAGGTGGCTCGCGCTGCACAGCGTGGGATCACCCTCCCGACTCCTCCGGGATCCCGTGCGGGCGCCGTTGACGCCCACGCCGGCCACACCACGGGCACGCCGAGACCTCGCTGATGCGTGCCTCACTGCGTGCCCGGATCATGGTGGCGGCCGCGGCCGTCGCCTTGGCCAGCGCGCTCTTCTTCCCCCTGTGGCGCGTGTCGTTGACCGCGCCGCAGTACCCCGAGGGGTTGGGGATGCACATCTGGGCACACACGGTGTCGGGAGTGGAGCCCAACGACCTGCAGAACATCAACGGGTTGAACCACTACATCGGTATGAAAACGATCGTTCCGGAGAGCATTCCTGAGCTGAAATTCATGCCGGCGGGGATCGTCGCGATGAGCGTGGCCGGGCTGCTGGTTGCCGCCATGGGACGTCGTCGCTGGATCCTCGTGTGGGGTAGCGCGCTACTGCTCTCGGCCGTGGTCGGTCTCGTCGACTTCTGGCGATGGGAATACGACTACGGCCACAACCTCGACCTCGAACACGCGCCGATCAAAGTGCCCGGCATGTCGTATCAGCCGCCACTCATCGGCAGCAAGAAGCTGCTCAACTTCACGGCCACGTCGCTTCCGGCCACTGGCGGTCTGCTCGCCATCACCAGTGTCATTCTCGCCGTCGCCGCGCCGCTGGTAGCGCGCCGCGACGGCGCGCGGAGGGTCTCATGAGCCGTTCCCTCACTTCGCTCGCGGTGCTGCTGCTGGCCCTTTCGGCCAGCGCCTGCGGCTCCGGTCCACGTCCACTCGTGGCTGGCGAGGACTCCTGCCGGTACTGTCGTATGACCATCGACGATCCGCGCTTCGGCGCCATGGTGCTGACGGAACGCGGACGCCTCGAGACGTTCGATTCCATCGAATGTCTGGCCGGCTACGTGTCGTCGCTCGCTGCCACGTCGGTGCCGCGCGCCATCTGGGTGGCCGACGTGGAGAATCCCTCCCGTTGGCTCGACGCGACGCACGCGCGCTTTTTGTACGGGAGCTCGTTGCAGTCACCGATGGGTCGTCGGCTTGCGGCGTTCGACTCGGCCGCTGACCTCGACGACGTGCGTCGGCGACTCGGTGGCGAGCTGATGTCGTGGCCGCAGGTGCTGACGCTAGTGAAGAGTGACATCGTGCCGACGGCGGCACCTGCCCCGTCCGCGAAGACGCTGCAATGATCGCCACGCTCGCGCTGCTCGCGATGGTGGCAACCGCGCGTCCGGGCACCGAGTCGGACACCGAGTCGGACACCGGGACGGACACCGGGACGGACACCGTGTTCGTGTCGCCGACGGGACCCACATCCGCGACGTCGGTACGCACCGTGACCGAGGCAATCCGCGTAGTGACGCGCAACGGGGTAGTTCGGGTGCGAGCCGGGGTGTACATCGAACCGACGCTCATCATCCGACAGCCGCTCACGCTGGAAGGCGAGCCCGGCGCGATCCTCGATGGTGGCGGCGTGCGCGAGATTCTCGTGGTCGGCGCCGATTCGGTCACGGTGCGCGGTATGACGTTTCGCAACACGGGCAGCAGCCAGGCCACCGACCGCGCCGCGTTGCGCGTGGTGGAAGCCGCCGGCTGCCTGATCGACGGCAACACGTTCAAGAACACCCTCTTCGGCATTTATCTGCAACGGGCCAGCGCCTGTTTGATTCGTGGGAATACCTTGGACGGCATGCCGGGCTCGCAGACGGTCACGGGCAACGGCCTGCACCTGTGGTCCAGCCGTGACATCGTGCTCGAAGACAATGTGATCCGCGGTCACCGCGATGGGATCTATTTCGAATTCGTCACCAACGGCCGTGTGCGGCGCAACGTCAGTACGGGAAGTCATCGGTACGGCTTGCACTTCATGTTCTCGGATTCGTGCCGTTACGAAGACAACACCTTCCGCGCCAATGAATCGGGCGTGGCGGTGATGTATTCGAAGCGCGTGCACATCACCGGCAACACCTTTGCGCGCAACCGTGGCAGCGCGGCGTACGGCCTGCTCCTGAAGGAAATCACGGATAGCGAAGTGCGCGGCAACAAATTCATCGAGAACTCGGTGGCGCTGCATATGGAAGGCGCGAGCCGCAACGACGTGGCCGACAACGACTTCGTGCGCAACGGCTGGGCGGTGCGCGTGCTGGCCGATGCGCAGGACAATGTGCTGCGCGGCAACGCGTTCTCGGGAAATGTGTTCGACGTCGGCACCAATAGCCGGCGCAACTACAGCACGTTTACCGGTAACTGGTGGGATCGGTATGCCGGGTACGATCTCGATCGCGATGGCCGCGGCGACGTGCCGCACTCGCCCGTGCGCCTGTTCTCCCTGTTGGTCGAGCAATCACCGGCAGCGCTGGTGCTCACCAGAAGTCTGCTGGTCGATGTGCTGGACATTGCGGAGCGCGTTGTCCCGGCGCTCACGCCCGAAACGTTGCGCGACTCGGCGCCGCTCATGCATGCGCCACGGAAACTGCCATGACCACCGCGCTCTTGAGTCGCCCAGTCCACGAGGTTCGTACGATCACCGCGCCCATTATTCCGTTGCACCGCCCGTCCTCTCCGCTCGTCGAGATCCGGAACTTGGTGAAATCGTTCGGCCGCCGTCGCGTGCTGGATGGCGTGGATCTCGACATCGCCCGTGGCAGCGTGACGGCGATCATCGGACCGAATGGCGCCGGCAAGACCACACTGAACAAGGTGCTGCTCGGACTTGTACACGCCGACTCCGGCAGCATGTCGTTCGACGGCGTCGATGTCGCCGGACAGATCGCGTATCGCGCTCGCATCGGCTACATGCCGCAGGCCGCGCGATTTCCCGAGAGCTACACCGGCCAGGATGTCCTCGACTTGCTACGTGACCTGCGGGGTGGCGACGCACCGCGTGACGTGTCGCTGTTGCAGGACCTTGGCGTGGCCGCATTGCTCGCGCAGCCGGTGCGGACCCTCTCCGGCGGACAGCGCCAGCGGCTCAACGCGGTGGCCGCGTTTCTGTTCGCGCCCGACCTCCTGCTACTCGATGAGCCGACGGCCGGACTCGATCCGATTGCCAGTGGCACGCTCAAGGACAAAATCCGCGCCGTCCGCGACGAAGGACGCGCGGTGATCATCACGTCGCATATCCTGAGCGAACTACAGGAGATCAGCGATACGGTCGTGTTTCTGCACGAGGGACGCGTGCGCTGGTCAGGCCCGCTTGCCGAACTGCTGCAGATCACGCAGGTCGATTCGCTCGAGCGCGCCATCGCGCACTTGATGCAACCGGAGCACGCCGTGACCGGAGCCAAGCCATGAGCGCCGCTCAGGGGTCGACAATCGCCACCGTGCTCCGCCACGAAGCGCGCGCGGTGCTCAAGAATCGCGGCGTGCTGTTGTTCGGTGGCGGCATTTTGCTGCTCACCGAGTCCATGCTGCGGCTCACCGGCAGCGGTCCGCGTGCGCTGTCGTCGCTGCTTGGCTTGGTATTGCTGGTGGTACCATTGGTCACGATGCTGTTCGGTGTGATCACCTGGCACGCCTCGCGTGAATTCACCGAGCTGATGCTGGCGCAGCCGGTACGTCGCACGGCGCTGTTCGGCGGACTGTATCTGGGCCTTGTGCTGCCGTTGGCCACCGCCTTCGTGCTGGGCTTGCTGCTCCCGTTTGCGCTCCACCGCGCGCTGGGGAGTGAAACACTCCCGTTGTTGGCGGCGACGCTCGCTGGTGGTGTCGCGCTGACATTCGTGTTCGGCGGACTCGCACTGCTGATCGGCGTGGCTATCGAAGACCGACTGCGTGGCGTTGGCACGGCGATAGCCGTGTGGATGCTGCTCACGATTGGCTACGACGGGCTCATGCTGTTGGTCGCCACGACGTTCACCGACTACCCGCTCGAGAAACCGATGTTGGCACTCACCCTCGCCAACCCGGTCGATCTGGCCCGCACGATGATCGTGATGCAAAGCGACGCCGCCGCCCTCATGGGCTACACGGGCGCCCTGATGCATCGCTTCCTGGGCAGCATGCTGGGCTCCATGGCTGCCATCGGCGGACTCCTCCTCTGGATTCTGACCCCCGCCTGGGCCGGACGGCGCGCCTTCGAGCGCCGAGATTTCTGACCGTATTTCGATCGACTGTCCTTTCAGTTCCGCCTCACCCACTCCTCAAGGTACTTCCTGATGTCTACTCGTTCTTCAGTCGCCCGATTCGCGTTCGCTGCTGCGGCCCTGCTCCTCGTGGCCTGCGGCGGCGAGCAAGCCCCGTCGTCCGACACCGCCGCCGGCGGCACGCCGAGCGCTTCCGCCGCTCCGTCGGACGTACCGAAGCCCACGGGCACGGTCATCACGATCGAAATGATCACCGACGAAACAGGCAACTACTTCAAGCCGAAAGAAATCGAAGCGCACCCGGGCGACGTGCTCAAGTTCGTGCTGGTCACGGGCGTGCATAACGTACACTTCCTCGCCGACTCGAACCCGGGCGTGCCGAACCTGCCGCCGGTCTCCATGATGGCACAGCTGCCTGGTCAGGAAATCCTCGTACCGGTGAACTTCAAAGCGGGCAAGAGCTACTACTTCCAGTGCGACCCGCACGCGCTCCTCGGCATGGTCGGCAAGCTCAAGGTCGAGGACTAGCAGTAAGCGCTACTGCAAAAAGCAACGGCCGGAACAGGGTATCCGTGTTCCGGCCGTTGTTGTTCTTGCAGGCCGAGTCTAGTTCGCGCCGTCGGTCGCAAGGGTGTCGTACTGCCGCCCGCGCCACCGGGTCGGGGTGCGGGCGGTGCTCAGCGTGAGGCGCCAGGCGGCGGCGATGTCCGATAGCCACGACAGCCAGAAGGGCCACCCGCGTTCCGCGTAGCTGTTCCGGAGCGCGACGAGCATCATCAGCCGAACCAACAGGGCGGAGGCGTTCACGAGCACCAAGGCCTGCAGCAGCATCGTCTGCGGATTCTCAGCGGCGATCGTGCTCATCGAGCCGATGATCACGCCGAGCACGATCAGCATGGGCAGCGGCAAGGCCTGCGCGCTCCACACCAAGGCCACGTCGAGCCACCGACGCCATGTAGGCGTCGCGTCTTTCAGATCGAAGCTGCGTCCCCATTCGCGCCACATTTCGGCCAGCGACACGTAGGCGCTGACCTGTATGATGTGCGAGCCGTCGAGGAAGCCGACGCGCGCGCCGTGCGATGCGAGGTGGCGCGCCAACGTGACGTCATCACAGAACGACGCGCGGGCCGGCGCGTAACCGTCGTGCTGTTCCAACAGCGCGCGACGGGCCACGAAGCATTGCCCGTTGGCGAGCACGCGATCGGGCGGCGGCTGGGTAGCACCGGCCGCGCCGCAGCGATAGACCAGCGTGACCAACATCGCCGGCTGCACGAAGCGTTCGGCCGAAGTCTGATCGCGAAACTGCGGCGAGAACGACGCCACGTCGTAGCCGTCCTGTTCGACGGCATCGACCACGGCACCGACCAGACCCGGCGCCGGCACGGTGTCGGCGTCGATGCCGAGCACCCACTCGCCCTTGGCCCGTCGCAGACCCGTCTCCAGCGCCCACACCTTGCCCACCCAGCCGGCGGGGAGCGGTTCGTCGGTCACGAGATGAATACGCGGATCGCGGGCGGCGGCCGCCTCGACCAGCTCACGCGTTCCGTCGGTGGAGCGGCTGTCTACGATGAGCACTTCCAGCATCGGTGCCGTTTGCGCCATGAGGCCTTCGAGACAGGGCCCGATCCGCTTCGCTTCGTTCAGCGTGGCCACGATCACCGTCACCGTGGTATCGGTGCGCGGCGTGAGACGGGGCGCGATCGGCGGACGTCGTGTCCGTCCCGGCATGAGGCGGGCGAGCAGCAACAGCAGCATCGGCACCTGCACGGCGAGCAGTATCAGGCCGACGCCACGCGCCACGTCGACGAACAAGCTCGTGCTGGTCACAATAACGGCTCCTTCGACACACGGGCCCGCACCGCCGGCGCCACCACCGGCTCTGTGAGCGCGAGCTGCGCGACTGCCTTCGCCATATCACCGAAAATAAAAAGGTGTGCCGGATACATCGCATACCAGTAGAGAAGTCCGAAAAGACCGCGCGGCGCGAAGAGCGCCGTCTGAATGAGCCGTGTGCCCTCACCCTCCGGGACGGCCGAGAATTGCAGCCAGGCCTGACCGGGTACTCGCATTTCCGCACGCAACCGCAACAAACGCGGGCGCTCGACCATCTCGACCCGCCAGAAGTCGACCGCCTCACCAAGATACAACCACGAGGGGTCGCGCCGCCCCCGCCGAAGACCGGGGCCCCCCACCATTCGATCGAGAAATCCCCGGACTTTCCAGAGCCAGTTCCACGCAAGCCACCCTTGGTCGCCCCCCAGCCGGCAGAAAGCGCGAAACACCTGATCGGGGCTGGCGTCCACATAAATCGTGCGCGTCTCCTCGAGCACGCCCTCGCGATCCCGCAGCTCGTACGACGCGCCGCCGCCCAACGCGTCGCTCCAGCGCGACTCGACGGCATGCTCGGAAAGCCGTGCCAAGGCGCGCTGGACCGCGGTGCGATAGGCCATCGGGCGCACGTCGGGAAAGAGCTCGCGCGCCTTGGTCGTGTCGGCCAGTACTGGATGGGCAATGCCTTCCACCAACGGCGTGGCCAGACTCGTGGGAATCGGCGTGATCTTGTCGATCCAGCGTGATGCCAGCCATGGCGTCATGACGGGCACGGCGATGATGGTGCGCCGAAGGCCGCGCACCGCAGCGTACCCGTGCAGCATGTCGCGAAACGAGAGCACGTCGGCGCCCCCGATTTCCACGATACCGGCCGGGCCGTGCTCGCGCGCCCGGACCAGATAGGTGAGCACGTCGCGCACGGCGATCGGCTGCACCTGATTGGTGATCCACTTGGGCGCGATCATGTAGGGCAGCCGTTCGGCGAGATAGCGCACCATCTCGAACGAGGCCGATCCCGAGCCCACGATGGGGCCGGCGCGGAACTCCGTGGTGGGTAAGCCGCCGCGCAGGATCGCCCCCGTCTCACCGCGACTCTGGAGATGCTCACTGGCGTCGGGCGCGTCGGGAACGAGCCCCCCGAGGTAGATGCAGTGCTTGAGCGCGCGCCCGGCCAGCACGAAGTTGTGGGCGGCAACCCGGTCGCGCTCGGCGAAGTTGACGGCGTCCGTCATGCTGTGCACGAGGTAGTACGCCTGCTCGACACCGTCGAGGGCCCGCTCCAGCGACGCCACGTCGAACAGATCGCCGGTCATCACCTCCACGTCGTGCTCCCACCACCGTCCGTGAATGCGGCGCGGATCACGCACCAGTAGCCGCACCGGAACGCCCCGCTCCACCAGTCGCGAGGTGAGACGGCCGCCGATGTAGCCTGTGGCGCCGGTGACGAGCACGGTCATGCGGAGGGGACGGAGGCCGGCCGACCCGCCGTCCCACCATGGTGGCGGGTTCGGCGATCAGCGCGTACGCTACGTAACGTTACGTCACTTCCCTCTCCGCCGTTCCCTTTCGCATGCCTCGCGCCAATCCGTCCCCCGGTCGCCTCCTCCTGCGAAACTGGGAACGACTCTCGGGTCTCCCCTTCGGTAAGCGCATCTTCAGCTGGGCCGTGGGGCGCACAGCGCCCTACACCGGCTCGGTCGGGGGCGTCTATACCGATGTTCGCCCGGGCTACGCGCGGGTCGAGCTGCGCGATCGGAAGGCTGTGCGAAATCACCTCGCGTCGGTGCACGCGGTGGCCCTGGTGAATCTGGCCGAGATGACGAGTGGCGTGGCGCTCATGACGGCCCTCCCGGCCGGCGTGCGCGGCATCGTGACCGGCCTCTCCATAGAATACCTCAAGAAGGCCCGTGGTACCCTGGTCTGCACCACGACCGCGCATGCGCCCACCGCGGTGCTCGAACCGATCACCCACGATGTGCAGGCGGACATCGCCAACGCCGATGGTGAGTTGGTGGCGCGTTGCATCGTGCATTGGCGACTGTCGCCTCCCGATCCCTCACGCGAGACGGCCCGATGACCGATGTGGCACCACCGATCGTCACTGCGCCTGCGTTCGACACGCCGCTCACGCGTCATGCCCACATCCGCGTGCCGTTGATTTGCGGGCCCATGTATCCGTGCAGCAATCCGGAGCTGGTCGCTGCCGTGAGCGCAGCCGGAGCACTCGGCATCGTGCAGCCGATCTCGCTCACCTACGTGCATGGTTATGACTTCCGGGAGGGACTACGCACGATCAACCGCCTCAGTGGCGGCGCCCCGATCGGTTTCAATGCGCTCATCGAGGCATCCTCGAAGACGTATCACAACCGCATGATGAAGTGGGTCGACATCGCGCTCGAGGAGGGCGTGCGATTCTTTCTCACGTCGCTGGGCAATCCCAAGTGGGTGTGTGATCGCGTCCATCCCGTGGGCGGCGTGGTGTACCACGACATCACCGAGCTGAAGTGGGCCGAGAAGGGGCGTGACGGTGGTGTAGACGGACTCGTGGCCGTGAACCGTGAAGCGGGCGGCCACACCGGCTCGCGTGACCCACGCAGCCTGCTCGACGAAGTCAGTCCGCTCGGCCTCCCGGTGGTGGCGGCGGGCGGCGTGGGCGCGCCCGCACAGTTCAAGGCGCTGCTGGACATGGGCTACGCCGGCGTGCAACTCGGTACACGCTTCATTGCGACGACAGAGTGCAACTCCGATGACGCGTACAAGTACGCCATCCTGGAAGCGACGTCCCGCGATATCGTGCTCACCGAACGACTGACCGGCGTGCCGGTGTCGGTGATCCGCACACCATACGTGGAGAAGCTCGGCACCAAAGTGGGACCGATATCCCGTTGGATGTTCAAGGGTCGCAAAACCAAACACTGGATCCGCACATTCTATGCGCTGCGTTCGCTCCGTCAGCTCAAGCGCTCGAGTGTGGACGGGGTCACGCAGGATTACTGGCAAGCCGGGCGCAGCGTCGATGCTATTCATGAGATCAAACCAGCCGGAGACATCGTGCGTGAGTTCGCGAGCGCGTTGACCGGCGCCGCGGTGAATGCGGTGTTGCTGCTGGCACTGCTCTTCGCGGTCCCGCGCGAGACGCAAGCGCAAGCGCAGGCGCAACAGATCACCACGAAGGGACTGCGCGCGCCGGTCACGCTGGCGCGCGACAGCGCCGGCATCGTGCACATCGAAGCCGCCAACGAACACGACCTGTTCTTCGCGCAAGGATACAGCGCGGCGCGCGACCGGCTCTTTCAGCTGGAGCTGTGGCGCCGCCAAGCGACGGGCACGATGGCCGAGGTGCTGGGGCCACGCTGGGTGTCGCGCGATCGCGCGTCGCGATTGCTGCGTTATCGTGGCTCGATGACCACCGAGCTCGCGCACTACCACCCGCGCGGCGCTACGATCATTAGCGCGTTTGTGGACGGCGTGAACGCCTATGTGGATCAGGTGCGTGCAAATCCCGCACTCATGCCGCAGGAGCTCACCTGGCTCGGTATCACGCCGCAGCACTGGACGCCGGCGGTGGTCATTTCACGGCACAACGCGCTGGCCTCGAATGCGTCCGACGAGCCGACCACGGCGCGCGCGGTGCGCGAGATCGGCGAAGCGGCCGTGGCCCGCCGGAAGCGCTACGAGCTGTCACCGGTGCGACTGGGGCTCGATTCGCTCGTAGCGCGCGCGCTCGACGCGGCTCCCGGTGCGAGCATGCTGGCCGCGTACAATGACTTCAAGAACGTCCCGAGTTTTCGTACGGCGGAGCTGCCCGAGGCACTGCGTCGTGTGGCCCCGTCGGCCGATACCGCGACGCCCGGTTTCGATCGCTGGGAGAGCAACAACTGGGTGATTGCCGGTTCGCGCACGGCCAGCGGCAAGCCGATCGTGGCGAACGATCCGCACCGCACGATTGCGGCCCCGTCGCTGCGCTACATGGTGCATCTGAAGGCACCGGGGTGGGATGTGATCGGTGGCGGCGAGCCGGCAATTCCGGGAGTGGCCATCGGACACAATCAACATGGAGCATGGGGACTCACGATTTTCGGGATCGACGCCGAAGATTTGTACACGTACGAGCTCGACGCAAAGGACGCGCGGGCATATCGCTATCGCGGCGCGAGTGAGCGCATGCGCGAAGTGCGGGATACGATTCGCGTGAAGGGCGCGGCACCGGTGGTGGTCACACTGCAGTACACGCGACATGGCCCGGTGCTCGTGATCGACAGCGCGAAGCGCGTGGCCGTGGCGCTGCGCGCCGCGTGGCTCGAGCCCGGTGGTGCGCCGTACCTTGCCAGTTTGCGACTCGATCAGGCACGCACGTGGAGCGAGGCCCGCACCGCGCTGTCGTATGCACACATGCCGGCGCTCAACTGGGTCTGGGCCGACACGAGCGGCGCGATCGGGTGGCAGAGCGCCGGGATCGCGCCGATCCGCAAGAACTGGGACGGCCTCGTGCCGGTACCGGGCGACGGACGCTTCGAATGGAGCGGATTTCTGCCGATTCCGGCGTTGCCTCATGAGACGTCACCGTCGCGCGGCTACGTGGGCACCGCCAACGCGCTCAAC
>JBBQXC010000100.1:0-17774 GCA_038210005.1 Gemmatimonadales bacterium
GGCATGCCGACGACGGCCGAGTTGCCCGACACAGCGACCGCCGTACCGAATGCCGCCCCCGGCTCGATCTCCGGCGTGGTGAGTTGATTCATCGACCACACGCCGTCGGCGTCCTGACGCAGGCGCTGGATCGCACCGGTATTCCGGTCGGAACTCGGCGCCGAGAGCCACAGCTCGTTGCCGGCGCGCACGATCGCCGTTCCGAGCCGCGCCGGGCCGAACGTGAACTGTGTGAACGACTGCCGCTCGCGCCAGATCTCGGCGATCTCGCTGTAGTCGAAGATCGTGACCAGGCCGGCGGCAGCGTTGCCTCCCATGCCCACCACTGGCAGCGCGCCGGGTGCACCGACGGCGAGGCGCGTGCCGGTCAGCTGCACCGACTGGCCGAAGCGCGCATTCTCGGCGCCGCGCGCCGACACGACCAGAGTCTCCTGCTTCCAGTTGCCATCACTCTGGCGCCGAAAAACAAGCACGCCGCCGCGGCGTGCCGCGCGTGCCGGCGCACCGATCGCCATGCGATCTCCGTCAATCGACATCGACGTGCCGAAGGCGTCGTTCACCTCGGTGCCTTCACCGGCCATGCGCGCGATTGCTTCGTATGCGCCAGTCGCCGATTTACGGAATACGTGCACCGCGCCCGCTCCTTCACCAGGGGCGCCGATATACACGCGGTCACCCTCAAAGGCGATTGCGCTGCCGAACGCGGCGCGCGCCGTACGACTCGGCGCCTGCAGGAGGCCGGTGTGCGTCCACGTGCCAGCGGCCGACTTGCGGTACACATGTACGGTGCCGCGTGCGCTGTCGGCAGCGGTTCCGCTTTGATACACCAGCAGCGACGTACCGTCGGTGGCCAACACGGCGCCGAAGCCGTCATTCGGTGCGGTCGTCGGCGCTTGAAGCGTACCCGAGGGGAGCCACACCGCTGCCGTCCGCGTGAAAATATGCACCGTGCCCGGCTCCTGACCGCGCGGCTCGCCGACAAAGGCGATCTTCCCACTGATGGCGACCGACGCCCCAAAAATCATGCGCGCCGGCGCGTCGGTGGTGGTGTGGGTCGTGACGGATTTCCGCGTGAGGGAATCGGACACGGTCGCGGCCGACAGGGTCACCGGACAGGCAAGGCAAGCTAACCAGAGAGCGATTCGCATTTTGGGCAGGTTGAGGGGACACGAGCAGCGGCATGCAAAGAGAGCACCGTGCGGTCAACGGCGCAAACGGAATGCCAATGGGTCAGGCAAGCAGCCAAGCAGGCGGACTACAGTGATGGGCCTCGCGCGGCACGCCGCGTATAGACGTCGAGGTCACCACGTACACGTGGCCGACCAGGCAACATCCCGTCGAGCGATCAGGCCCGCACCTTCTCGACCAGGTAGCCGAGCGCGTTCACGCCCTGCGACCACGCCAGCAGCGCCACCTGGAGCATCGGTCGGCGCGTGCGTCCACGCTGCAGGGGAAACGTGAGCAGCGCCACGTAGAAGCCCAGCGTTTCGGTTTGCCGCACACCGGTGCGCCGACGCTCGCGCGCCTGATGAAAGGACCACGCGCCGCGCCCATAGTTCAGATGCTGACGCGTGAAGCTGCGAAAGCTCATCACGTGATGATGCTGCACGAGCGCATCACGCACGTACACGTGCGGCCAGCCGGCCGCCTGCCAGCGGTCGGTCAGATCGCGATCCTCACCAGCCGGCAACCGAAAGCTGGCATCGAAGCCGCCAAGCGCGCGAAACGACGCCCTGGCCCCGGCAACGTTGTTCGACGTGAAAAAGCGCGGCCCCCGTGTGCCGGCCGAGTCGAAGCGATCGTAGAGAAAATCGATCAGCAACTGACTCGCTTCGGAAAAGACATTGTCGTCCAGCGCGTTTCGTACGTGGCCGCCGACCAAGGCGTCGGGCTTACGACGCAGTGCGACGTCGATCGTGGCCAGCCACTCGGGCGTCGGGGCGCAGTCGTCGTCGGTGAAGGCAAGATACTCGCCATGTGCTTCACGAATCCCGGTGTTCCGCGCCGATGCGGGTCCGCCCCACACCTGATGAATCGACCGGATCGTGAGCCGCTCTTGATATGCCGCCAGCTCGGCAGCGGGCAGCGGTGGCGAGCCGTCGTTGACGATCACGACTTCGAAGTCATCATGTGCAACCGTCTGCGCCGCGAGTGCCGCGAGGCATCGACGCAGCTGCGGGAGTCGCGCGCGAGTCGGCACGATGACGGAGAAACGCGGAGACATCAGGACGAGGAAGGCGCCGACTTCGCCGGATCGGTTGGAGCAGCCACGAAGGGAATCAGATGTGCTGGAATCTCGCGAAGCAGCAGCAGTAGCGATACCAGTGCGATGCAGATCGCGAACAGCTTGACCACCGTACCAACCGTCGTCGCAGAATGCCACGCGGAGCCGGCCGCGAAGGCCAGAATCGCCAGGCCAAGGCCTACGATCATAGTTCGCGGCGGCACAGACACCGCGGCGTAGCGTCCCACCAGGATCTGCCCCACGCCCGCCGCCACGGTGGACACGGCGAGTGAAGCGATCGCGGGGCCGGCCGCGCCATAGCGTGGCACCAGCACGAGTGTGAGCACGAGCAGCGCCAACAGCATCGGCCCCGTCAAGCCGACCACAGCCCAAGCGCGGTCGATCGCGACGAGCAACACCGTGGACAGCGACACCGCCGCGAGTGCCGTCGAGCCGAACATCAGCAGCGCGAATGGTGACGCGGCGTCGACAAAGCTCGCACCGTAAATCACGCGCATGATTTCCGGCGCGGCCCCCGCCGCAAGCGCGGCGAACGGCAACACGAGATACGGCAGGCGCAGCACATCCTGTTGCAGCCGCCGCACCTCTTCGCGCTGCCCCTGCAGCCGCATGCGAGTCACGGTGGCCAGCACGACCGGCGACACAGCCCCCGACAGCAGCGACAGGACCACCGTGAGATTCTGCGCGGCTCCATAGTGCCCAAGACTCGCGGCCGATCCACCGAGCGCCGCCAGCAAGAACAGGTCGGCGCGCTCGAAGAGTCGTGCGCCGATCCCCGCCAGCGCGACTGGCGCGGCCAGCAAGAGCAGACCGGCGCGCATCGCACGCCGGTCCTGCACCGTGGCGCGATGCAAGGTGCCGACCCGTAGGCGAGACATTCCGAGTACCACGGCACTGGACACGATCATCCCGCCCACGGCGCCGTTCACCGACCACCCCAGCGCGACCATGCCGATCACCGCGAACATGCGCACTACCCACCGCACGGCGGAAACGACCGAGACCCAATGGTGGTCGCCGTTGGCGACAAGCGCACCGCGGTATCCCTGCGCCACCACCAGCAGCGGCGATTCAAGGGCGAGCAGTCGAATGGTCGTGGTCAGCGACGGCTGTCCCAGCGCAGCCGACAGGAAGGGGGCCGCGATCAGCACGACCAACCCGAGCGCGGCACCAAGGACAAGATGCAGATGCACCACTTCGGCCGCGACCGGCCGCCAATCACCGACGGCGGCAATCGCGCGGTTCGACGCGCGAGCCAACATTGAACTCGCCGTCCACTGCAGCCACCCGATCGCCGACACGCTCAACGTGAGCAGACCGTATCCGTCCGGCCCCAGATGGCGCGTGAGATAGCCGGCGGTCACCAACCCTGTCGGCAGGATCAGCAGCTCGGCCGCAAAGATGCGCGCCGATCCCTGCCACGGCCGGTGCACGTCGCTCCGATTCACGCGATGTGTCCCTTGCTGGTTTGGTTGCTCGCGCCAGTGGTCGTCCCCAGCGCGAGCTGTTGAAGCAGTCGCGCCACGGCCGCTGCATCGTACGGCGTCGCGACATCAAGCCTCGGCACCTGCGGACCAGCAAGCGCCAAGAACCCTTCAGCGGTATGTTCGCTGTCACGGAAGAACTCCGGTTCCTCGAGCGTGATGCGGGCGCGCGGATGAGCGATCGTCGTGATGAAATGCTCACTGAAGTCCCAGTCCACGATGATGTCGGGCAACACCTGCGGCGCCACACCATCGGGACTCGTCATGCGTGTCACATGTGTCGCCAGCGTGCGGCCGGTCTCGGCGTCACGTAATGCCCGCACATCGGCTTCGATCTCGTCCAGCAAGGCGGCGTACTCGCCACCCGGTCGCACGATGCCCTGCGGCTCTCGACCCTGCAGATTCACCCGCACGAAACTCTGGAACGCGCTCGGGATCGCGAACGCCCGGGTGCGCGACCAATCGGTGCCGTTCGCAAAGCCATCCGCCAGCAATCGTTCGCGCGTTTCACGCGACAAGAATCGCGAGAGCCATTCTCGTACTGCGATGGGAAGCAGCTTGCGCGCGATGGTGAGCGGATCCGGGATGCCCGTGGCAGCCGCCGGACGCGGCGCGTGCTGGTAGCCAAGGGCGCGTAGCATCGCCTCGCCCAACTCACCGCCGGGGTACAGCGAGCGCAATCCCACCGACGACACAACGGCCACGTTGTGCGACGCTGGCAGTAGCGCGCGCAGCGCACCGAGCTCCGCATCGATGGCCTGATACACGGCACGAATACCGTCGCGGAGCGCCGGGTCACCAGCGGGCCGGTGGTGGTGCCGCCAGAACTGATGGCCGGCGGTGTGCCCTTCGCCGAACACGATGACACTCACATCGGGCACGGTGTCGGCCACGAGCTGTCGCACCACCCGCCCTTTGCGCTCCACACGCGCGAGCAAGCGCGACAGGATGTGCCGGTCGACGCGTTCGCGGCTTCGGAACGCCTCGGGGATGTCGCGCACATTCCCGATCGTACGCAGCGCATCGGGAAATACGTGTGCCGGCAGCGATGCACCGTCGCGCTCGCGGTTGTGCACCGCAAGGTCCGTCACCTGCACGCCATCAAGTCCTTCAATCGGGTCGAAGTCGGGCACATCGACCACGACGACTCGGCGGTCGGTACAGGCCGACCAGAAAGGCAACACCACCGGATCCGGGCCCGTCGTGAGTGCGAGCCGGTAGCTACCCGGCACCAGTTGCCGGTAGTAGTGATACCCATGCTGCGCGCGCGACACGCCACTCATCAACGTGATCCACGCTCCATGCTCCATCGACAGCTCATCACCGCCGGTGCGTGCGCGCGAGCCCTCACGCACCAGGGCGGCGAGATGCGGGAGGGAGCCGTCGGCGATCCACCGTTCCAGCAACGCTGGATCACCGGCGTCGATCCCGAATACCAACAGTGGCGTGTTCGAGGTGTCGGTCATCGAGACACCGCGCGCACTGGATGGAGCACACGCTCGTGTACAGCGAGAATGCGATCCACGAACTGCTCGTGACCATACTCGGACATGGCCACGTCATGACCGGTGTGGCCCCACTGCGCGGCGAGCAGGCGATCGGACAGCACACGGTGCAGCGCGTCGCTCAGCGCCGCCACATCGCCGCGCGGCACCAAGAGGCCCGTGGCTTCGTTCCGCACGATATCGGCCAGCCCACCCGACGCCGAAGCGATGACGGCCGTTCCCCGCATCATCGCCTCGACCGCTACCAGTCCGAACGGTTCCGCCCAGAGGGACGGCACCACCTGCACCCATGCCGCACAGGCAATCGCTTCCGTCTGTGCCCGCGACTGCGCGCCGTGAAAACGCACGACGTGCCCCAAGCCGAGCGAATGACTCAGGGCCTCGAGCGACGCACGCTCGGCGCCATCACCGATCACATCGAGCGAGGCGTGCGGGATCCGCGCGTGCAGCTGCGCGAGGGCCCGCAGCAGCACGTCCACGCCCTTCTCCTTCACCAATCGCCCCGCGAATAGTGCCACGGGCGCGTCGGCCATGATGGCGTAGGCGGGCACTTCCGGTATGCCGTTCGGTACGACGGTGATCCCCTCGATACCGTCACGCCTGAGTTGCTGCGCGATCGACGTACTGATGGCGATGGTCGCGCGAAACACGCCGCGCCATCGGCGAAGCAACTGTCGTTGCGCCATCAACGGCAGCCAATCGCGCACCGGCACGCATCCGCCTGACACACACACGGCGCCCGCGCGCGCGGCACACTCGGCTCCACTCGGCAAACGTTTGAGTCCCGTCGGGCACACAGCGCGGTACCATTCGGCGTGATACACCGATGGCACGCCGCGTAGCACCGGAAGAATCAACGGTGACAGCTGCGTGTTGAACATCTTCACGTGCACGATGTCGGGATTGAAATCCTCGATCGCCCGGCGAAGCGCCGCCGGCGCCCACGGATTCGCCGACTGGAGCGCCGTGCGCCAGCGCGAGAGGGTGCCGAGACACGTATACTCGGGGCGCTGCGCCGACGCGGGGGGAAGTGCATCGAGTCCCGCCGTGCTGGTGAATCGGCGCACGTCGTGCCCGCGACGACACAGCCCATCCACCATTGCAGCGTTCACGACTTCGGCCCCGCCATAGAGCGGTGCATAGTCGTGCACGAGGAGGATTCGCATCACGCTACGCCACCCCAGCGCGGGACACGAGATCCGCGATCGGACGTACCGCCACCCGCGTGCCCTGTTGCGACGACTCACGCGCCGCAAGGAGCACCTCGAGGCAGCGCACGCCGTCGACAAGCGTGGGCAATTTGCCGGGCGACCCGGTGACACTGACGCCGGGCGATATCGACCAGGCGCCGACCGCATCGACGAACAGGCCAAGCGCGCGAGCGAACGACGGCTCGGCATCTGGGCGGAACAGCCGCGTGCGCGCGAACGGTTCGCGCCACGCGGCCGACATCAGCGCGCGCGCGCGCCCGAAAACCGCCCGGTCGACCGGCCCGTGCGACCGCTCGACCGTCACGCCGGCGAGGCGATCGAATGACAGGCGACCGGTCTGCCCGATCACCGTGATCCGATCTTCGGCCACGCCGTCGAATGAGAATACGCTCTGCATCGACACGCCATTCGAGAACAGGCCATCGAAGACCGTAGTGTCGCCCACCGTCCGCCGTGACGACGTGCGCGCAGTGACCACCTCGGGATAGGCACCGAGCAAGAATGCGGCGAGATCGACATGGTGCGCGCCCTTGTCGAACAACGCACCGCCGCTCGCCTCCTGCCGCTTCCATGCGGGCACCACCGCCGGTCGTGACGAGAACACGGTCTGCAGCGCAATCACGTCGCCGATCACGCCGTCCTGCAGGAGCGCGCGCGCCTGCTGCACCAGCGGATGCTGTCGATAGTTGAAGCCCGCAACACCAAGGCAGGCTGACTGCTGCCAGACGTCGAGCAAACGCTGCGCATCACAGGCACTCGTCGCGACCGGCTTCTCGACATACACGTGGTATCCGGCCTGCATCGCGGCGATGGCAGTGGCCGCGTGCTGCGGTGACGGCATCGCCAACACCACGGCATCCACGCCGCCTGCCTCCAGCAACGCGTCGGCCGATTCGAACGCGCGCGCGTCGCGAGCAACCTGCATCGCGGCCGCGCGCGACGCGGGATGCGGATCGGCCACGCTGACGACGGCGACACCGGGCATGCCGACCAATGTGGGAAGGTGCACGGCGAGGGCGATCGTACCACAGCCGATCATGCCGACGCGCACACCAAGGAGATGATGCATAGCGGAGGATAGCGCGTCAGCGACGTCTACGCAGCCGCATGGGCAGCCCGCCGCGGGGCTCGAGGACGATCGAGGGTCGGAGCGGCACGTTTTCCGGCACCAGCGGCTCGAGCTGGAATCGCTGCAACAGCTCGCTCAGCACCAGTCGTGCCTCCATACGCGCAAACGGTTCACCGAGGCACTGTCGGGCGCCGCCGCCGAAGGGGAAATAGGTGAATCGCGGTCGTTCCCGGCAGGCCGCCACGGTGAAGCGATCGGGGTTGAAACGCTCGGGCTCTTCGTACCACCGCGGCAATCGCTGCAGCGTGTACGGCGCCAGATAGATCTTGTCGCCGATCGCGATAGTCTGCCCACTCGGCAGTACATCGGGTGCGGTCGCCAGGCGGATGTACAGCCACGTGGGCGGATACAAGCGCATCGACTCATCGAGCGCGCGCGTGAGCACCGACGATCGTCCATCGTCCGTAACCGCTCCCGTGTCGGCCAGTGCCTGTTGTATGTACGTCGACACGTCGTACTGCACCGACGCGTGCTGCGACAGCAAATGCCCCGTCCATGTGATCGCAGCGGCCACGGTCTCGTAGCCGGTGCTCGTGAGTGTGACCGCCTCGTCGCGCACCTGCACGTCGTTCAGGCGCGAGCCATCACGATCCTCCGCCAGCACCAGCTGCGAAAGCCAGTCGTCACCGATCGCGCCCGACCGCCGTCGCGCGATCTCGGCGTCGATCACCGCGTCCATCGCGGCGCGCGCCCCGCGATAGCGACGCACGATCGGCAGGGGCCACCAATCTGCCTTCGGGAGATTCGAGGTGAAGTAATACTCGATGTAGCGACGACGGGTCGTCACCGCCTGCGCGAAACGCGCTCCGGTATCGGTAAACTCCGGGCCGAAGAGCGCATGCAGCATCACCTGTTGCGCCAGTCCCAGCATCTCTTCCCACAGATCGATCACCTGCCCATCGACCCACCGGGCCATCCATCGTGCGGCGATGCGCTGCACGAGGCCTTCATGACCGGCGACTTCGCTGCGATGAAAGAGCGGTTGTACCATGCGTCGCAGATGCAGATGCGCGGCGCCCGTGGCCGTGTGCAGGCCCGCGCCAGAGAGCTCACGCCCGCTCGCCGTCGTGAGTTTGGGCGTCTTCTCGTAGCGACTCGATGCGTCGACGAGGACGTGCTTCACATCGTGCGGATCGTTCAGGAGCCACGTCGGCCCACCGAGGTCGAGCCGGACGCAGTCGCCGAACTGCCGCTGACAGGCCGCCAGGAATCGCGGCTTGTCGCGCAGGAACGACAAGGCATTGCCCACCAGCGGCAAGCCACGCGGCCCCCGAACACCACCGGATTGCGTCATGCGCGTCGCCTCACGCGCTTCGATGCGGCGATTTCCTCGATGATGCCGAGATACGCATCGAACCACGTCGCTTCACCGAAGTGCGTGGTCACGCCGAGGCGTCCGCGAGCCGCGAGTGTCTCGCGTAGTGCGACATCCGACGCCAGTCGTTCCAGTAACGCCGGCAGTTCGTGCGGCTCGTCGTATACAAGTCCGCCGCCGGTGAGCTCGATCGCCTCCGCACTGCCACCGGCGCGACGCACGACCACCGGCACGCCGCACGCCATCGCCTCGATCACGGTGAGTGCGAAGACCTCGGGCCCCCACGATGGCACGACCACCGCCGTCGCTCCCGCGAACACGGCGGCCATCTCATCGTGGGCGACCGACGTGCGAAAGGTGATGTGCGACAGGTCGCGATAGCGCTCGCGCAGCGCCGGCCCCAGCGGCCCGTCGCCGACGACCTCGAGCCGAAGCGCTGGACGTGCCGCGACCACCTCGAGCAGATCCTCGATGCCCTTCGACGTCACCAGCCGACCGGCGTAGACGAATCGCGGCGCCGCCGTCGTGGTCGGCGTGTCGACCACCGGCAACGAGGAAAAGGAGGGCAGCACACGAATCGGACGGGTAATGCCAGCTGCGCGATGACGCTCCGCCGTGTACGAACTTGGCGCCAGCAGACAATCGACCGACTCGAGCGAGCGGGCCACGTGCGGACCCCATCGCCATGCCTGCGGAGGGATCCCGCTGCGCAGTGAGCACGTAAAGCACGTGGGCGTGTCGCACGGCTGCGTGCCGTTCTTCCACAGCACGTGCGTGGCGCAGAACAGCCAGTGATCGTGCGTCGTGTGCAGCGTGACCGGTGCGGTGCTCATGGAGAAAACCGCTGGTCCGCCGATCAGCGAGACATTGTGAAAGTGCACCACGTCGAACGGCTCGTCGAAAACATGCTGCAGCGCACGGCGCATCAGTCCGGGACGGCCGGACTGCTGCATGATCAACGGAGACAGCGCGCCGAAGCGGCTCTGCAACGCCATGCGACGCACGCCGGGCGGATCGACCACCGGACGCCGGGGCGGCGCGCTCCGCAACGTATAGGCATCGAGGGAATGCACGATCGTGACCTTGTGCCCGCGATGCGCCAGTCCTTCGCAGATGGCCTGCGCGAGGACGGCGTCGCCACCGTAGTGGAATGGCGGGTAGAAGGTCGAGACGTGGCAGAATCGCAGGACGGTCATGTGCCGACCTTCACGGCACGCACCGCGAGATAGTAGCCCGTGCGGAATCGCATCGGCGACGCCTCGAGCACGTCCCAGGCGCGAAATACGCGCAACAGCCACGCCAACACCGCGCGCTGCCCGAGGCGCTCGCAGAGGATCGCCAACCAGATCGCCGGCGCACGCGGCACGTGCGCGACCGCCGACAGCGCCGTCACCCGCAGACCGAGCGCGGCGAACTCCCGCGCGATGTCATCTCGGCTGTAGGTCGCGCCGACGAAATACGGCACCAATCCGATCCTCGACAGCCATCGTAGCGGCAATCGATTGCGCAGCCAAACGATCGGATTGTGCGGATTGTCGAAGGTGACCACGAGGCAGCCCAGAGGATCGAGGCAGCGCGCGATCTCGCCGAGCGCGATGGCAATGTCCGTCTTCCGCTCGAAATGATCAAGTGACGAGCCCGACAGCACGCGATGCAGTGACGCTGTCGCAAATGGCAGTTCACGCAGATCCGCCACGAGGACCCGGGGGCAGGCCCCGAACTTCGTCGTACGTTGCGCGGCCGCACGCACGACGGTCGCGGACAGATCGACCCCCAATCCCTCCGGCCCGAGCGCATCGAACAGGTGGTGCAGCGTGACCGCCTCCTCGAAGAGGTCCGTCTTGAGCGTGACACCACCGCCCGCGGCACCGCGGTGCTCGTCCGGTACCAGCCAGCGCTGCATCAAGTCGCGATACACCGCCTGCATGTACGCGCGCCACGTCAGTGTCGGATCGTGCAGACCGAAGTCGGCGGCCACACGATCCCAGTGGGTGGCACCGGAGCGAGCGCTCGGTGTCACGAGACGTCCATCAGTTCTTCGCCGGGATTCACGTAGCGATTTCCGGCGACGCGCTCCTGCTGCTCGTACAGACGCGCGTAGCGCCCCCCGCGCGCGAGCAGGCTTTCGTGCGTGCCGCGTTCCACGATTTCACCGTGATCAAGCACAAGGATCTGATCGGCGCTCACGATGGTCGACAGGCGATGCGCAATGACGAACGTGGTGCGAGCGCGCCGCAGCGCATCGAGCCCTTGCGAAATGAGCGCCTCACTTTCGCTATCCAGACTCGACGTCGCCTCGTCGAGCAGCAGCACCGATGGGTCGGCCAGCAGGGCGCGCGCGATCGCCACGCGCTGGCGCTGACCACCGGACAGGCGCACCCCGCGCTCACCGACAACGGTGTCGTATCCCTCGGGCATCCGCTGGATGAACTCGTCGCAGTGGGTGGCATGTGCCACCCGGCGCACGTCGTCGAGCGTCGCGTCCGGCCGCGAGAAGCGGATGTTCTCGCCGATAGTGCCGTCGAACAGGAAGGTCTCTTGCAGCACGAGTCCGAGCTGCGAACGGTATGAGTGAAGGTCGAGCGTCGCGATATCGAGCCCGTCGATCACGATGCGGCCGGTCGAGGGGCGGTGAAATGCAGCGAGGAGTCCCAGCATCGTACTCTTGCCCGACCCACTCGCGCCGACGAACGCCGTCGTCGAACCGGCGGGCGCATCGAAGGTCACGTCGTGCAACACCGGTACGCCGTCACGATACTCGAATCCCACCTGCTCGAACCGCACGGCGCCCGATAAACGCGGGGCGGACGGTAAACCAGCATCCCATCCGTCTTCGGTCGGCTGATTCAACAGATCGCGCGTGCGCTCGAGCCCCGCCAACGCATCGGAGAGCTGTGTGCCGATTTGCGCCACCTGGATCAGCGGGGCCGCCGCCAACCCGGTGAACAGCGCGTACATGGCCAGATCGCCCAGCGTGTGGGTGCCACTCAACACGGTATTGCCGCCCATCAGAATCAGGGTCGCACCGATCGCGCCAACCGCGAGCGTCGTGAGTGCACCCGCCGCCGCCCATCCCGCGATCGTGACCATCACCAGTCGCTGAACGCGATGCACGCCGCGGACGAACGCGAGATCCTCACGCCGTTCGGCCACGTACGCCTTGACCACGCGAATACCGCCAAGGGACTCGCCAAGTCGACCGCTCGCACGCGCGGCGGCCTCGCTGCGCGCGCGATTCACCGGCCGCAGCTTCGAAAACGCCACGGTTACCCCACCGCCGATCGAAACCAGGAACAGGAGAATGACCGCCGTCATGCGCCAGTCGATCCACACCAAGATGCCGAGCGCGGCGCTGGCCGTCACGAGTCCACCAAGCAGCTGCACGAAGCCCGAGCCGAGTAGATTCCGGATGCCCTCGGGGTCGCTCATGATACGCGAGAGCAGCACACCGGTCTGCGTGGCGTCGAACTGCGCGATCGGGAGTCGCAGCACGTGCGCGGCCAGACGACGCCGCGCGTCGGTCACCGCGCGCTGCGCCGCCGCGCCGAGGATGCGCGACAGTGCGTAGCCCGCGAGTGCCTGCACCATCGTCGCCGCCATCACCACGCCAGCCAGCGGCCAGAGTTGCTCGCGACGCGCATCCACCAGCACGTGATCGATGAAGTACTTCGACGACGCGGGCAGCACCAGTGCAGCCGATCGGCTGACGAGCGTCAGGACGATGCCGAGCGCCACAGGACCGCGGTGACGTCGCATCAGCAAACGCGCTTCGCGCCACGCCGACGCGGTGCGCGCGCGTGCGCCGTCGCCGGATGGATCGTCGAGCAGACCGTCCCCGCGTGTTCGATCTCCACGCGGGAGCGATCGCATCGGCGACGTCATGCTGTCACTGCCGTCAAGACAACACGGTCCGATTCATCCGGTCGAATATGGACCGCCCGTGCATCACGCACCACCCATGCGGCAGAGCGGCTACCTCCCCTGCAGCATGCCCATCACCTGCGTCAGCATCACACGACTGCCGGGAGTGACATCGCCATCCGGCGTGAGCTTGTCGATGAGCTGCGGCAGCATGGCCGCCAGTCCACCCATCGCCTGCGACGGATCGACGCCGGCTTGCGCCGCCGCCTGTGTCACCGCCGCGCCGCCGAGCGCGCTCTCGAGCTGCGTCGACGACACCGAGACGTTGGCGCCCGTGCTCACCCACGACGACACGATGTCGCCCAATCCGCCGGCCTGCAGCTTTTGCACGACGCCGCCAACCCCGCCATTTTGCTGCACCAGTGTCATGGCCATCTGCAGCAGCGCCGCCTGAGACGTGCCCCCCTGCCCGGCACCATTGCCCAGCAGCCCGCCCAGTAGCTGCTCCACTCCGCCGGACTTCCCGCCCAACAGGGAACCGGCCATGTCACCCACCACTCCGTCGAACAATCCCATCGATGCTCCCGTAAAAGTGACGAACCGCGGTACGGAACGAAGCCGCCACGCACGGGAAACGTCAACGCTGACCAGCAAACTCGAGTATGGCGCGACCGCCGCGCTCGCGATGCACGTGCGGCCGTCTGGCCACATTATTCGTCCGGACCGTTCGATGCGCCGAAAACGAGCCCAGGAGACTCCGTGACGACCGACGAGATCGAAACCATCATCGCGCTGGCCACGCTGGCCGCCATCTCCGATGGACTGCAGGACGACGCCGAGCAGGCACGCGTGGTCGAGGTCGCGCGGAGTCTGGGGCTGCTCGCCCCCGACACGGTCATCGCGCAGGCGATGAGCGGTGCGCTCACGGTACCGATGCTCGCGGCGCGTCTACACTCCGACGAGGCGAAACGGGTCGCGCATGACACCGCAACCGCCGTCTGTCACGCCAACGGCTGGATCAATCCGAGCGAGGGGAAGTTCCTGCACGCGCTGGCCGACGCGCTGCAGCTCGACACCGCGCAGACCGACCACGTGATCGGCGACATCAATCGCGCCGTCGGTGATCATCCCGCCCTTGCCGCCACGCCATCGCACGCCCTGCCCGCGGTCAGCGACGCACCCTCCCACGCCGCGGCGGCTTCTCCGCTCGACGAGCACATCCTCGATCAGGCGATGCTGACGGCGGCGCTCGAACTGCTCCCCGATCGCCTCGCCAATCTGGGCATCCTGCCGCTTCAGCTCCGCCTCGTGCATCACATCGGCCAGCGACACGGGCAACAGCTCGACACCCAGCAGGTCACCGATCTGGTGGCCACGTTCGGATTGGGCGCCGCGGCACAGGTGCTCGAGAAAGTGGTGCGACGAACGTTCGGGCGCATCGCCGGTGGACTGCTTGGTGGGCTGCTGGGGGGAAGCGCCGGGATCGCGAGCGGCGCCGCGGTGACCTTCGCCAGCACCTATGCGCTCGGGCACGCCGCCGATCAGTATTACGCACAGGGACGCTCGCTGTCGTCGGCCGATCTCAAGGCGCTCTTCACCCGCTTCCGCGGCGACGCCGACACGATATTCGCGCGCGTTGAAGCCCGCGTGGGTGAGCTCGCGCGCGGCCGGTCGCTGGATAGCCTATTGCGCACCGTGACCCGCTGACCTGCGCGATACCGCGGCGCGGTCCTGTGACGCCATGCGCTGCAGCGAAAACACCGTGGCTTCCGGACGCACATTGAACCGGACCGGAAGAACCGTCCCCACCCCTCGACTGATGTACAACTGTCGGCCACGCGAGAGTTCGAAGGCGCCGCTGGTGTAGCGCCGATTCTTCACCGGGAGAATCGGCGGCGGTAGAAAGGGCGGCTTGCACTGCCCGCCGTGCGTGTGCCCGGCGAGCACCCAGCCGTCGTACGCGCCCCATCCCGGCAAGTCGACCGTATCCGGGTTGTGACTGAGGACCAGCTGCGCTGCCGCCGGATCGACCCGCGCGAAGGCTCGTTCGGGAGCGAACTGCCCAGCCCACAAGTCACCCAGCCCCACGAGCTGCAGCTCACCGGCCATGCCCACCTCGTTCACGAGCACGGAGATGCCCAGGTTCTCGAGCGCGCCGCGCAACCCAGCGGCCACCGTGGGTTCCGCCCAATTGTGACCGTAGTCGTGGTTCCCGAAGATCACGAAGGTGCCGATCGATCCGCGCGGCAACTCCGCGTAGATCGCCTCGGCGTGATGCTGGTGGCTCGGGTGCATCGAAATCAGGTCGCCACTCACCACGACGATGTCGGGCTGCAGCGCACGTACCGTTTCGAATGTCGCCCGCACATAAGCGTCGGCGACGTTCGGCCCGATGTGCACATCGGAGAGCTGCACCAAGCTCTTCCCCACCAGCGACGACGGCAAGCGACGGATCGGCAGCTCCGCCCTCGTGACCTCGAGCCACTCGGGCTCCACCTCGAAGGTGTAGCCCACCGTGCCCACCATCGTGGCCGCCATGCCTCCGGCGGACAGCAGGAACGCGCGTCGAGAAATCATCGCATCAATCGTGGAAGTCAGTGCACCGGGCCGCTCATCCGCGGGAAGCTAATCGGTGGAGACAGCCGGCATTCGTCCCGTCCGAAGCACCCGCCACCCACCTTTTTCCGGATACGGGCTCAACGGCGATCGGTTCCGGAGAGTAAATCTCACGTTGGCGGCCCGTTTCGTGGAGCCGCCGTTCTCGCCCTCCGGAGGAAGCAGGACATGGTTCACCCAGTGGTTCACGCCGTGCGCTGCATAGGACGCTGGACCGGCACGCTTTTGCTGCTGGTCGCCAGTGGCAGCGCCGCGCAGGCACAGATCAGCCCGCAGTCGACCCAGGCCGACGAAGGTCGTGCCAACAAGGGCAATTGGGCGCTGGCCAATCGCTTCAGCACTGCCGCGCTCCGCGCGATCACGTATACGCAGGCGGTGCAGCCCCGCTTTCTGGGGCAGACGGACTCGATGTACTACAACTGGAAAGATCGCAACGGCAATCGCTTCATGCTCTTCGTGCCGTCGCCCACCGGTGGTACCAAGCGCCTGTTGTTCGATCCGGCCACGCTCGCCGAACAGCTCACGATGCTCAGCAAGAAGCCGTACGACGCGACCAACCTGCCGTTCCAGACGATCACGTTCCTCAAGAGCCATAAGGCGTTCCGCTTCACCGTGGACACCGTGCGCTACGAGTACACGCTCGCCACGGAAACGCTGAAGTCGAACGGCCGGGTAGTACGCAACACCCCGCCGCCGGTCGACGAAGAAGTCAACACGCAAGGCGGTGGCGGCCCGGGCGGTGCCGGTGCACGCGGTGAATTCCGCAACTACAACAACGACAGCTCGGCCTTCGTCTTCGCCCGCATGCACAATCTGTTCATCGTGGAGAAGGCCACCAACGATACCGTGCAGCTCAGCACCGACGGCGTCGAGGATTACTCCTTCGGCTACCGCGACACCACGGAGAACCGTCGTCAGCTCAACGCCCTCGCCGGTGGCGGACAGCAGCAGGACGGCGACCGGCAGGACGACACCGACGACGCCGCCAACCGCGACCAACGCATTCGCCCGAATGTCTCGTGGTCGCCCGACGGCAAGTCGTTCTCGTTCGTGCGCCGCGATCAGCGCAAGGTCAAGGACCTGTTCCTCGTGAACGTGCTGGCGCAGCCGCGTCCCGTGCTGCTGCACTACAAGTACACGATGCCCGGCGAAGAAGACGTGACCCAGAGCGAACTGTGGGTGTTCACGCGCGGACAGAAGGCCGTGAAGCAGCTCAACGTGCGCAAGTGGAAGGATCAGGCGCTGATGGAGGTGCATTGGCCCGTGAACGGCGACAAGGTGCGGCTGGTGCGCCGCGATCGTCCGCAGCGCGCCGTCGACTTCATCGAGGTCGACGTCACGACCGGTGCCCTCAAGACGCTGCTCGCCGACGCCATCGAAGGCGCCGCGCTCGAGCCGAAGAGCATCGCGTATCTCAAGAAAGGCGGAGATTTTCTCTGGTGGTCGCAGAAGACCGGCTGGGGCATGTTCTACGTGTACGGCTTCGACGGCAGCGAGAAGCGCCCGCTGACCACCGGTCAGTGGAACGCCAACAGCGTCGTCAAGATCGACTCCACGACGCAGCAGGTGTGGGTATCCGGTCAGGGACGTGAGGCGGGTGAGCAGCTTTACCAGACGCACCTGTATCGCGTGAATGCAGACGGTACCGGCTTCACGCTACTCGACGCCGGCAACGCGCACCACGCCTCGACGCTCGGCGAGAACGGAACACCAAGCGTCGTGTCACCCACGAAGCGCTACATCTACGACACGTTCTCACGCATGGACTTGCCGCCGAAGTCGGTGCTCCGCGATGGCCTCACGGGTCGTATTCTCAGCACGCTTGAAGAGATGGATCTGTCCAAGCTCAAGGAGCTCGGCTTCAAGCCGGCCGAGACGTTCTCGGTGAAGGCGGCGGACGGCATCACTGAGCTCTTCGGCAACATGTTCAAGCCGTTCGACTTCGACAGCACGAAGAAGTACCCGGTCATCACGTACGTGTATCCGGGCCCGCAGACCGAAGGCATGACGACGGGCTTCAGCGTGCGCGGTCCGCTCATGCAGCTCGCGCAGCTCGGCTTCATCGTGGTCGAAGTCGGCCATCGTGGTGGCAGCCCGCTTCGGTCACTCGCGTATCATCGCTACGGCTATGGCAACATGCGCGACTACGCGCTGGCCGACAAGAAATACGCGCTCGAGCAGCTCGCCGCCCGTCACACGTTCATCGATCTCGACAAAGTCGGCATCTTCGGGCACTCCGGTGGTGGTTTCATGACCGCCGCAGCGATGCTGTTGCCGCCGTACAACGACTTCTTCAAGGTGGGCTGGTCGGAATCCGGCAATCACGACAACAACATCTACAACCAGAACTGGAGCGAGTGGAACCACGGCGTGAAGGTCATCGCCAAGGCCGACAGCGCCAGCGGTGC
>JBBQXC010000101.1:0-17694 GCA_038210005.1 Gemmatimonadales bacterium
CGCGACCGGGCGGCTACACGCGCATTCTCAAGACCGGCCACCGCAAGGGTGACGGTGCGGAGATGGCGCGGATCGAATTGGTCCAGAGCTGAGGATATCGGACATGGCTATCGATAGACACCGCTGCTACGTCTGCGACAAAGGCGTTGCCTTTGGAAACAGCGTTTCGCACGCCAACAACAAGACGCGCCGGACTTGGAGACCCAATCTCCAGGTGGTGCGCACCCTCAGCGAAGGGAAGGTCATCAAGGTCAAGGCCTGCACGCGGTGCATCGCGGCCGGCAAGATCACCCGCGCGCCGCGCGGTCAGGTTGCCGTCGCGTAGTCTGCGTTCGGTGACGTCTCAGCGGGGAGCTCGCAGTTGCCGGGCTCCCCGCTTTGTACATGTGCTACCCGTTGTCGCCACTCACGACTCCTGACTTTCGACTGAGTACTCTGTTGAAGACTGCACTGATCACCGGGATTACCGGACAGGACGGCTCCTACCTCGCCGAACTGCTACTCGCCAAAGGCTATCGCGTCGTCGGCGTCGTCCGTCGCTCGTCGACCACCCCGTACGAGCGCATCGCCCATCTCGTCGACCGCGTCGAACTCGTCTCGGCCGATCTCCTCGATCAGACGTCGCTCACCGACGTCGTGCACGAAACCCAGCCCGACGAGATCTACAATCTCGCCGCGCAAAGCTTCGTGCAGACCTCCTGGACCCAGCCCGTGCTCACTGGCGAATTCACCGCCCTCGGAGTCACGCGCATGCTGGAAGCGATGCGAAAGGCGGCGCCTAAATCGCGATTCTATCAGGCCAGCTCCAGCGAACAGTTCGGCAAGGTGATCGAGACACCCCAGCGCGAATCCACGCCGTTCTATCCGCGTTCGCCTTATGGCGTGGCCAAGGTGTACGGACATTGGATCACCGTGAATTATCGCGAAAGCTTCAATCTCTTCGCGGTGTCCGGGATCCTGTTCAATCATGAGTCGCCGCGCCGTGGTCTCGAGTTCGTCACGCGCAAGATCACCGATGCCGTTGCCCGTATCAAACTCGGACTGCAGCACGAACTGCGGCTTGGCAATCTCGAGGCCCGACGCGACTGGGGTTTCGCCGGCGACTACGTCGATGCCATGTGGCGCATGCTGCAGCTCGACGAGCCGGACGATTTCGTGATCGGCACCGGTGAGACGTTCTCCGTACGCGATTTCTGCATCGCCGCCTTCGGCGCTGTGGATCTCGACTATCTCGAGTACGTCAAGCAGGACGAGAAGTTCTTCCGGCCGGCTGAGGTCGATCTGCTCGTGGCCGATCCGTCGAAAGCCGAACAGAAGCTCGGATGGACGCCGAAGGTCCCGTTTGCCGAGTTGGTAACCATGATGGTTGCCGCGGATCTCGCGCGGTACGAACGCGCGCGGTGATGCGCTCGTGAAGCGGGTGCTCGTGACCGGGGCCGCCGGCTTCGTCGGAACGTATTTGCTCGACGCGCTACAGCACGTCGGTGGCGAGCTGTTCGCGCTCGCCACCGATCCGCCCGTCGCTCGCTCCACGGCCTCGTCCGCGCCGTGCACGGGCGGCGCCACGACGTGGCTGTACGGCGATCTCCGGGACGACGCCTATGTCGCGAACGTCGTGGAGACGGCACGGCCGGACACCGTGATCCACCTGGCGGCGATCTCGCACGTTCCCACGGCGGCCGCCGATCCGGCCCTCGCGTGGGATGTGAACGTCACCGCGACCGCACGCCTGCTCCATGCGCTCGGCCGGGCTCGCGACGCCGGTGCCATCGACCCGACGGTGCTCGTCGTGGGTAGCGCCGAGCAGTACGGGCGACACGAGACGCACGAGTTCCCGCTCGTCGAACGCTCGGTGCAGGCCCCGCGAACCGTGTACGCCGCCACCAAGGCCGCGCAGGAGATTCTGGCGCTGCAATGCTGGCGGGCGACCGGATTGAACGTGGTGGTCGCGCGGAGCTTCAACCACAGTGGACGAGGACAACCGCCGCGATTTCTGCTCCCGGCCCTCGTGCAGCGAGCCGTCGAACTGCGCGGCGCCCCGCGTGCCACGCACATGCCCGTTGGCAATCGATCGCCGATACGCGACTTCCTTCATGTAACTGACGTCGTTGCTGCGTATATTTCGCTCTGCCAACGGGGGGCGCCTGGCGAGGCGTACAACGTGGCCAGCGGCACCGGATGGTCGGTGCAGCAGATTCTCGACCGGGTTTTGGCACGTGCCGACGTGCAGGCGACGCCCGTCGAAGATCCGTCGCTGGTGCGCCCGGTTGACGTCCCCGTACTGATTGGGGATTCGCACAAATTGCAGCGCGCCACCGGATGGTCCGCCACGCGCTCTCTTGACGACATCATCGACGATCTTCTTCATGCCGCGACGCTCTGACCTGCACCGGATTCTCGTGATCGGCTCTGGACCGATCGTGATCGGCCAGGCTGCTGAATTCGATTACTCCGGAACGCAGGCCATCAAGGCCCTGCGTGAAGAGGGGTACGAGGTCATCCTCGTGAACTCCAATCCGGCCACGATCATGACCGACCCGGAGTTCGCCGACCGCACGTATATCGAACCGGTCACGCCCGAGTTCGTCGAGAAGGTGATTGCCAAGGAACGTCCCGACGCCGTGCTACCCACGATGGGTGGGCAGACGGCACTCAACGTCGCGCTCGCGCTCTACGACAGCGGCGTACTCGAGAAGTATGGCTGCGAACTCATCGGCGCCAACGCCCGCGCGATTCGTGTCGCGGAAGATCGTAAGCTCTTCGGCGAAGCTATGACGAAGATCGGACTCACGTGTCCGACCGGCCGTACGGTCACCACGCTCGAAGAGGCGATCGTCGGCGTCGAAGAAACGGGATTCCCGTCGATCATCCGTCCGTCTTTCACGCTCGGCGGCACCGGTGGCGGTATCGCGTACAACCGCGAAGAGTTCGAGACGATGGTGCGTCGCGGCCTCGACTTGTCGCCGGTGGGCTCCGTGCTCATCGAGCGCTCGCTGCTCGGCTGGAAAGAATACGAGCTCGAAGTGATGCGCGATTGCGCCGACAACGTCGTGATCGTCTGCGCGATCGAGAACCTCGACCCGATGGGCGTGCATACCGGTGACTCGATCACCGTTGCGCCCGCGATGACGCTCACCGATCGCGAGTATCAGGTAATGCGCGATGCGGCCGTGGCCATCATCCGCGAGATCGGTGTCGATGCCGGCGGCTGCAACATCCAGTTCGCGGTGAATCCGAGGAATGGCGACTTGATCGTCATCGAGATGAACCCGCGCGTGTCGCGCTCGTCGGCCCTCGCCTCCAAGGCCACCGGCTATCCGATCGCACGCATCGGCGCGAAGCTCGCCGTGGGCTACACGCTCGACGAAGTGCCGAACGACATCACCAAGACGACGCCGGCCAGTTTCGAGCCGGTACTCGACTATGTCATCGTGAAGTGCCCGCGCTTCGCCTTCGAGAAGTTCACGTCGTCCGATCCGGGACTCACGACGCAGATGAAGTCCGTCGGCGAGTCGATGGCTATCGGTCGCACGTTCAAAGAGGCGTTCCAGAAGGCTGTGCGGGCGCTCGAAACCGGTCGGAGTGGGTGGACCGTCGGTGAACGTCTCGTCGATGATCGACTCGACGAAGGCTCGAAGGAGGAGTTGCGTGGCGCACTGCGTCGCCCCACGCCGGAGCGTATCTATCAGCTCAAGCGTGCCATGCTCATGGGCATGGGGACCGTGGAATTGCACGAGATCACCGGAATCGATCCGTGGTTCCTCGATCAGTTGCAGGAGCTCATCGTTGCCGAGCGTGAGTACCAGCACGAAGCGTCCGTCGACGCCGACCGCATGCGGCGCATGAAGCGACTCGGCTTCTCCGATCGTCAGCTCGGCGCATTGCGCGGCGTCACCGAACATGAGGCCCGCGCGTTACGCTGGTCACTTGGCGTGCGCCCGTCGTACAAGATGATCGACACGTGCGCCGGCGAGTTTCCCTCCACAACGCCGTACCTGTATGGCTGCTACGACGAGGAAAGCGAAGCCGCCACGGAAGGACGTCAGAAGGTCATTATCCTCGGCTCCGGTCCGAATCGCATCGGCCAGGGTGTGGAGTTCGACTACTGCTGTGTGCGCGCCGTGTTGGCGCTGCGCGAGCGCGGGTATGAGACCATCATGGTCAACTCGAACCCCGAAACCGTCTCCACCGACTTCGATATTTCCGACAAGCTGTATTTCGAGCCGCTCACGCTGGAAGACGTGCTCGAAATCGTCCATCGCGAGAACCCGCTCGGCGTCATCGTGCAACTCGGTGGCCAGACGCCGCTCAAGCTCACGCGTCCGCTGGAAGCCGCGGGCGTACGCATTCTCGGCACATCGCCCGACGCCATTGATATCGCCGAGGATCGTCGTCGATTCGAAGCGGTCGTTCGCGAACTCGGCATCGCCCAGCCGGCCAATGGAACAGCGACCAGCGTCGATGAAGCCGTGGAGATCGCCGACCGCATCGGCTATCCGGTGCTGGTGCGCCCCTCCTACGTGCTCGGTGGACGGGCGATGGAGATCGTGCACGACGCCGCGTCGTTGCGCGGCTACTTCGAACGCGCCGCACGCGTGAGCGAAGATCGCCCCGTGCTCGTCGACAAGTTCCTCGAGGATGCCTTCGAGGCCGACGTCGACGCACTCGCCGATGGCACGAATGTGGTGATCGGTTCGGTGATGGAGCACATCGAGAGCGCCGGTATTCACTCGGGTGACTCCGCCTGCGTGCTGCCGCCGTACCTGATTCCGCAGGAAGCCGCCGATCAGATGCGCGCGCATACGGTCGCCTTCGCCAAGAAGCTGGGCGTGGTCGGACTGATCAACGTGCAGTACGCGTACAAAAACGGCGTCGTGTACGTGATCGAAGTCAACCCGCGTGCCTCGCGCACGGTGCCGTTCGTGTCGAAGGCCATCGGCGTCTCGCTCGCCTCGGTCGCCGCGCGGCTGATGCTCGGTGAGACGTTGGCCGAAATCGGCTTTACGACCGAAATCGTGCCACCGTTCTTCAGCGTGAAGGAAGCCGTCTTCCCATTCAACAAGTTCCGCGAGTTCGATCCGGTGCTCGGCCCCGAGATGCGCTCCACCGGCGAAGTCATGGGCATCGACGAGGATTTCGGCACGGCGTTCATGAAGTCGCAGCTGGCGGCCGACAACGCGCTGCCTCGCACCGGCGCCGTGTTCATCACCGTCAATGATTCCGACAAGCCCAGCGCCGCGACGTTGGCGACGCGCTTTCACGAGCTTGGCTTCACGCTCTACGCGACCAGCGGCACCGCCGCGTACCTGCGTCAGCGGGACATCCCCGTGCAGTCGGTGCTGAAGGTCAGCGAGGGACGTCCGCACGGCGTCGACATGATCTTGAACGGCGAAATCCAGCTGCTCGTGAATACGCCGCTCGGTAAGCACGCGCAGGTCGACGACGAGCGCTTGCGTCAGGCGGCGATCAGCAATCGTGTGCCGTATACGACCACACTGTCGGCAGCGAGCGCCGCCGCCGAGGCGATTGCGGCGCGCCAGTCGCGCGAACCGGGTGTGCGTTCGTTGCAGGAGTGGCACGTGATACTGGCGGCGTCGATCGCCGCCAGCGCTTCTGCCGTTGGTGCCACGTGAGCATTCCCGGCATGGTTGCATCGGCGGGGCAGGCGCACGTGGCCCTGGGCGTCGTGCTCGGTGAAGGCGCGCTCGTGCACGAGTCGGCATATGTCGATGCTGGTGCGGTCATCGGTGAGGAAACGCGCGTCTGGCATTTCTGCCATGTGCTTGGCGGCGCCGAAATCGGTGCGCGCTGCTCGCTGGGGCAGAACGTGGTCGTGATGAACGGGGTCGTCGTCGGCGACAACGCAAAGATCCAGAATAACGTGTCGTTGTACGAAGGCGTGGAACTCGAGGCCGACGTGTTCTGCGGTCCCTCCATGGTCTTCACCAACGTGTACAATCCGCGCAGCGCCGTGTCGCGGAAGAGCGAGTACCGTCGCACCCTGGTGCGCCGCGGGGCGACCATCGGCGCGAACGCCACGATCGTCTGCGGTGTCACGATCGGGCGCTTTGCGTTCATCGGCGCCGGTGCCGTCGTCAATCGCGATGTCCCGGACTACGCTCTCGTGGCCGGTGTGCCGGGGCGGCGTATCGGCTGGATGTCGGAAGACGGTCACAAGCTGGAGTCGCTCAGTCTTGCCGGTGCCGAGGGACAGCATGAGCTGCTGCGCTGCCCCGGCACCGACGTACGATACGAGCGACATGGCGATGTCGTCGTTCGCCTCGAGGAGACGGCATGACGGACAAGGTCATTCTCGAGGGCCAACGTATTCGCGTGGCCCTGCTGGGGTGCGGGCGGATCAGCAAAAATCACTTCGAGGCGCTCGCGAAGCTGCCGGGGCTGCAACTCGTGGCGGTGTGCGATATCATCGCCGAACGCGCGCAGGTCGCCGGCACGGAGTACGACGTGCCATGGTTCACGAGCTATGAGCAGATGCTGGCCGATGTCCCCAGCGATGCGGTGATTATCGCGACGCCGTCCGGGTTACATCCGCAGCACGGCATTCTCGCCGCGAAGGCCGGCCGGCACGTGATCTCGGAGAAACCGATGGCGATCTCGCTCGCCGCCGCCGACGCACTTGTACAGGCCTGCGACGACCATCATGTCCAGCTGTTTGTGGTCAAGCAGAACCGACTCAATCCGCCGGTCGTGCTGCTCAAGCGCGCGATCGATCGCGGGCGCTTCGGACGGATCTACATGGCGAATTGCACCGTGCGGTGGACGCGTCCGCAGGAGTACTACGATCAGGCGCCATGGCGCGGAACGTGGGAGTTCGACGGTGGCGCCTTCATGAACCAGGCGTCGCACTATGTCGATCTCGTGCAGTGGCTGGTTGGCCCGGTCGAAAGCGTCATGGCTAAAACCGCGACGATGGCACGTCGCATCGAGGCGGAGGACAGCGGCGCCGCGGTGCTGAAGTTCCGCTCCGGTGCCATCGGCGTCATCGAAGTCACGATGCTCACCTTTCCCAAGAATCTCGAAGGATCGATTACCATCCTCGGCGAAAAAGGGAGCGTCAAGATCGGCGGCACGGCGGTCAATAAGGTCGAACATTGGACCTTTGCCGATTACGATGACGACGACAAGCTCGTCGAACAGGCGAACACCAATCCGCCAAGCGTGTACGGCTTCGGGCACGAGGGGTACTATCGCAATGTCGAGTCGGTGCTGCGTGGTGACGCGCGACCCGACACCGACGGTCGTGCCGGTCGGAAGTCGCTTGAACTCATTCTGGGGATCTACGAATCGGCGAAGACTGGCCGTGACGTGCCCCTGCCGCTTCGCGTCAACATCTGAAATACTCCGTCATGGCCGTTCCTCTTCTCGATCTCAAGGCGCAGCACGCCACCATCCGCGACGAAGTCGTTGCTGCGGTGATGGACGTCGTGGATCAGCAGGCGTTCATCCTCGGCGATCCCGTAGGGCAGCTCGAATGCAGCGTGGCAGGACTCTCGCACGTCAAGTACGCCGTGGGCTGTGCCAACGGCACGGACGCGCTGCTGCTGGCGTTGCGCGCGCTCGACGTCGGGACTGGCGATGAGGTGGTCACCACGCCGTTCACGTTTTTCGCGACCGCGGGCGCCATCCACAATGTCGGGGCGCGCCCGGTGTTCGTCGATATCGATCCGCGCACCTTCAATATCGCGCCCGACGCGATTCGCGCGGCCGTCGGCGACAAGACCAAGGCGGTGATTGCCGTTGACCTGTTCGGTCAGATGGCGGCGATCGAGCAGGTCAACGATGCGGCGCAGGGGCGTCCGGTCATCGAGGACGCGGCCCAATCGATCGGCGCGAGCCGTCTTGTGAACGGAGCCAAGGTAATGGCCGGTGAAGCCGCGACGATCGGAACGTACAGTTTCTTCCCCTCCAAGAATCTCGGCGGATACGGCGACGGCGGCATGATGGTCACGCAGGATGAGGCGCTGTTCGACGCGCTCATGAAACTGCGCACGCATGGCAGCCGTCGGACCTACTTCCATGAGATCGTGGGCTACAACAGCCGCCTCGATGCGCTGCAGGCGGCCGTCTTGCGCGCCAAGCTGCCGCACCTCGAATCGTGGAGCGCAGCCCGTCGAAGGAATGCCGCATACTACGACGCGGCGTTCGCGGATCTCGCCGATGTGGTCACGCCGTACATCGATCCCGTCAACACCTCGATTTACAACCAGTATACGATCAGGGTGCCCACGCGCGATGCGCTGCAGGCGCACCTCAAGGATCGCGGTATCGGCTGCTCTGTCTACTATCCGCTGCCGCTGCATCTGCAGCCGTGCTTCGCGTATCTCGGGTACCAGCAGGGGCAGTGCCCCGAGTCGGAACGCGCGGCGCTCGAAGTGCTGTCGCTGCCTGTTTTCCCCGAGCTCACCACTGCGCAACTCGATGAAGTGATCGGGGCAGTGCGAGCCTTCTTTGAACGCTGAGGCGCACGACATGGTCGATTCCCCGTCGATGAAGGACCACCTGCTCACGAAGATCCAGGACCGCACCGCCGTCATCGGCGTGATCGGTCTGGGCTACGTCGGGTTGCCGCTCGCGATGGAGTTCGTGCACGCCGGCTTTCGCGTGATCGGTTACGACGTCAGTCAGCGCGTGGTCGACCTGTTGATGGCCGGACAGTCGCACATCCAGGACATCCCGAACCACGTGGTGCAGGAGGCGGTCGCGGCGGGCAGCTTCGTGGCCACGGCCGTGGAGTCGCGCATCGGCGAGTGCGACGCGATTTCGGTGGCCGTGCCGACGCCGCTCTCAAAGACGCGCGATCCGGACATGGCGTATGTGCTGGCCGCTGCCGATGCCATCGCGCGGCAGGCCCACCCCGGAATATGTGTCGTGCTGGAAAGCACCACCTATCCGGGCACCACACGTGAGCTGCTGCAGCCGCGACTCGAAGCCATGGGCCTCACGGTGGGCAAGGATGTGTTCGTGGCGTTCAGCCCCGAACGCGTCGACCCAGGCAACCCGGTCTACCAGACGAAGAACACGCCCAAAGTCGTCGGCGGGGTCACGCCGGCCTGTGTCGACGTGGCCAGCGCCCTTTACGCCAGCTGCATCGACGTGGTCGTGCCGGTGTCGTCGCCGGAAGCGGCCGAACTGGTGAAGCTCCTCGAGAACACCTTCCGCGCCGTGAACATCGGGCTCGTGAACGAAATCGCGATTGTGTGTGACAAACTGGGCGTGGACGTTTGGGAAGTCATCAACGCGGCCGCCACCAAGCCGTTCGGGTTCATGAAGTTCACGCCGGGCCCCGGCATCGGTGGCCACTGTATTCCGCTCGACCCGCACTATCTCGCCTGGAAGATGCGCACGCTCAACTACAAGACGCGCTTCATCGACCTGGCCAGCGAAATCAATTCGCACATGCCGGAGTGGGTCGTCCAGAAAGTGGCCGACGCGCTCAACGAAGTGCGCAAGGCGGTTCGCGGCAGTCGTGTGCTGGTACTTGGCGTCGCCTACAAGCGTGACATCGACGACGTGCGTGAAAGCCCTGCGCTCGACGTGATCCGTCTGCTCGAGCAGCGCGGCGCGCACGTCGAGTTCCACGACCCCTTCGTGCACGAATTCCGCGAGGATGGCCACATCCGTAAGGGCGTCGAACTCAGCGATGAAATGTTGCGTTGGGCCGACGCGGTCGTGGTCGTCACGGATCATAAGAATGTCGATTATCAGCGCGTCGTGGACCACGCCGCGTTACTGGTCGACACGCGGAACGTCACGGCCGGTCTCAAGGCCGGGCGTGCCCGCATTATCCCGCTGGCGTCCGGCCCTCGGACCGTGGGCGCCGCATCATGAACCAGGCTCCCGCAGGCGGAACGGATCCGCATTCGGTGCATCGGGTACCAGAGTCCGCATGAGCCACCGACTGTCTCGCGTTGAATTCCGCCTCCTGATGCTGCTCGGTGTCGCCGCAGCATTGGCTGGCTGTTCTCGCGGTTTCCAACCTCGCGACTACGCGAATCCTGAAGCGCTCTTCCGTGCATCCCTGCTGGAGTTCCAACGGCAGAAGTGGGACAACGCGAAGATCGGCTTCGAGCGCCTGACCAGTGACCTGTCGGCGCGTGATCCGCTGTTGGCTCCGGCCTACTTCTACCTGGCGCTGTCACACGAGCGACAGAGCGAATATTTGTTGGCCGCGCAGGCCTTCGAGCGTATCACCGACGGCTTCCCCGACGACACGCTTGCGCCGACGGCCATGCTTGGTGTCGGACGCAGCTATCAGAGTCTGTGGCGCCGGCCGTCCCTCGATCCCGAGAACGGCCAGAAAGCCGTTTCGATTCTCCGGGCCCTTCTCTCGTCGTATCCCGAGAGCAAGGAGACCGACGACGCCAAGAAGCGTATCGTCCAGCTCGAAGAGTGGATGGCGCAGAAGGACTACGATACCGGCGTCCACTACGTCCGTGTTCGTCGGGCCGTGGACCCCGCGATCATCTACTTCAAGGACGTCGTCACGACGTACCCGAGCACGAAAGCGGCCCGCCTCTCGTGGCTGCGGTTGCACGAGCTGTATACGAAAATCCGCTGGAAGGAAGACGCCGCGGAGACGTGTACCGCCATGTGGCGGGCCTACCCCGGGGATCCGTTGGTCAAGGCGGCTTGTGGAGCGGCACCGGCCGACTCGGCCACCGCCGCCAAGGCACCGCCCCCGGCCGTCTTGTCGCCGATCGCCTACGCGCGCCCAGGTCCAGCGCGTCGCCGATGATCCGCACCGTCTGACTTCGATGCGTATCGGCATTCTTGGCGGAAGCTTCGATCCGCCGCATGTCGGCCACCTGCTGGCGGCACAGGATGCCCTCGATGAGCTCGCGCTCGATCGCCTGCTGATCGTCCCGGCGGCCCGACAGCCGCTCAAGGGCGGCAAGCAGACGGCCGCCGCGCACCGGCTCGCGATGGTGCAGGCCTGCTTTGGCGGGATCCCGCGCATCGACGTCGACCCCATCGAAATCGATCGGGGCGGGTTATCTTTCATGGTTGACACCGTGGAGTCTCTGCGCCGACGCTGGCCGTCGGCGACGCTTCACCTGCTGGTCGGCGATGACGTGGTCTCCACGTTACCGCGTTGGGGCGACGTGACGCGGTTGTTGTCGATGGTGCAGCTGGTTGTGCTGCACCGCGCCGACCGTGGTCACGACGTCGCCGCGCGTTCCGTCCCGCTGGAGAGCGTCGGAGCAGCGACCGCACGACGACTGGCGACGCGACGCGTCGACGTATCTTCAACCGAAATCAGGGCACGGGTACGGGACGGGCGCTCCATTCGGGGCTTCGTTCCTGACGCCGTGGACACGTACATCGCGACCACCGGACTCTATCTCGAGAATTCCCGGGAGTCGACGACGACGGAGGGCCCAGCGCGCGCCTGATGGCGTACGGGGACTTCGTCGTCGCGACGCCCTTGCCATGAGGTTCGTATGCTGAAGGGCTTGATTGGACGCGTGTTCGGCACGCGGCACGAACGTGAACGGAAGCGGGTGCAGCCGGTGCTGTCCGAGATCCATGAGATCGAAGCGCGCCTCGCGACGTTGTCCGACGACGAGATTCAGGGGCAGACCGCCAAGTTCCGTGGCATTCTCGCCGAACGGACCGGTCCTATCGAGAGCCGCATTGCGGAGCTCAAGGCGGCCAAGCACGACACCGCCGACGCGGCCGAGCGCGAGCGCATCGATCTTGAACTCCAGGGCGCCGACGGACGCGGGGGCGTGGAGGGCGAACTGCGCGCGGCCATCGCCGAAGTGCTCGACGAGCTCCTCCCCGAGGCCTTCGCCACCGTGCGCGAGGCGTGCCGGCGACTCAAGGGCTCCGCGGTCATGGTGACCGGCAACGAGCTCACGTGGGACATGGTCCCCTACGACGTCCAACTGATTGGCGGGATCCAGCTGCACCTTGGCCGCATCGCGGAGATGGCGACGGGTGAAGGCAAGACGCTCGTCGCGACGCTCCCGATGTATCTCAATGCGCTCCCAGGACGTGGCGCGCACCTCGTGACGGTGAACAACTACCTCGCCCGTCGCGACTCGCAGTGGATGGGGCATCTGTATCGATGGCTGGGGCTCACGGTCGGCTGTCTCGACGACACGGAGCCGGGAACGTACGAGCGTCGCGCCGTCTACGGCTGCGACATCGCCTACGGCACCAACAACGAGTTCGGCTTCGACTATCTACGCGACAACATGGTCGTGTCGCTCGAACAGCGCGTGCAGCGCACGCACATTTTCGCGATCATCGACGAAGTCGACTCGATCCTCGTCGACGAAGCGCGTACGCCGCTGATCATCTCGGGCCCGGTCGGCAACGAGAGCGATGGTCGATACGCGGAATTCAATACGGCCGTCGAACGCCTCGTCCGCCGCCAGTCCGAACTGGTGAACACGCTGGTCGGTGAAGGCGAACGCGCCCTCGAGTCCAAGGACGAGCAGAACGCGGCGCTGAATCTGTACAAGGCGCAACTCGGCGGCCCGAAGAACAAGCGGCTCGTCAAGGCGCTGCAGGAGTCCGGTGTCAAGCAGCTCGTGCAGCGCATGGAGCTCGACATCATCTCGGACAAGAAGCTCCCGATGAGCAAACGTACGTACCGTGAGATCGAAGACGATCTGCTGTACGTGCTCGATGAGAAGGGACATACGGTACACCTCACCGAGCAGGGACTCGACTACCTCTCGCCGGAAGCGCACGACCAGTTCGTGCTCCCCGACATCTCGCTGATGATCGGCAAGCTCGACCGCGATCACGGTGTTTCCGCGACGGAGCGACTCGAGCAGCGTAATGCCATCGAGCGCGAGTACGCGCTCAAGAGCGAGCGGCTGAACATCATTCATCAGCTGCTGCGTGCGCATGCCCTGTACGAGAAGGACGTGAACTACGTCGTGCAGGAAGGGCAGGTGCTTATCGTGGACGAATTCACCGGTCGCACGATGCCCGGGCGTCGATGGAGCGAAGGGTTGCACCAGGCGGTCGAAGCCAAAGAGCGCGTGCAAGTGAAGGGCGAGACGCAGACGCTCGCCACGATCACGATTCAGAACTACTTCCGCATGTACGAGAAGCTGGCCGGCATGACCGGTACGGCCGAAACGGAAGAGAACGAGTTCCACGAGATCTACGGCCTGTCCGTGTCGGTCATTCCCACGAACCGGCCGATTGCACGCGATGACCGCCAGGACTACGTCTTCAAGACGCGCCGCGAGAAGTACAATGCGATCGTCGACGAGACGAAGCGGCTGCATGAACTCGGGTTTCCGGTGCTCGTCGGTACGGCCAGCGTCGAAGCCTCCGAAACGCTTGCGCGACTGTTCGCACGCGCCGGTCTCAAACACAACGTGCTGAACGCCAAGTACCACCAGCGGGAAGCCGAGATCGTGGCGGGCGCTGGTCACCCGGGCGCCATCACGATCGCGACCAATATGGCTGGCCGCGGCACCGACATTAAGCTCGGCGCCGGCATCACCGAGTCGAAGCCATCGACGGTCACCGACCCGGACGGCAAGGAGATCGAGGTCTCCGAAATCGGCGGCCTGCACATCATCGGGTCCGAGCGCCACGAATCCCGCCGTATCGATCGCCAACTGCGCGGACGCTCCGGCCGGCAGGGCGACCCGGGCGCGTCGCAGTTCTTCTTGTCGCTCGAAGATGATCTGATGCGTCTCTTCGGATCCGACCGGATCGCGAAGCTGATGGATCGCATGGGGGCGCAGGATGGCGAGGTGCTCGCGCACCCGCTCATCACGCGCTCCATCGAGCAGGCGCAGAAGCGTGTCGAGCTGCAGAACTTCCAGTCGCGAAAGCGGCTGCTCGAGTACGACGATGTGATGAACCAGCAGCGCGAGGTGATCTACTCGTTGCGCGCGTTCGCACTCGAAGGCGGCGAGGAGCTCAAGGGCGAGGCCCTCAAGATGATCGATCGCGGCGTGCAGCGCCGCGTCGAGCAGGCACTCGCCACGTTCGACAAGCAGGAAGACTGGGACTTCGAGTATGTGCAGCAGGACCTCCTCATGCACTACATGCTGCAGGTGCCGGCGTTTGCCGACGGCGCGCCTGCGGCGTCGGTCGAAGAAGCACAGGCCATGGCCGTCGAGGCTGGGCGCGCGGCGTTCGACCAGAAGCTCGACAGCCTGAATGCGGTCACCGACGAGAGCGGGCAGGGCTTCGCCGATCGTCTGCTCTCACTCGTCACGCTCAACGTGATCGACGAGAAGTGGAAGGATCATCTGTATGACCTCGACCAGCTGCGTGCCTCGATTCACTATCGCTCGTGGGGCCAGAAGGATCCGCTCGTCGAGTACAAGCAGGATGCATACACGATGTTCGAAGATCTCATGCACGATCTGGCGAACACCTTCACCGAACGATTCCTCAAGGCGCAGCTCGTCTTCGAGCCGGCGCCGATGGAGAGCGCCGAGCCGGCACCGCAGATGGCCGAATTCTCGCGTCAGGACATGCGTCCCACCAAGCGGTTCAACGCCCTCGGCATTCTCGAGGATATTCCGCCCGAAGAGCTCGAGCTGGTCGATGCCATCGACGACGAACTCGATGGCGAGTTCGAGGAGTCTGACCAGGACGGCGTCGCAGAACCGGCGCGTCCGATCATGCGCGGCGCGCCGGCGGTGGTGGGCGCCGGACCGGTGCGATCCCTGGCAGCAGGCGGTGGCGTCTTGCCGGCGGGGTGGGAGTCGACGCCTCGGAACAACGCTTGTCCGTGCGGCTCGGGGAAAAAGTTCAAGAAGTGCCACGGCGCGAACCTCTAGCCGTTTCGCTGTTCGCGCCGGGACGGGCCATCCGGACGCAGCCGGTGACGGGCTGCTGACGACGACACCGTAGTGTGGGGCAACCCACGAGCGGGCCCGGCCCGGCGCGACGGAGCGGAGACACACGAGGGGTCGCGTCGGGTTGCCCGCTCGGGTCGGGCTGGTGAATGGTGGGGCTGGTGGAACCGGAGCTGCGGATCACTGGTATACTGAAGAGTCCTCTTTCAGAGAGCGCCTCCGATGGGTATACGGTTCGTCTGTAGCGTATTGGCGGCACTCGGTCTCGCGCTGCCGCTCTCGGCACAGTCCAAAGGTGGCGACGGCTTTCTGTTCTCGCCGCCGCGCGGCACGCTGTCCATTCGGGGTGGCTACGCCCGACCCAACGCATCCAGTGACGTGTTCTCCTTTGTCACCAAGCGACTCACGCTAGACCGCGGTGATTTCGGTGGTCTGTCATTCGCCACCGATCTCGCGTTTCGCGTACATTCGCGCGTCGATGTGCTGTTGGGAACTGGCATCAGCACACGCGTGGCGCGTTCTGAGTATCGCGACTTCGTCGACGACGACGACTTACCCATCGAACAGCGCACCACGTTCCGGCGTATTCCGTTCACCGCGGGACTGAAGCTGCACCTGCGTCCGGAAGGCCGCACGATCGGCTCGTTGGCGTGGGTGCCGAACAAACTGTCACCGTACGTCGCGGCGGGCGGTGGCGTGATGTATTCCCTGTTCAAGCAGGATGGAGACTTCGTCGACTTCCAGACACTCGACGTGTTCGGCTCGTCGCTACGGTCTACCGATTGGTCAGCGATGGCGTTCGGTTCGGTCGGCACGACCTATTCGTTGACGCCGCGTGTCGGCCTCAACGCCGAGTTGCGATATGAGCAGGCGCGTGGCGCGCTCAGTTCCGACTTCCGCGATTTCTCGCCTATCGACCTGTCCGGTGTCGGCCTGACCGCCGGCTTTCTCTTCCGCTTCTGAGGACGATATGATGACGTTGATTGGTCCAGTTGGTGCGTTGCGCGCGGCTCGCGTCATGGCGACCGCGTCGTTCATGTGCGCGGTGGCGTTGCCCGCGCAGACGGTCTCGACGCTGACCAAGGGCGTCGCCGCCGTCGACCCTCGCTTTCAGCCGTGGATGGGCTGCTGGAGGCCTTCGGCACAGTCAAGAGTGGCTGGGGGTGGCGAGACGCCGAAACCGCCCTCGATGGCCTGTGTCGTGCCCTCAACCACGATCGCGGGAAGTGTCGACCTCGTCGTCTTCGATAGTGCCAACGTGTCGACGCGTTCGGCGGTCCCTCTTCCCGGTACGCGCGCCGCGAAGTCGATCGACGGTTGCGCCGGCACCGAGACAGCCACCTGGATGCCCGACGACCGCCGGCTCCTGATGCAGGCGGACCTCGCGTGCGGTCGCGGCGCCAGGCGTTCAGAAACCGGGCTGATGACGATGTCGTCGGCCGGCGAGTGGATGCAGGTGCAGCATCTGGATGTGGGCGGAAATTCGGCCACGTCGGTGATGACGCTGCGCTACGTCGTGGACTCGCTCGGCGAGTGGACGCGGCTCGGCGCGAGTGCCGCGCCGTCGACCCTGTCGCTGCGCCTCGCGGTCGGCGCGCCGCTCATCAACCGCGACGTCCTCGAAGTGGCGAAGCGCGCCCCGGCTGCACTCACCGAAGCCTGGCTCACGGAAACCCGGCAGCAGTTTTCGGTGAGCGGTCAGGAACTCGTGCGATTGGCTGATGGCGGGATGCCGTCGCGCGTGATCGATTTGATGATCGCGATCTCAAATCCTGAAACGTTCGCGGTACGGACGCCGGGCGTCGATTGGAACAGACCAATAAACAGCGACGTGATCACGGGTGGGATCGCCAGCTCACGAGCTCGCGGCGGTTGCAGCCGTATGGACGACTTCTGCTACGGCCCGGGTGGTATGGGCGCGTGGGGACTGGGCTGGCAGTACGGCTTGAGCCCGTTTGACGCGTACAGCCTTCGATACGGATATGGCGGACTGTTCAATCCGTATGGCTTCGGCAATGGCTTTTATCCAGGAAACACGCCGATCATCATCGTGAATCGGGGCGACACCGACCCTGCCACGCGAGTGAATGCCGGACGGGCGGTACGAGGGGGGGGCTATACACGCGCGTCGTCGGGCGGCTCGAATCCCCCGGCGCCGATCGGATACGGTGGTAGCGGCCGGACGGGGAGCGGCGCGAGCGGCAGTAGTGGTAGCAGTGGCGCCACGGGCGGCAGCAGCGCTGGCGTTGGTGGAACGGGTCGTACGGCGAAGCCCCGGGGCGGCGGCGGAAACTGACGATCCCGTGTGGGACGGGCGGGCAATCCAGGAGATTGCCCGCCTTTTTATTGCCTTGCCACATAATTTGTCATACGGCAGTTGACAGTCGTCTTCCAATGGGTTTATATCCCCGACCCGCCGAGACGGTTGAACGTAGCCGACTCGACCATAGCACTTCGGTGCATGTGGCGCTGCGGGGGTGCTTGTTCACCGGCTTCGGCTGGTATGTCGTTGCTTCAGCGGGCCGGATTCTCTCAGGCATAGCCTAGCAGGGATCGGTGCGAAGCGCGGCAGGCGCGGTCCTTGAGTGGACGCGCGGCGGCCGTTCGGGCTGCGAGGGAGGCAGGTTTCGTGCTGATCACGAACGCGCTTCGAACTCGTAAAAAAGCTCAACCGGACGCCTTGACGAGAGCCGCACGACGGTTTATTAATACGATCTGCCGCAGAGAACGCGGCGAAAGAGAGAACGGTAACTGACGCAACCGCAAGCGGTTGCGACGTGATAGCAGGGAAGCAGGATCGCTATTTGACAATCGAAGTTCGAGATCGATGGATGTGTGGGACGGTATCGATGACCTGCGGCTTCTTCAGGGCTGCAGCGAGATATCA
>JBBQXC010000102.1:0-17619 GCA_038210005.1 Gemmatimonadales bacterium
CGCCGGCAAGATCGCCGTCGTGATGGGATACGGCGATGTGGGCAAGGGCTGCGCGCAGGCACTCAAGGGTCAGGGCGCACGCGTGATCATCACCGAAATCGATCCCATCTGCGCGCTGCAGGCGGCGCTCGAAGGCTACCAGGTCACGACGCTCGACGACATCGTCGACACGGCCGACATCTTCGTCTCCGCCACGGGCAACAAGAACGTTATCACCGTCGAGCAGATGTGTCGCATGAAGGACAAGGAGATCGTGGCGATCATCGGCCACTTCGACATCGAGATCGACATGGCCTGTATCAAGAAGGTCGAAGGCATGAAGCGGATCAACATCAAGCCGCAGTACGACGAGTTCGTGCTACCGAACGGCCGCTCGATCCTGATCCTCGCCGAGGGCCGCTTGATGAACCTCGGCTGCGCGACGGGTCACCCGAGCTTCGTGATGTCGGCGAGCTTCACCAACCAGGTGCTGGCGCAGCTCGAACTGCACGCGAACGCCGAGAACTACGGCAAGCGCGTATTCACACTGCCGAAGCATCTCGACGAGAAGGTGGCACGGTTGCACCTGCCCAAGCTTGGCGTGAAGCTCACGGAGCTGAACACGGAACAGGCCGCGTACCTTGGCGTGAATCCGCAGGGCCCGTTCAAGTCGGATCACTACCGCTACTAGGACCACGGGTGGGCCACGGTCGGCCACGGTGGCTACCGTGTGAGACGCCGGGGAAGCTGATTGGTGGCGAACGTGTGTGAGACGGTCGGAAGCGGCGTTGCCTCGGGTTTGGTAACGCCGCTTCCTTTGCTTCCAGAGGAGTTGCGGGGGGCGCGCGATGGCTGCATGGTTTCGTCTATGCATGTGAACCGGCGGGTATGGTGGGCGGTGCTCCTTGGTGTGTCGCCGATGCTGAGCCTGTCGGCGCAATTGCGGCCGACGTCGGGGAAGCTGCGTGGCGTGGCGTACGACAGTGTGCGGGCGCAACCGTTGGCGCTCGCGACGATTCAGCTCGTCAATGCGCGCGACCGCGGTGATACGCGCGCGATCAGGGCCGACAGTCTCGGGCGCTTCAGCGTCGACAGTCTGGAGCCGGGACCGTGGATCGTGGGGGCCCTGCATCCCTCGCTGGACTCGCTCGCGGTCGATGAGCTCGCTGTCCGCGTTGAGGTGACGGCCAAGGGCACGAGTCGCACGGTGATTGCGGTGCCGTCGGGACGTGCACTGGTAGCGCGCGTGTGTGGCGACGCGGCGGCTCGCGATTCGTCGGGGTACGTCCATGGCGTCCTCCGCAATACGCGCAACATCGAGGTCGGCGCACCGGGTACCGTGCGTATTCAGTGGGTGGAGTTCGCGCTGAAGAACGCGCGGCTCGAGCGGTCGCTGGGCGGTGTTGAAGTATCGTCAACACCGACGGGTCGCTATGTGGTGTGTGGTGTTCCTCCGGGTGGCACGCTGCGCGTGCGAGCGTGGAGCGGAGCGGATTCCACGGGCGTACTCGATGTCGCATTGCCGACGTACGGGATTGCGCGACTCGATCTCCTGATCGGAGAGGCGCGTCGCACGACGATGGTGGTCGCGGCGGCGTCTGCGGTGGCGAGTGATTCGGTCGCCGACTCGCTTGCTGCGACGGAAATCGAGGTGGTCCGTGGGACGGCTCGTATCGACGGCATCACCCGCGTGTTTACACGCGGTGCGGGCGATCAGCCACTGGCCAACGCACGCGTCACGGTGTGGGGTAACGGACTCGACGTGCGAAGCGCGAGCGATGGCCGATTCGCGCTGAGTGGATTGCCCACCGGCAGCTACCTGCTGGAAACCACCGCGATCGGGTATCAGCCGTCGCGTGAGATCGTCGCACTGCGTGCTGATGCGTCGTTGACCGTGAGTACGCGCCTCGAGCGGTTGCTCGTGCTCGACACCGTGCAAGTGCGCGCCCAACGGCGACGTCTTCTGGGGCCGAGTATGGTGGACTTCGAGGAGCGGCGTCAACGTGGGTTCGGCAAGTTCTTGGGTCCTGAGGATCTGGACACGCGTGTCGAGTCACAAACGTCGGATCTGTTTGCCGCGTTGGCCGGTGTTCGCGTGGTCCCTGGCGCAGGTGGTGATCGGGTGCTGCTGCGTGGAGATTTCCGCGGCTCCTGTGTGCCCACCGTTTTCATCGATGGCACGCGCATCCTCAACATCGATGGCCAGGAAAGTATCAACGACTACGTGTCGCCGATGGAGATTCGCGCGATCGAAGTGTACGTGAGCGCCGTGACACGGCCACCGGAGTTCACGATGGGAACGAGCACCTGCGGTAGCATCGTGATCTGGACGGGGCCGCGACGGTAGGTGTTGGCGAATCGCGGTGGCCCGGCGCTACGCGCTCCTGCGCCGAAGCTGCATTTGCGTGGGGCGCGTACCCACACTGGCCACCCGTGGGCGATTGTGCACCTGCTGATGCTAGCTTTCGGTATGCCTCGCTCACTGGCGCCCTTGTCGGTTCGCTCACCGGCCCGGTTCATCCTCCGCCACACCTCGACGCTCCCGACGATCGTGCGCGGACTCTCGACAGCGCTGCTGCTGGGGCCGTCGTCCGCCCCGCTCGTCGCGCAACAGGTGGCCCCGGTCGAAACGCAAACGGTGCAGGCCGTGCTGATCGCACCCGGCGATTCCACGCTGCGCGGCAGCCGAATTCTTGCCGACTCGGTGCAGTATTCGCTGATCGCGTATCGCGGTGAACAGCAACAGATGCTGGGCACCGCGGTGGACGTGGTAAAACTCGAGATGCGCGGCGATGTGCCCGTGATTCATCGTGTGCTCACCGTGTCACCCGGGCGGGCTCCACTGATCGATTCCACGGTGACCGATGCGCGGACGCTGGCGCCACGTCGTCATCGCAATGTGTCGTCGTCGCGACTGATTTCGATCGACTTCAACGGCAAGCGGGTAAAGGGGTCGATCGGTCCGGTCGATGTGCCGTCGCTGCCCATCGATACCACGTTGGCCATCGCCCCCTTCGACTCGGGGAACTGGGACTTGGTGGTACGCTCATTGCCACTCGAGAAGGGCTACGCGGCACGCTTCCGCGTGTATGATACCGACAGTGGTCTGCGCGAGTACCGGATCGAGGTCACCGGCAGCGCCACGGTGCTTGGCGAAGAGGCGCACGTGGTGATCTTCACGCTCGCGCCGAAGCGTGAGTCGGTGGTGTGGATCGGCAAGGAGTCACGACGTCTGCTGCAAGTAGAGACGCTGATCGATGCGACTACAATGCTGCGTCAAGTGCGTCAGGAGCACCGGCCGTAGCCACACCCGAGACGCATCGAGGAGCCCAAGTGCACGATAAGCTGACGACTGGAACCGGTCTACGCGATGGCCTCGCCCATATGCGGGCGGGCACGCGCCTGGCCTGGGCTGTGTCGGTGAGCGTGCTCACGCTGCTCCTGTTGCCGGCGCGCTTCGTGATGGAATTGCGCGCCGTGGCTGCGTGGGATGCCTTTGCGGCGACGGCATTGCTGCTCACGTGGTTCACGATTCTCACGTTGCGGCCCGCGCAAATACGCGCCCACGCCAAGCGCGAGGATCCGAGTCGGGTGGCTTCGCTGGCGTTGGTGTTGATGGGTGCCGGCGCGTCGCTGCTGGCTGTGCTCGTGCTGCTGAAAGCAAGTACCGACATGGCGAGCGCCGCACGCACGCAGGCGATTCTGCTGTCCCTCTCTGCGGTGGCCCTGGCGTGGACGTTGATCCACACGGTGTTCACCGTACGGTACGCGCACCTGTATCACGACACACCGAAAACCGTGTCGTCGCCCACACTGAATAGCAACGGCCCGCTCGAATTTCCCGGCTTGGATGATTTGCCGGACTATCTCGATTTTGCCTACTTTGCGTTCGTGATCGGCATGACCGCGCAGACGTCGGATGTGGCCATTCGTGGTCGGCACATTCGTCGTACCGCCCTCATGCACGGCGTCATCGCATGGGCGTTCAATACCGCCGTCGTGGCGCTCCTGATCAGCGTGCTGGGCTCGGTGATCGGTGGATAGCACGGGATCGGCGACGACCCACCGTCGGCTCCGACGGGGCCGCTCACTGTGGGCCGACTCGACCGGGCTCGCAGTGCCGCATACGCCGCTCGATGCCGACGTGGTCAGGGAGGTCATCGACGATGTCGTCGTCGTCGGCACCGGCATCAGCGGCGCACTGGTGGCGCACGCGTTGACCGCGGCGGGACGTGCGGTCACGATGCTCGATCGACGACCGCCAATCACCGGCAGTACCCTGGCATCGACCGCGTTGTTGCAGTTCGAGATCGATCTGCCGCTGCACCGACTGGCGCGCAAGATCGGCTGGCCCGCGGCCACGCGCGCGTATCAACGATCGGTGCGCGCCGTGCAGGATCTGACGTCGTTGGTGCGTCGCGAGCGGATACGCTGCGCATTCGGCACTCGCGAGAGTCTGTATCTTGCCGGCGACGCGTACGGCGCTCGTGCACTTGCGGCCGAGGTCGAAGCGCGGGAGCGTGCGGGCGTACCGGGTACGTTCCTGTCAGCGGCCACCCTGCGTGCGCGTTACGGCATCGCGCGCACCGGGGCCATCGTCAGTACCGGGTCGGCGACCGCCGATCCAGCGCAGCTTACCGCCGGGCTACTACGGCGCGTTGTGGCGCGCGGCGGGCGCATTCTGTCCGACGTCGATGTGACCGGGGTGGAGAGCGGTGCGCATGGCGTCGAACTGACCACGGCGAGCGGACCGCGCGTGTTCGCCAATCAGGTCGTGTTCTGCACGGGCTACGAGGTTCCCCGACGGGTGCCGAGTCGGGATCATCAAATCCATTCCACTTGGGCAATGGCGACGGCGCCGAACGCGGTGTTCCCGGCGTGGCTCTCGCGTACCGTGGTGTGGGAGGCCGCGGATCCGTATCTGTACCTGCGCACGACGGCCGATGGCCGATTGATCGCCGGCGGGCATGATGAGGACGCCTCCAGCGCGTACACCATCGCGCATCGACTTGCGGTGAAAGCACGCGCGATCAGCGAGGATGTCCGAGCGCTGCTGCCGGACACGAGATTCCGTGTCAGCCATGTGTGGGGCGGCGCGTTCGGCGAGTCCACGACGGCCTTACCCCTGATCGATCGACTTCCGGGGACGCGACACACGTGGGTCGTCGCTGGATTCGGCGGCAATGGCATCACGTACAGCATGATCGCCGCGCAGGTTGTCGTGGCTGCGCTACAGAGCGCGCGGGATCCCGACGCTGCGCTGTTCATGCTGCCGTGATCCATGCGCCCGTGCGAGATCGGCGGGCAGATGCGCGGCGGACGTCGAGCTGACATCGGCCTGCACGTCGGCGCTCGACGCGGTGCGGTCGTAGAACGCGCGTCCACCCGCAATGACCACAAGCGCGGGATTCTTCGACGCGCGGCGCACGGAGTCGATGATGTGACTCATGCGATCGATGCGATGCTCACGGGTGAACGCCGGGCTGAGCGACAGATCGATCACGTCGAACCAGTTCGACGCCACGATTCGCTCGAGCGCCTGCTCGGTGGACGGAAAGCGAACACGCGTGTCATGGCCGGCTTGCCAGAGTACTTCCGCGTCGAGCGTAGCGCCGAGCATATGGATTTCGCCCGGCAACGGCGCCACGAGCACGACGAGCGGATGTGCGATGTGTTGTTGCAGGCTCTCGGCAGCGACTTCGCGAAGGAACGTCTGCAGGCGGCACAGTCCCAGCGTCACTTCGTACTCGCCGCAATCGTCTGCGGCCCACAGGTCGCCCAGACTGCGCGCGGCGGGTTCGATGAGCAACTCCGTGAGTGCCGAGATCGAGCGGAACTCGGCATACGCCGCGTGCAACAACAGACGTGCTTCGGTTGGTTCGGCGGCAATGGCGAGGGCGGCCAATCGCTCGGCGGCGGCGTTGGTGGACGACATCGTGGCGGCGGTCATCTCGCCGATCAGCGGGTCCGCCGGTCCGGTGGTGAGCTTGAGGTTCCACTTTCCGAACAGCCGCGTGGGGGCGGTGTGCACCGACAAGGCTTCGATGTCCGCGTGTCGGGGGTCGCGGCTGATCGATGACCAGATGCGGGCGATGCTGGCCGGCGGTCCTTCGAGCCACTGAAAGATGCGGTCGTCGTTGTAAACCATCATGCCGGTAATGTTCTCGGCGCGATTTCGCGCAGCAGCGGTGTGCTGCAGATCGCCCAGCTGTGTTTCAGAGAGCGGTGAGGTCGCGCGACTGCGGTACGTGATCGTCATCAACGGTGCGGCCGCTGACTGATCGCGTCCGAGTGTGACTTCCGCGTTGTGTGCCGCAATACGATTCATCGCCATACCGCTACTCCGTTGCTGCATGTCATGTCCAAGAGGGCCGACAGGAGCATGCGGGAGGGAGGCACGCTCAGAGGCAATCGCGACGGCACTTCGGACGGGGAAGTATTCGAAATGGTACAAGGCGGTGTCAAGCGAACAGCGCATGTTCTCGCGTTAAGAAATAATTCGGACCGCCGGTCCATATGCCTCGTTACATGCCGGTTTCTCGGGTGACTAGATTCAAGCACGATGACTGAATTTCAAGACGCCGCCCGTGACGCCGCTGCGGCGATCACCATGCACAAACTGGCCGTGGAGCGTACGGCCCGGTACGCCACCGCTGGCGCCGACGTGGCCGACGCCACAACGCTGTGGGTGGTCTTCCATGGCTACGGACAGTTGGCCAGCGAGTTCCTGACCACCTTTGCCCGTTTGGCGCCCCGCACGACGCGCGTGATCGCCCCCGAGGGGCTGTCGCGCTTCTACCTGGAGCTGCCGCGGGCCGACGGCAAGCATCTCGCGCGCACCGGAGCCACGTGGCTCACGCGCGATGACCGTGAGGACGACCTGCGCGACGCGCTCGGTATGCTGCACGCCGTGGTGGGGCAGGAAGTCGACGCGATACTCGAGGCCCGCGGTGACGTACCGGCCATCAAGGTGCTCGGCTTCTCGCAGGGAGTCGCCATGAGCATGCGCTGGGTGGCGGATGTCGCCGACCGTGGGGTACCGGAAGAGGGCGCCGACGTGGCGACGCACGTGCTGTGGGCAGGGAGCTTCGCACACGACGTGTCGGACGACGCCATGCGGGCAGCGTGGACTGGAACCGCCGTGCAGGTCGTCGTGGGCGACAAGGACAAGTTCGCCTCCGACTCATTCCGACGCAGCCTTCGCAAGCGCATCGACTCGATCGGGGTCGTGGTCGATGAGTTCACGTTCGGTGGCGGGCACCGCCTGGACGACGACGTGCTGCGTCAGCTGCTATAGTCGGTCAGGGGCCCTCCTTTTCTGCTCAGCGCGCGCTCTCCGTGTACTCCGCGTGCTCGGTTCAAGAAACGTTGATGAACTGATCACGCAGCGCTTAGGAGAAAAAGAGAAAAGGAGAACGACGGTCAGCCGTGCTCTCTCGCCTCCACCCGCCCCACCCACGCTTCGATCGCCGCCGTGACATGCCCGGGTTGCTCCACGCTACTCGAATGTCCCGCGTGCGGAATGCGTACCAGCTTCGATCCGCGCACGGCGGCGTGGATGCGTTCTGCTTTGAGCGGTACGGTCGCCACGTCTTCATCGCCCACCATGATCAACGTGGGCGCCGTGATGTGTCCGAGTTCCGGCATGATCGGCTCGCGCTCGATCACACCGTTCACCGCACGCCAGATATCGCGGCGGTTCCGCGACAATCGGTCACGCCAGGCCTCGCGCTCGACGGCACGGGCGGGGTCGGTGAGAAACGTCGTTCCGAACATGATCGGCATGACCTGATTCACCACGGGGCGCAGTCCGAACCACCTCGCCACCCGATTGAGCGTGCGATACCTCGGGACGCTCTCGGCGGGTTCGGCCTCGGCACTCGTGTCCAGCAGTACGCACGACCGGACAAGATCCGGACGGCGCGCGGCGAGTCGCATGGCCACGAATCCACCCATGGAGAGGCCGACGATGTGCACCGGTGCCACGCCGAGTTGCTCGATGATGGCGATCGCGTCGGCGTAACAGTCTTCGATGCGGATGGCGCGAACCTTCGGCACGTCGCTTAGGCCCTGACCGCGATGATCCCAAGCGATGCAGCGGTAGCGCGAACGCAGCGTCGCCACCTGTGCATCGAACATGCGCGTACTCCAGAGCAGCCCGTGTGAGAACAACACGGGCGGTCCACGTCCGCCGGTGTCTTCGACCCAGAGTCGCACACCGTTGATTGTGAGATGCCGCCCGTTGAGACTCACATTACGCGCCCGGTCGCACGATCACGCCGATCACGATGATGAGCAGCAAGATCGTGGGGACTTCGTTGATCCAGCGGCACGCGGTTTCGCTGAGCACGTACTCGCCCTGCAGGAACTTCTTGCGCGTCCACGAGGCGAGGCCGTGATAGCCGAGCAGGAAGAAGACCGCGCCGAGTTTGGCGTGCATCCACGGCATTTTCAGCAGCGCGGGATTCATCACCAGCATCGCCGTGCCGGCGCCGACGGCCACGACCATGGCCGGCGTCATGATGGCGCGCAGCAGGCGCCGCTCCATGACCTCGAGGGTGGCCGTCACGGCCGGCTCGCTGCGCTTCTGTACGTGGTACACGTACAGGCGAAAGATATAAAACAGCCCGGCGTACCAGGCGATGACCGCGATGACGTGTAGCGCCTTGATGTAGAGGTAGCTGGTCCCGTTCACGAATCCTCATGTCTACGTAATAGTCGAATCTCGGGAGAGAGGATAGCATGGCGCGACGCGATGCGCACTACCCGAAGTTGCCAGCGAGATCCGTACCATCGCTCCTCCTACGTGCGAGGCGAGACGACCGCAGCCGTTCCAGCTCCGCGTCAATCTCGGCCGGCAGCAGCAGATCATCCGAGATCCCGGCGATCTCCTCGGCCTCGCGCCAGCGCGCCTCGAGTGCGGCCAGTTCCCCCTCGAGCGCGCGACGTTCGTCGTCCTCGTGCAGGGTCATTTCGAGGGCGAGGCGATACGCGCCGGGGAGTCGACCCAAGGGTATTTTATCGAGCTTCTTGTACGACCGTCCTCGGCGATCTTCTGCGGTCAACAGCGCCCACGCAAGATTTCCATGCTCACTCACTACGTCGACCGCGGTGGCGACAGTCTTCCGACTGTCGCCCTGATAATTCACAGTCGGGAGCAGTGTCGCCAGCGCGCGACGTGCACTGTCGCCTGTGAGATCGCGGAACGAGAAGCCAGCATCTGACGAGACGTTCCGGTGTGCGAGGCGCATCGTCCATGCACCGTCATCACGATTCACGAGTTCAGAGCGACTGGCATCCCAGGCCGTGAGCGCCAGCAGCGCGCCACCATCATCGCGCACGCGCAGGCACACGTTTCGCGCACGGCGCAGCATGTTCACGACAGTGGCGGCCTGTGAGGCCACCATCGCCGTGGTGCGCCCCACCAGAATCGACGGCGTCGCACCAGCGGCTAGCATGGTGAGATGTCCTATGCCTACGATGATCGGAGGCGCGGCCAGCAGCGCGGTGCGCTGATATCGCTTCCTGAACACGCTGCCATACCGCCACGCCGCGAACTCCGGCAGCAGCGGTTTGCCGATGCGCACGAGCTCCGTGCCTTCCTTCAACCGCGCGAGACCGATGTGCTTCGTGGCGGTGCGCAGCTTCGTATCGCGATAGGCACGCTCCGCTTCATCGATCGCTTCCCAGCGACTCTCGAGCGGCGTGAGGTTCCAGCGGGCGCAGGTAGGGCATATCACCCACAACCGTCCCTTGGCCGCGTCGAACGCCAATCGACGACTCACGGGGAAGTGTTCGATCGATTCATTGCGGCCGAGAGCGCGGCTGCAGAACAGGCAGGCGGAGTACACGTGGAGAGCTTACGGCTGGCGTGGTGTGGTTTGATAGTCAGCAGGTTCACGCGAAGCTCGCGGAGATCGCGAAGGAACGCGAAGAACTGCAAACGACAATTCTTGGATGCTGTTCTTCGCGACTCTTCGCGTGCTTCGCGTGCACCTACGGTGTAGCACCAGCACTCAGAACCCGTATAGAGCCACCGCACGCACCCGCACCTTTGCCGCGGCTATCGGAACAGCAAACTCGATCGAACCAACCGCGATGTCGGGAATGCGATCGATCGCGCCGAGATAGAAATCACGCCACACATCGATGATGTGTCGCTCGGTCTCTACGCTACCGCTGCGTGACAGCGTATCGCGGCTGAGCGCGATCTGCGTGGCGAGCTCCTTTTCGGCCGCGCGCGTCAGCTCTTCGAGTGCGGCCAGCACGACCGCGCGCGAGCCGTCGGCCAGCAACAGGCCGGTGGTCAGCGCACACGAGCCCACGTTGCCGAGCGACGCGGCGCTCACCATCGCGATGCGATCGAGGTCGGTATGGTAGTGCTGATCGGTGAAATGCCAGAGCAGCACGGCCGGAATCTGCGCGTTCAGGAACGGCGTGTGATCGCTGCCACCTTCGAACGGATTCGCCTTGACCACCCAACCGGTCTGCGCGGCGCGATCGAGGCAGCGCTGCCGCACGAAATCATTGAACCAGTGCGGCCGGATGTCCTTCTCCGCCAGCGGGCGTCCGCCCCACTCCGTGTGCTTGTCCTGGCCACGCACCCAGACGGCACTCGGATCGGGCATTTTTTCAATGAGGAACGTGCCGCCGGTCTTGGCGGTATTTTCGCCGACCATATCGAGTGACATGCCCCATTTCACACCGGTGCGGCGCACGCTGTCTTCCTTGATGAACCGATCGGTGGAGCGGATCTCGTCGCCCCACAGGAAGGTGACCGTGCGCTGCGGATTCGCCGTGCCCGCGTTCACCATCAGCGCCGCCACGCGTGCCATCTCGGCCAGCGTGCCGACGCCGGTGGCATTGTCGTTGGCGCCGGGTTCCTGCACGTGCGCCGAATACACGAAGCGTTCAGTGGGCTTGGACGCGCCACGGATCTCGGCCACCAACGTGCGCTCCGGCTGACGCTCGAAGAGGGTGCGCACGGTGACGTGTACGCTCACGGGGCCGCGTGCGAGCGCCGACTTGAGCGCATCGCGCGACGCCCTCGACACGAACAGCAGCCAGCCCGGCATCAGCGTGTCGCGCGCGATGCCGGTGAACTGGATCGACGTGACGTTCTTCGACTGCTGGTTGTACTCGGGGAGCTTCTGCGCGGCCAGCACGCCGGCGGCGCCCTTCTGCATGGCCTTCAGGAAAATCGACCGCGCGTTCCCCTCGGCCAGCACGATCTTCCCTTTCACGTCAATCGCGGAAAAATCGACGTCCGCACCAGCGCCCACGTCGACCACGGCCGCCGTCACGCCTTCGGGCGCGGTGGAGGTGGAGTTGATCGCAATCATGTTCATGTTGGCCGGCCACGACTGCAGTGCCGTAGACTGGCCGACGATCGTGATCGAAGCACCTTCAGGCGTCCAGGCCATGTCGCGCATGGGACGCGACTCGATGCGGTACACGAGACGGGCCGAGGCGGGAGCGCTGGCCTCTTCGACGTAACCGGCCACGCGCAGCAGCGACGCGACGGTATCGATGGCGAGGTCGAATCCCCGATTGCCCGGCAGTCGGAAATAGCGCTGCACGTAGTCCACCGTCCGGAAGGCCCGGTCGCCGCTGATGGCGCTGGACACCGCCCGGGTGATCGGCGCCATCGCGGGTGACAGCGCTGCGGGCTTTGATGCTGGCTTGGCCTGGGCCGTGGCGACGGCGGTGGGGAGCAGCATCGCGGGGAGCGACAGGACAAGCACGGCACCCGCAACTGCGGTCCGTGGGAAGCGGCATGAAAGGCTCATGCAGGGATGTTCGGTGAAAACCCTCGCCCTGTCGAGTGCTACGTGGACGCGCTGATCACCAGAAAGCGGGTCCAGTTGGCGGGCACGTCCTCGATATGACGGGCAATGATCTCGAGATTGTAGCGTTCTGCCGCCATCTCGCTCGCCACTGCGCCCACGGTGCGATCACCCAGTTCGGCCACCATGCGCGCCGCGCCTGCCGTATCGTCGTGCGGCGCCGGAATGAGCCACCCGTGTCGCGCAAAGAAGATGCGGCACTGTGCGAGCGCCACGGCATGGCTGTGCACGTTGCGCAGTTCAGCCAGCGACGCGCCGTGCGGTGCGAGCAGGCAGAGGTGAATCGGCACGCGCAGTTCACTGCGTTCCACGACCTCGATGCCGGCGCTTCGCAGCGCGTCGAGTGCGACGTTGACGGCGCCGACAATCGCGTTTTCCACCGGGATCACGCCGTACTCGGCGGCGCCGCTGCGCACGCTGGCGATGACATCGGGAAAGGTGCGGCAGGGGACTGGGGTCGCTCCGTTTGGCCATTGCTGGCGGATCGCGAGCTCACTGAAGGCGCCCAACTCACCCTGAAAGGCGACGCGTGGAATCATGGATTCAACGTATTGACTTGGATGAACACCCACCATAGGCTAACTGGTATGACGTGTCACCGCTTCGCACACTATTGGTATTTTACGCCGACCCGCATGGGCCCCGGTGTTTTTGGCGTGCGCGACTGATTCGCTGACGCTCCAACACTGTGAGGCCCGTGCAATCGCACGGGCCTCGGTTGTTTCCGGGCTCGGCGACGCTCGGCGCCTCGTGATGTCCCACTGCACCCCATCATGAGAAGACCCCGATGATCATCATTACCGTTCCTGGAATTTCCGCCGACGCGCTCTCCCGTCTCCTCGAGCACGTCGAGGCCGCCGGTCTGCGCACGCATGTGTCGCGCGGCGAGCACCGCACGATCGTGGGCTGTATCGGCGATGAAGGCCTGCTGAGCGAGCACGGGCTCACGCAGCTCGAGGGCGTGGAGCGCGTGCTTCCGGTGCTCAAGCCGTACAAACTGGCGTCGCGTGAGTTCTCGGTGCAGTCCACGGCGATCCGCTTGGGTGATGCGGCCGACACGATCATCGGTGGGCGCGATCTGGTGGTGATCGCCGGTCCCTGCTCGGTGGAAGGCCGCGAGATGATGCATGCGACGGCGCACGCTGTTCAACGCTCTGGTGCACGGCTGCTACGCGCCGGCGCCTTCAAGCCGCGCTCGTCGCCGTATGCGTTTCAGGGCATGGGTGAGGAAGGGCTCGAGATCCTGGCCGAGGTGCGTTCGGAAACGGGCATGCCGATCGTGACGGAGGTGATGGACACGCGACAGGTAGAGCTGGTGGCGAGCTACGCCGACGTGTTGCAGATCGGCGCGCGCAACATGCAGAATTTCCCACTCCTCACCGAAGTGGGTCGCACGCAGCGCCCGGTGTTGCTGAAGCGCGGCTTGTCCGCCACGATCACCGAGCTGCTGATGGCGGCCGAGTACATCATGGCGCAGGGGAATGGCGACGTGATTCTGTGCGAGCGCGGCATCCGTACGTTCGAAACGGCCACGCGGAACACGCTCGACGTGGCAGCGATCCCGGTGCTCAAGCGCGAGACGCACTTACCGGTGATGGTGGACCCGAGTCACGCCGGCGGCCGCGCGCATCTGGTGGCACCATTGGCCATGGCCGCCGTGGCGGCCGGTGCCGACGGTTTGATCGTGGAGGTGCATCCGCATCCGGCCACGGCCAAGTCGGACGGTGAGCAATCGCTGGAGCCGAGCGCATTCGCCGCCATGATGCAACAGGTGCGCGCGGTGGCATTGGCGGTAGGCCGTGAGCCGAGCTGGGAGGTCGAGCTGGCGGCGGTGTGAGGTCGACCTGCAACTGCAACGACAAAAGCAAAAGCCTTGACGCGAAGCTCGCGGAGAACGCGAAGGCACGCGAAGAACAGCGAGAAGCAGAAAGTTGAAATGAAAAAGCGCGAAGGACTCAAGGTACGCTCGAGTTCCTTCGCGTCTCTTCGCGTTCTCCGCGAGCTTCGCGTGAATGTTTTTGCTTTTGCTCTTCCTGCGGTCTTTCGCTTCGCGGTGCTATCAGCCGATCGGCTTACGATCCGACGGCGGCAGCACGGCGCGGCCGATCGTGCCTTGGTCGCTGCCGAACCAGATGGTGCGGGTGTTCTTGTCGAACACCATGTGCCGTACCGTGTTCGGCCCCGGCTTGCCGATGTCGGTGGGCGTCGTGAACGTGTTCGTGCGCGGATCGAAGCCCACGAGACGGTTCGGCTGCTTGCCTGTTTCCACGAACCATAGGCGATCGGCATCATCGACCGTCATGGCGTACGGGAGCGATGTGCTGCCGCCGGGCATCGGCCAGTCCTTCACGGCACCGCTGACTGGATCGAGGCGCCCCAGGTAGCCGCGTGAATAGTCGACGTACCACACGGCGCCGTCGGTGGTGAGGGCGATGCGGCGGCCACGGGCGCGCTCGTCGGGCAGCAGGTACTCGCGCACGCGCATGCTGGTCGGATCGATCGTGCCGATCTTGTTCACGCCGAACATGTTGAACCACGGGCGGCCCTTCGCGTCGATCACGATGCCGTACGGGCGTGAGCGCGGCGTGGCCATCTTCATGATCGTCACCTTGCCGGTGTTCTTCACGAGGTGACCGACCATGTTGCTGTTCTGCAGCGTGAACCAGAGGTTGCCCTGCTTGTCGAAGGCGATCGTGTGCGGATCCTTGGCGTCAGGATCGGGCATCGGATAGCGCGTGATCGCGCCCGTCTTGCCGTCGATCTTGCCGATCATGCCGTTGCGATTGCCGGTGTACCACGCATCCCCGTCCTTGTCGACCGACACCGTGTGCGGAAACGTGCCCGCATCGATCTCGAGCTTCGTGAACGCACCGCTCTTCGGATCGAGACGCGCCACGTAGTTGCCCTCCTGGCCCACGAACCACACGCGACCCTGCGCGTCGAGTGAGGGATCGCGGGGACGGGTGTCGGTCCACGGCACGTTCCACTCGGTCACCGCGGCGGTGTCGACGGCGCGCTGCTGGGCAACGGCGGTCGCGGGCGCGATGGCGGCACCGGCGATGGTGGTGTAGAACGCCATGCGGGCCATTCGTGTGGTATCGCTAAATCGGGAATTCATGCGAAGTCTCCGGAAGCGGAAGCCGATCGTGGCAGCGACACGCGGAAGCAGGCACCGCTGGCCGAATCTGTGGACGGACGCAGAGCAATATGCCCGCCGTGCGCATGGGCGATAGCCTGCGCGATCGCGAGACCGAGCCCGGCGCCGCCGCCGTGCCCGCTGGTGTGCCCGTTCGCGTCGTCATCGGGCTGGGACGACGCGCCGTGCACGAAGCGCTCGAACAACCGGTCGCGCAATTCGGGCGGCACGCCGGGCCCCTCGTTTTCCACATCGATCTGTACGAGCTGATCCGTGGCATCCACGCGCACGTACACCGTGCTGGATGTCGGCGCATGCTTGAGCGCATTGTCCAGCAGATTGAGCACCAGGCGGTGCAGCAGCACGCTGTCGCCATGCATACGCAGCTCCTCAGTCGCGGTCGATTCGCTGAGCTGCAGCGACACCCCGCGCGATTCAGCCAGCGACCGCACGCTGCGTGCGGCCGTCGCCACCAGCTCGGCGATCGCCACTTGGCGATACTCACCGATCGGACGGTCCGCGTCGACGCGCGCCAGCAGGAACAGGTCATCCACGACGCGCGAGAGGCGTACAGATTCCTGCTGAATCACCTGTAACGCCTCGCGGTATTCCGCTTCATCGCGGTTGTGGCGACGCAATGTGACATCGGCCTCGCCGCGGATGATCGCGATCGGCGTGCGCAATTCGTGTGAGGCATCCGCCACGAACTGGCGCTGCGTACGGAACGCATCACCCACGCGTCCCAGCAAGCCGTTTACGATGTGGGCGAGCCGACCGAGCTCGTCGTGCGGATTCAGGACCTGCAACCGATCGTCGAGATTGGCCGCGGTGATGCTGGCGGTGCGGGTCGTGATCGCGTCGAGTGGGGCGAGACTCCGCCGCGCCAGTGCGTAGCCGGCCATCACCGACGCCAGCAGCACGAGGGGAATGGCCAGCAACAGCGTGTTTCGTACCGCACGCAGCAGTAGCCGATCATCTTCGAGCGAGTGCAGCACCGTCACCAGCAGCGGCGGCTCACCGGGATCTTGCGCCATCGGCGCCAGGCGCGTGACACCGGCGCGCCAGTCCACGCCGCGCAGGCGAATCGTGCCGAGGGCGACCTCACGCTCATCGGCAATTTCGACCGCGCGCGTCTGCACCATGTCGCGCAATAGCGCACGGACTGCGTCGGGCAGGAGCACCGCCTGGTCGATGCTGGTGATCGACGTGCGCGACGGCCCTGGTTGACTGGCCGCCATCAACTGCGTGCCTTCGTCGGCAATGAAGACCTCGAGATCGCCTACGCGCAGTTCCCTCAGCACAGCCTGTTCGGTTGCGCCACGCACCTCCTCGATATCGCCGCGAGCTTGTGCGGCCGCGCGCTCGACGCGAATGGCACCGGCGACCACCCGCGCCGACTCGCGCACGGCGGCGTCGGTACGCTGTCGTAGCGCGGTCGTCAGCGTGATCCAACCGGCGAATGCGAATGCGCCGAGCACAAGGGCGAGCACGCTGGCGTTCCAGAGTGTGAGACGCATCCGAATGGAGAGGCGCATCATTCCCGTGGTCCGCCCATCGCTGGCGCCGGTGCTCACGCCGGTGGTTACGCCAGTATTCACGTGGGGGCGACCTCGGAGAGCATATAGCCGGCACCGCGACGGGTGTGAATGAGCGGCGGCCACGGCGCACGATCGATCTTTCCGCGTAGACGGTTCACGTACACTTCGACGGCATTGGTGAACGAATCGTGGTTGTCATCCCAGACGTGCGCCACGATGTCGGCGCGCGACACGACGGTGCCGACGCGACGCGCGAGCAGTTCGAGCAGCGCGTACTCCTTGGCGGTGAGCGCGATCGGGACACCGGCGCGCGTCACGGCGTGCGACTGCAGGTCGATCTCGCAATCGCCGACGCGCACCTGCTCGGCTTGTAAGGCCTCCGGTCTCCGCAGCAGGGCCCGCAATCGCGCGAGCAGTTCGCCGAAATCGAACGGCTTCGTGAGATAGTCGTCGGCCCCTTTGTCGAGGCCGGCGATGCGATCGGCGACGGCATCGCGCGATGTGAGCATGAGCACGGGCGTGCGGACGTTGCGGGCGCGCAGCGTGGCCACGACGCCGAAACCGTCGATGCCGGGCAACATGACGTCGAGGATGATCGCGTCGTACGTATTCACGATAGCTTGAACGATGGCGTCGGTCCCATTTTCGCACACGTCCACGGCGTACGCCTCCTCGCGGAGACCACGGGCGATCAGTCGAGCGAGTCGGGGATCATCTTCAACGACCAGCAGGCGCATGAGAACCGGGAGAAATGGGACGGACAGGAGTCAGGCGTGCGCTCAGGTCGGGGACTTCTTCGTCTGTTTGACAGCCACTCTGGTCCGGGCCTTCTCCGTGGGCCGGCGCCGGAACCAGCTGGCCACGAGGTAAAACTCGTCGAGATCGTGCGTCGGGATATCGGCACCAGCGGGGTCGGGTCCCGTGAACACCTTGGCGGCCAGCTCGCGTAAGGCTGCGCGCTCCTCGGGTGTTTTCGGCGCGGGCACTTCGGCGCGCACGGTGCCGCGTCGCACCAGATAGACCCACTCCTGCTCGCCGGGTCCCACTGCATGATAGCGAAAGGTGAGACGATCCACGTTGGCGTGGAAGTGCTGCACCCGTTCGTGCAACCAGCTCACCA
>JBBQXC010000103.1:0-17291 GCA_038210005.1 Gemmatimonadales bacterium
GGACGCATTGTTCACCTTGCCGGCGTATCGCTCGTTGGTGGCGTCGCAGGGCGATCTGCAGGAAGTGATGCTGGGATACTCCGACAGCAACAAAGACGGTGGCTTCCTGACGTCGGGGTGGGAGTTGTATCAGGCCGAACTCGCCCTCATGAAGGTGTTTGCGCAGCATGGCGTGAAACTGCGCCTCTTTCACGGACGCGGTGGCTCGGTGGGACGGGGCGGTGGCCCGAGCTATGACGCGATCCTGGCGCAGCCCGCGGGCGCGGTGAGTGGACAGATTCGCATCACCGAACAGGGAGAGGTGATTGCGTCAAAGTACGCCACGCCCGATGTCGGTCGACGCAACCTGGAGCTGTTGGTGGCGGCGACGCTCGAAGCCACGCTGACCGATCACGAAGCGCGCGGTGAACAGCCGGACCGGGTGGAGCAGGCCTTTCACCCGCTGATGGAGCGATTGTCAGAGATCGCGTTCCGCGCGTACCGCACACTGGTGTACGAGACGCCGGGCTTTGTGCGGTACTTCCGCGAGTCAACACCACTCGCCGAGATCGCCACGCTCAACATCGGGAGTCGTCCGGCATCACGACGTGCCAGCGACCGCATCGAAGATTTGCGGGCCATTCCCTGGGTGTTCTCATGGGCGCAATGCCGTCTCATGCTGCCCGGATGGTATGGGTTTGGATCGGCGATCGTCGGCTATCTCGCTGAAGCACCTGACGGCCTCCCAACGCTACAGCGCATGGCTCGCGAGTGGCCATTCTTTCGCACGCTGTTGTCCAACATCGACATGGTCCTGGCGAAGTCGGATCTCGCGGTCGCGTCGCGCTACGCGGAGCTGGTGCAGGATGATGAGCTGCGACAGCGCGTATTTTCGCTGCTCTCCGCGGAATGGCACCGCACACGCCACGCCCTCCAGCAGATCACGGGACAGCAGGAATTGCTGGCGGAGAATCCGCTGCTCAAGCGGTCCATCGCCAATCGCTTTCCGTACATGGACCCACTCAATCACCTGCAGATCGAGCTGCTGCGTCGCTATCGCGACGCGCAGGCGACGGGGGTGGACACCGACGACGAACGTCGTCGGCGTGGCATCCATATCACCATCAACGGGATCGCCGCCGGGCTACGCAACAGCGGCTAATCGCGCTCGGTGGCGGCGCGCCATGCCTCGAGCGAACGCACGCGTGCCTCGAGCGATGTGTCCGCTGTCGTGGCGGTTGCAGAAGCGGCGGTTGCCGACGCGGCGGTTGCCGACGCGGCGGTTGCCGACGCGACCGCCACGGGCGCCGATTTCGTGGCCAGTGATGCCGGAGCGGTGGTGCGGAATCCACTCGCCGCTCCCTTTTCCCGAAGTCCGCGTCCCGCGACGCGGAGTACCGCGCGCCCGCCGGCACCGAGCCAGAACAGGCGAAACAGTGACTCGCCGATACCGCGCCGCAACGGAGAATTGAGCAGTCCCACGATGGCGAGACCGCGAATGATGTACACCGAGTACAGAATGATGCTACCGGGAATTGATACGCCAAACATGCCGGGGCTGTATTCCGTGCGCATGTTCTCGAGCACGTACCATCGGGCGCCGAATGTAGCGACGAACATTGTGCCCAGCAGGGCGACCTGCCTTCGGCGGGTGCGCACAAACGTCGCATCCGCGCGGAGTTGGGCGCGTTCGGCGTCGCGTTCGGCGAGCAATGCGACGAATCCCGTCTGAATCTCGCCAATCGAAAAATTCCGTCGGGCGAGACGGCGAGCTTGCTGGATGAGCTGCGCGAAACGCCCCCAGACCGCCGCGCCGAAGAGCACCATCGGCAGAATGCGATCGAGATTACTGTCGTACATTTGCTCGAGGATGATCAGCAGCAGTAGGCCGATCACTATGGCCACGACCAGCACAAACCCTGCCTGTGACGCTTCTTCAGCGAACAGCCGGATCGGCAGCGGCACGTCGGCCCCGCGCAATGTCGAGGCGTCAAGTCGCTCGACGAGCTCATCGGCCGTGGCGTAGCGCGCCTCGGGCGCCTTGTTGGTGCATCGCGCGATGACGTCGGCGAGCAACGCCGGCACATCGGCGCGCAGCTGACCGATGGGTGGCACGCTTTCGGTGAGCTGCTTCACCAGCACCTTCGAGATCGAGTCGCCGGTCATGGCCGGATAGCCGGCCAGCGCAAACCACGCCACCAGTCCGAGCGAGTACAAATCGCTTCGGCCGTCGATGGTGTCACCAGACGCCTGCTCGGGGCTCATGTACTCGGGCGTTCCGACCACCTCGCCCACGCGAGTCAGCGATGGCGCCGCCACGGCCGTGGTGATCGATCGGGAAATACCGAAATCCATGACCAGTGCGCGTCCGGTCGCGCGCTCGATCATGATGTTGTCCGGCTTGATGTCGCGGTGCACGACCCCGCGACTATGCGCGTAGGCGAGGGCGTAGCTCACGTCTCGCAGAATGCGCACGGTCTCGCGCACCGAGAGCGGACCGGTGCGCTTGACCAGCTCGGCAACGCTCTCGCCCTCCACGTATCCCATGGCAAACGCCAACAGGCCGTCGCGATCTTCGACACTGAAAACCGGAACGATATTCGGATGGGAGAACGACGCCGCGATGCGCGTTTCGCGCAGGAACCGCTCGCGCAGATCGCTCTGCTGCGCGAACTCGGGTGGCAACACCTTGATGGCTACGGGGCGATCGAGTTGTCGATCGCGGGCGAGGTATACCGCCCCCATACCGCCCTGGCCCAACAGTCGTTCGATGGAGAAGCGATCACCGATCGCTGCCTGCAAGTCGGCGATCGCTTCTTTCATCGGTTGGCTACTCCATCGCGAATTCACGGGCGAATGCCACGTTGAACGAGAACGTCTTCGCGCGGCTGCGCGTCTCCATCATGTTGGCCACGCGTTCGAGACGCTCGGTGACGGCCATGATCTTCTCTTGCGCCTTGCGGCCGGCCTCGTTCAGCCCTTCGAGCGTATCGATCGACCAGAACTTGATGAGGTCTTCGACGATCTTGATGTAATCACGCGGTCCGTAGATGCCGGCGCGACGAATCACGTCGGCCATTTCGCGGAAATGCGGCATGCTGATGCCGGGCATGTCGATGCTCGGCATGATCAGCGCGGCCGACTCCAGCGCGCGGTTCGGATCGCGCGCCAGCACGCGCAAAAAGACCTCACGGTAGAACACGTAGTGCCGCGCCTCTTCCTTGGCCACGTTCTGTAATACGGTGCCGATGAGTGGTTCGTACTGGCCGGCCAGCTTGCCCGTGTTGGCGTGACTGACCTGCGTGGCGCGCTCCTGCAGCGAGGTGTACACGAACACGCGATACGGATCCTTGTCCCAGGTGGGCTCGAAGCCCGCCTTGAGATACTCGAACTGCATGCGCTCGAGCACCGGATTGTCGAGTATCTTGCTGTCGTGCGCGTAGTCGTGCAGCACGGCCCCGTGTCGATCTTCCTCGGCCGTCCACAGATTGGTCCACTTCGCCCAGAACGTATCGCCGCCCAGGTACGTGGCCAGCAGGCGGTGGAAATGGGGGAGACCTTCTTCGGTGAGTGTATTGAGCGCCAAGGCGACGCGGGCAGGCATGCTGATGCCCTTCGCGCGCTCCCGGAGCTGCTTCACGAACGCATCGGGGTCGGTGTCCGGCTCAGGAGCCAACAGTTCCGACGGGAACCACAGAATGCGCTTGGCTTCATGCGCGACCGTGAGGTCTGCGACGTCCTGCTCGAGGTCCGCGAGGACCTCGACTTTGGCGATGGTTTCGTAGTTGGGGATGTACATGATTTTAAAGCTATCGAGCTTCGGGCCTGCGGAACAGAACGCGGGCCACGGGAGCGAACGTGGCCAGCCGATAGGGAAGCAATTTGGTCAGGAACGTGTGGAGGCAGGCGGAAGTGCCACTCCGATGCCGGAAGCGGTGGCTGCCACCCACGCCGACAGATCGGAATCGGTACTTCCGGTGGCCCGACCACGTTCACCGCCAAACTGCTTCCCCTGCGGAATCCTGCGTTAAGTTCAGCGGATGAATCCACCGCGCCAAGGCAAGCCCAAGTACGACACCAAACGCGCTTGGGCCGAGGCCCGCGCGCTGATCTGGGAACACCGCACCTCGGTGACCGTCGGACTCGTGCTGATGCTGATCAGCCGCGCCGCCGGGTTCGTGTTGCCGTACTCCACGAAGATGGTGCTCGACGAGGTTCTGCCGAATCGCGACATCCGGATGCTCGGCTATATCGCGCTCGCCGGCCTCGCCGCGACGATTGTGCAGTCGATCACGGGGTACGCGCTCTCTCAGGTGGTAAGCGTGGCGGCGCAGCAGGCCATCGCGCGGCTGCGTGAGGAGGTGCAGGGGCACCTGATTCGGCTCCCGGTCAAGTTCTTCGACAGCACGAAGAGCGGTGTGCTGGTGTCGCGCGTGATGAGCGATCCGGAAGGCATTCGCAATCTGATCGGCACCGGGTTGATTCAGCTGACCGGTGGCATTGTGAGTGCGATCGCCGCGCTCGGCGTGCTCTTCTATCTCAACTGGAAGCTCACCGCCGCGACCATCGTGTTCTTGGCTGTGTTCGGCGTGGTCATGTCGATCGCCTTCAAGCGCCTGCGGCCGATTTTCCGTGAGCGCAGCGTGATCACGGCCGAAGTGACGGGACGTCTCACGGAGACGCTGGGCGGCATCCGGCTGATCAAGATTTACACGGCCGAAGAGCGCGAGAAAGAAGTGTTCGGCAAGGGCGTGCAGAAGCTGTTCGAAAATATCGCCAAGACGATTACCGGGACGTCGCTCACCGGCACGCTGGGATTGGCCGTGGTGGGCGTGATCGGCTTGATCGCGATGTACGTGGGCGGCCGCGATGTGATCAATGGAACGATGACCGTCGGCAGTCTGATCACCTTCGTGTTCTTCATCGTCCTGGTGACGGCGCCGCTGGTTCAGATTGCGAGTATCGGCACACAGATCACCGAGGCGTTCGCCGGACTCGATCGAATTCGTGAACTCCGCGACATGCCCACCGAAGATCAGGAAGACGCCACCAAGACTGCGGTGCCGTCAGTCGTGGGACGCGTGGAGTTCGACCATGTGTCGTTCGAGTACGAAGCAGGTACTCCCGTGCTCAAGGACGTGTCGTTCACAGCGCCGGCTGGCACCACCACGGCACTCGTGGGCTCGAGCGGCAGCGGCAAGAGCACGATGATCTCGCTGATCATGGCCTTCGCGCAGCCGCAGCAGGGCCAGATCAAGGTGGACGGCACGCCGGTATCCGAGCTCAAGTTGCGCGACTATCGTCGTCATCTGGGCGTGGTCATGCAGGACAACTTCCTGTTCGATGGTACGGTGATGGAGAACATCGCCTTCACCAAGCCCGGTGCCACGAAGGACGAAGTGATGGCCGTGGCGAAGATCGCCAACGCGCACGAGTTCATCTCAGGCTTCCCGCAGCAGTACGACACGATTGTCGGTGAACGCGGCGTGAAGCTCTCCGGCGGCCAGCGTCAGCGTGTGGCGATCGCCCGCGCGATCCTCGCCGATCCGCGCGTGCTCATTCTCGACGAAGCGACCTCGTCGCTCGACTCCGAGAGCGAGCACCTGATTCAGGAAGGACTGCGCCGCCTCCGTGCGGGCCGCACCACCTTCGTGATCGCGCACCGACTGAGCACCATCACCAGCGCCGATCAGATTCTCGTGCTCGAACACGGCCAGATCATCGAGCGTGGCACGCATCAGGAGCTGCTCGCCCTTGGCGGACGCTACCGTGACCTGTACAACCGGCAGTATCAGCTGGAGCAGGACCAGTTCATCAATCCGGGTGAGGAAATCGCGGCCACCGGATGACACGGTAGCCAACGGTGGATTTTGCGGGGGACGTTGTTTGGTGAGGAACGTGTACGGGCTGGCGGAAGTACCGATGCCGGCCTCGCAGCGTGGGTGGCATACGCCGCTTCCGGCCTCGTAGCGGTACTTCCGCCTGTTTTCACACATTCCTCACCAAATTGCTTCCGCCAGGGAATCACGCGTTCGCCCCCGCGGCGCCCGCGGCCCGTTACATTTACACGATTATGTTCGTGTTCCCCGTGACCCAGCCCCTGTGACCCCTACGCCGTCGTTTTCCTCGCTGCAACTGCATCCGAGCCTCCAGAAGGGCCTCAAGGAGCTCGGTTTTGCCCGTCCCACCCCAATTCAGGCCGAAGCGATTCCGCCGGCTCTGGAGGGACGTGACGTCCTCGCCTGCGCGATGACGGGCAGCGGCAAAACGTATGCGTTCTTGCTCCCGATTCTCCATCACATCATGGAGAAGCCGCGCGGGATTACGCGGGCGCTGGTGATCACGCCCACCCGCGAACTCGCGGCGCAGATCGTCGAAAGTTTGAACGACGTAACCGTGCACACGCCGCTCACGGGCGCGGCGGTGTTTGGTGGTGTGGGCATGGGGCCGCAGGAGCATGCGTTCCGGAGCGGCGCCGACGTGATCGTGGCTACGCCGGGCCGCTTGCTGGATCACTTCCGCATGCCGTACGCGAAGCTCGAGCATCTCGAGTATCTCGTGCTCGACGAAGCCGACCGGATGCTCGACATGGGCTTCCTGCCTGAGATCAAGAAGGTGCTGCGTCATCTGCCGCAGAAGAAACGGCAGACGCTGTTCTTCAGCGCCACGATGCCCGCGCCCATTGCATCCCTCACGAAGGATCTGCTCACCAATCCGTTCACGCTCAACCTGCAGCGTCAGGCGGCTCCGGCTGTCGGTATCACGCAGGCCGTGTACCCGGTGTCGCAGGATCTCAAGAGCGGTCTCTTGGTCGCGCTGCTGAAGCGGGGCGATATGCCGCAGGCGCTGGTCTTTACACGCACCAAGCACCGCGCGAACCGCTTGGCGTCGCAGCTGGTGTCGGCCGGCATCAAGGCTGAACGCATTCACGGCAATCGCTCGCAGGCGCAGCGCACGCAGGCGCTGGCCGGATTTAAAGACGGCGCCTACCAGGTGCTGGTAGCCACCGACATTGCGGCCCGTGGCATCGACGTGGAAGCACTCGGTCATGTGGTGAATTTCGACGTGCCGCTGGCCGCCGAGGATTACATCCACCGGGTCGGTCGTACGGCGCGTGCGGAAGCGACCGGTGAAGCGTTCACTTTCGTGTCGCCCGAGGAAGAAGGGGACCTGAAGCAGATCGAGCGGGCCATCAAGAAGACGTTGCCGCGCGTCACCGTGCCCGATTTCGACTACAGTGCGAAGCCGCAGACGAAGCTCGAAGTCCCGCTGGCTGAGCGGATCGCGGAGATCCGCAAGAAGAAGGCGGAAGACCGTGCGCGTGCCGCGGCCAAGGTGGAGCGTCGCACGGCCGCCCAGTCGGGAGGCGCGCGTCCAGCGGCTCCATCGAGTGGCCGTCCAGCCGCTCCAGCCAAGAAGTCCGGCGAGTCGCGTGGGCCAGCCGCTGGTGGTGCGAAGAGCGGGGCCGCCGGCCGTGTCCGTCGTGGTCCGCATCGCGGCCAGGGTGGCAACAGCGGCGGTGGAAGCGGCGGGAGTTCCCCCCGCGGTGGCGGAGACAGTCCCTACGCGTGAGTGACAGTGGTCGGTATCCCGTTCCGGCGCAGCAGCATCGCGTTGAGCAACTCATCGACCGCAGTCGGTTCATCTGCACGGTCACGCGAGCGCAGTCGAGCGAGGAGGCGCAGGCGTTCATCAAGGCGATGAACGCCGAGTTCTCCGACGCCACGCACAACTGCTGGGCGTATGTGGTCGGGGCGCCCGGCAGCACCGACCGCGTGGGAATGAGCGACGACGGCGAGCCCCATGGCACAGCCGGCCGTCCGATGCTCACGGTACTCATGCACAGCGGGGTCGGCGAAATCGCCGCCGTGGTGACGCGCTATTACGGCGGCACCAAACTGGGCACCGGCGGCCTCGTGAAGGCCTATGGCGGCGCCGTGCAGGAGGCCTTGGTGTCGATGCCGCGGGCGGAGCGCGTGGACAGCGTCGATGTCACCGTGCGGGCGGGCTACGGTGCCATCGGGGCGCTCCAGCAGCTATTTCCGGAGTTCGACGCAGAACTCCTCGCGCAGCGCTTCGAGGTGCACGCTGAATTTGTGGTTCGCGTGCCACGTGTACGATTGGCGGCCATGGAGCGCGCGATTCAGAACGCCACCCGCGGAATGGCTGTGGTTGAGATAGCGCAAGACGAGTGATGGGGGACAGGCGTTCCTCGCTCACCGCATCGCCGCGCTACGACAGCCCCTCGATCGTTCCATCCGGTCGCAGTCGCATCCGCTCGGCCGCCGGCGACTTCGAGAGCCCGGGCATCGTCATGATGTCACCGCACTTCGCCACCACGAAACCGGCGCCAGCGGAACCACTCACCTCCTGCACCGTGATGCGGAAGTTCGTCGGCACGCCAAGCTTGGATGCGTCGTCGGTGAGCGAGTACTGGGTCTTGGCCATGCACACCGGCGTCGCGCCCATGCCGTGCTGCTCCAACCACGCAATCGACTTCTCGGCCGCCGGAGCATAGTCGACACCACTGGCGCCATACACCTTGGCGGCAATCGTTTCGATTTTCTCGCGAATCGGCTGTGCCGTGTCGTACAACGGGCGGAACGCGGCCGCACGCGCATCGAGCAGGCCCAGCACTTCATGCGCCAGCGCTTCGCCGCCAGCGCCACCTTCTGCCCACACGTTGCAGAGCGCGACGCGCACGCCGTACGTGGCGGCGTAGTCGGCCACCATCGCCAACTCGGCGTCGGTATCCGAGAGTCGGCGATTAATCGCGACCACCACCGGCACGCCGAACTGACGCACGTTTTCAATGTGATGGGCGAGATGCGGCAGTCCGCGCTCGAGGGCGCCGAGGTCTTCCCGATCGAGCGCATTCTTGGGGAGTCCGCCCTGCATCTTGAGCGAACGCACAGTGGCCACCAGCACGGCCGCTTCCGGGTTGAGTCCGCCGGCGCGACACTTGATATCGAAGAACTTCTCGGCGCCGAGGTCGGAACCGAAGCCTGCTTCGGTGACGACAATGTCGGCCAACGCGAGACCGGCGCGCGTGGCCACGAGGCTGTTGCAGCCGTGCGCGATGTTGCCGAACGGGCCGGCGTGCAGAATGGCCGGCCCGCCCTCGAGCGTCTGCACAAGATTCGGGCGCAACGCGTCTTTCAGCAGGAGTGACATCGCCCCGGTGGCCTGGACGTCGCGCGCGCGGACGGGCGTGCGATCCTTCCCGCTGGTGGTGCCCACGATGATGTTGCCGAGTCGTCGTTCGAGGTCTTCGGCGTCGGACGCGAGTGCGACGATCGCCATGACCTCACTGGCGGGAATGATCACCCAGCGTTCTTCGCGCATCACGCCGTTGCCGGCGCCGACACCGATGATTGCGCTGCGTAGCGCGCGGTCGTTCATGTCGATCGTGCGCGGCCACGTGATGCGCTTGGTGTCGAGACCGAGCGCGTTGCCGTGATACAGATGATTGTCGACCATCGCCGACAGGAGACTGTGCGCGCTGGCGATCGCGTGGAAGTCACCGGTGAAATGCAGGTTGATGTCGTCCATCGGCAGCACCTGCGCATAGCCGCCGCCGGCCGCGCCGCCCTTCACGCCGAACACCGGACCGAGGCTGGGCTCGCGCATGCAGAGCACGGCGTGGTGCCCGAGGCGACGAAACGCCTGTGAGAGTCCCACGCTGACCGTGCTCTTCCCTTCACCGGCCGGCGTCGGGCTGATGGCCGTGACCAGCACCAAGCGGCCCTTGGCGGGCTGCGAGGCCAGCGCCAGCGGCAGCTTGGCCTTGTAGCGTCCGTACTGGTCGATGTCGTCGGGACCGAGCCCGAGATCGGCTGCCACGGCCGTGATCGGGCGCAGTCGCGCCTGCTGGGCGATCTCGATATCCGACGGGACGAACGGAGGGGTGACGGTCATGCGAATCGGTTCATGAAGTGAAGGATGGTCGTATCAACAGTAGTGGATGCTCCCGCATGGGCCGTTCCGGATGCATGTTGGGTGATGCCGCACCTATGCCATCCTGCCGACGTCGACACGCCCCGAAGCTACCGCGGAATCGTGTGGTTGGCGGGGGCGTGGAGTGTACTGGCGTGTGGGGCGACCGAGGCGTCCGAACGCGAGGTCGCAGCGCCTGCCGGCGCCGCCACGGCCCCAGTGGAGCGGCCCCCCGCCGAGGCCGACTCCGGGCGGGTGCGGGATGCCGAGCGGGCGCTCACCACGTGGCTCGACGCGTCACGGGAGAGTGTGGAGGCGGAGCACGGTATCTCACGCGCCGACGTGCTGGCTGCCTGTCCGGATGGCGGTGGTGCATACTTCCCATCGCTGTTGCTGGCCGATTATCGGCTGCGGGCGTCCGCCATGCGGGGCGATACGGTGGTGGCGCGGGCGGAAGTCATCACGGTGGCCGAACAGGATATCGATACACGGGCGAACGGGTTCATCGCGCGCGAGCGGGTGCGCCGAGATGTGCTCGAGTGGGATCTGGTGCCGCTGGCGGCATCGCAGCATGAGCCGGGCTGGGCGATCTGCAATGGACTGCGTTTCGGATATCGTGGCGCCGATTCACTGACGACGTGGCGCCCAGAAGGTAGTTCGTGGCAGTCGGCTCGCCGGCTTGCCGACTCCGTGCGAGCGACGCGCCCAATGGCGCCCGCCGCTATCCGACAGAGGACTTCATGATCGTTTCCGTTTTCGGCGCCTCCGGGCGGACAGGTCACGCGTTCATTGCCAGCGCGACCGACGCCGGGATTTCGTTGCGGCTGCACTATCGGGCGAAGCCCTCGGAGCAGGTGCCGATGTCGTCCACCGTCGTGGTGGGATCACTCAACGATCCGACGGCCGTGCGCGAAGTGCTGCGCGGGGCGGATGCCGCCGTGGTCTTGTTCGGCCCGCACAACGATGCCCGTATTCCCTTCTGTGCCGCAGCCACCAAGAACATCATTGCCGCCATGCACACGCAGTCACAGCAGCGGCTCCTGGTGGTCACGGGCGCGATGACGGGCGGCATGCCGTCGAACGTGTCGCTGGCGATGCGCTTCATGCGCAAGATCGTGCAACGGTCGGCGCACGAAGGCATGGTGGAGGATCGCAATGAGCAGGAACGTCTGGTGCGCGACAGCAAGCTGGCCGGCTGGACGCTGATCAAGCCGCCGCGTCTCACCGACGATCCGGCGACGGACACCGTGGATATCGGACCCGATCTCTCGGTCGGTATGCGAAGCAGCATTTCCCGCGCGTCACTGGCCGGTGCATTGGTGCGTGAGCTGCAGGAGCCGCGATGCGCGCAGCAGGCCGTGTACGCGGCCCATCGCTGATTCGCGACGTCACCGCATAGCGATAGCAGAGTCACCGTGGAGAACGTCTTCAGCGCGAAGTTTCCCTACGACACGGTCGCCACGTTCGTATTCGGGGTCCTGTTTTGTCTGTACGCACTGTGGGACCTGCGCAAAGAGAATAAACTCGCTGCCCTGGCGGCCCAGCGGGCGGCGCTCCTCAATCCCCCACCGTCGCCCTCGTTGTCTTCCCCTTCACCCAACCCTGTCATGTCCGACGTCCGCAAGCAGAACTGGGATGAGCTTCCCATCGAAGAGCTCACGCCACTCATCGGGCGCCGCCTCATCTACAGTGAGAAGATGATGCTCGCGCACGTGTACCTGAAGAAGGGTGCCATCGTGCCGGCACACGATCACCTCAACGAACAGTTCACGTACGTGCTGTCGGGCACGCTGCGCTTCTGGCTCGGCGAACACGCCGATGCACCGGGTGACACGTACACCGATGTCGGCGCCGGCGACGTGCTGGTGATCCCGAGCCACGTGCGGCATCGTGCCGAAGCGCTCGAAGACACACTCGACGTGGACATCTTCAATCCGCCGCGGCAGGACTGGATCGACAAGACCGACGACTACCTCCGCGGGACCCGCTAATGGACCTTGGCATTCAGGGAAAAGTCGCGCTGGTATGCGGTGCGAGTCGCGGCATCGCGTTCGCGGCGGCGGAAGAGTTCGCGCGCGAAGGCTGCACGCTGGTGATCTGTTCTCGCGACGCCGCATCGGTCGGCCGCGCGAAAGCAAAACTCGAAGCGCTCGGGGCATCGGTCACGGCCATCGTGGCTGACCTGGCCACAGAGGCCGGCATTGCCGACGTCATCGCGCAGACGATGGCCGCGCACGGACGCGTCGACATCCTGGTGGCGAACACCGGTGGCCCGCCCACCGGCGCCGCGATGGCGCACTCGTGGGACGCGTGGAGCGGCGCCAGCGAACTGCTGCTGCGCAGCGTCGTCGAACTGACGCGCGCGTTCGTGCCGGGCATGCGTGAGCGAAAGTGGGGTCGGGTGGTGTCGATCACGTCCTTGGCCGTGAAGCGTCCACAGGGATCGCTGGTGCTCAGCAACAGTCTGCGCGCCGCCGTCACCGGCTATCTGCGCACGCTGGCTGATGAAGTCGCCGGCGACGGGGTCACCGTGAACTCCGTGCTGCCCGGTTTCACGGCCACCGAGCGACTCGATGCGCTGGCCAGTGCCACCTCGACGCGCACCGGTCAGAGTCGTGAGTCGGTCTTCGACGCGTGGACGGCGGAAACGCCGGTCGGCCGTCTCGGACGCCCCGATGAGTTAGCCGCGGTGATAGCTTTCCTCTGTTCCACGCGTGCCGGTTTCATGACCGGGCAAGCGGTGTTGGTGGATGGCGGCGCCGTGCGTTCGCTGTTGTAGCCCTCCTTTTCTTCTTACCGAAGCGATCCGACATGAGCCAAATTGCCGAGACCCAGTGGATCTGGCGCGATGGTGCGTTCATCCCGTGGGCGGATGCCACGATCCATGTGCTGAGCCATTCCGTGCAGTTCGGCTCGTCCGCATTTGAAGGGATTCGTGCGTACAGCACGCCGCGAGGTCCGGCCATCTTCCGACTGCGCGAGCATCTCACACGACTGTTGATGTCGTGCAAGATCTACCGCACGGATGTGCCGTATTCGATCGACCAGCTCATCGAGGCGTCGCGTGAACTGATTGTTCGCAACGGTTTGGAGTCGTGCTATCTCCGGCCGATGGTCGTGCGCGGATACGGCTCGGCCGGCATGGTAGCCACGGGTGCACCGGTCGAGGTGTATCTCCCCTGCTGGCCGTGGGGCACCTATCTGGGCGCCGGCGCGCTCGAGAACGGCGTGGATGCCTGCATCTCGTCGTGGCATCGCGTGGAGCCGAACACGATCCCTGCGATGGCGAAGATCGCCGGCAACTATCTGAGCGGGCAGCTCATCAAGATGGAAGCGCTGGCCAACGGTTACGCCGAGGGCATCGCACTGAGCCCGAGCGGCATGGTGAGCGAAGGCTCCGGACAGAACGTGTTCCTCGTGTCGGGCGGAACGATCGTGACCACGCCGCTCGACGGCACGATTCTGGGCGGCATCACGCGTGACACGATCATGACGCTGGCGCGTGAGGCGGGCATCCCCGTACGCGAAGCGCACATCCCACGCGAGATGTTGTACATGGCCGACGAAGTGTTCTTCACCGGCACGGCGGCCGAAATCACGCCGGTACGCAGCATCGACAAGATCACGATCGGTGCCGGCAAGCCGGGACCGGTGACCACGCTGATGCAGACGCAGTATCTCGATCTCGTACACGGTCGCGTCGATGACACGCACGGCTGGCTGACGCATTGTCGCGAGTGATGGCGCTCACGTGAACGACGGGACAGCCCCATGGCGCTGACGTCCACCATGTACGCGTTCGAGGTGGCGCTGGCCAACGTCGATCGCGGCGTGTACGAGCAGCTCGAGTTCCGTATGGCCATGCACCCGTCGGAATCGCCGGAATACTTCGTGGCGCGGCTGCTGGCCTACTGTCTCGAGTACAGCGAAGGGATCGCGTTTTCCCGCGGCATTTCCGACGCGGATGAGCCGCCGCTGAGCGTGCGTGACCTGACCGGGAGCTTGCAAGTGTGGATCGAGCTTGGCGCGCCCGATGCCGCCCGATTGCACAAGGCCAGCAAGGCCGCGCCGCGGGTGGTGATTTACACGCATCGCGATCCGGCGCAGCTGTGGCGGCAGTGGGAGGGGGAGAAGATCCATCGGGCCGAACAGATCGAGCTGAACGCGCTCGATCGTGAGCTGATCGACGCCATCGCCGAAAAGCTCGATCGGCGCATGAAGCTGGAGCTCTCGGTCACCGACGGCACCATCTTCGTGAACGTGGCCGGCGCGACGCTGAGCGGTACCGTGGAACGGCTCTCGGTGCGTTGAGTGAGTTCGATCTCTCTCGCTGCCGCCTCCGTGCCCGACGACGTCGTTCTCGATGCGGTACTCGATGTCGTTCGCGCCGAACCGCTGTGTGCGGAAACACCGGTGCGGTTGCTGTCGTCGTCGATGACGCCGGCGCCCAGCGTGTATGTACGCAGCAACTTCGCGCGGCCGCCGCTCAACGCGACGCACGTGATCGACATCGGTGGTGCGGTGCAGTCGCCCTTCGCGGTATCGCTGCCCGAACTGGCCGCGCTGCCGCAGCGCCACGTCACGGTCACGCTGGAGTGCGCTGGCAACGGCCGCTTGGGGATGGACCCGGTCCCCCCCGGTGAGCCGTGGCGCTTCGGCGCCGTGAGCACGACCACATGGTCGGGCATTTCGCTGCGCACGCTCCTGGAGCGCGCCGGCCTGACGCCGGATGTGGTGGAAATTCTTGGTGTCGGCGCCGACACGGGACCGCGTGATGACGCCGATGGCGACGTGCGTTTCGCGCGGTCGCTGCCGATCGCCGACGCGATGCATCCGGACACGATCGTGGCCACGCACATGGCCGGCGCACCGCTGTCGGCGGATCACGGGGCACCGGCCCGCCTGATCGTGCCGGGATGGTATGGCATGGCGAGCGTCAAATGGCTTGCTCGTCTCGACGCGATCACGACCCCGTTTTCGGGCTACTTCCAACTGCAACGCTACGTCTATGACGTCAACGGCACGGTGGAGCCCGTGGGTCGCGCGCGGGTGAAGTCGATGATCACGTCACCGATCGAAGGCGCACGGTGCGCGCGTGCGGTAACGGTGCAGGGATGGGCATGGTCGGGCGCGGGCGCGATTGCGCGCGTGGAACTGGCGGTGAACAACGCGCCTGTTTGGATCGACGCTGCGCTGGACACGCCGGCGTCGGCGTATGCGTGGACACCGTTCGAGGCGGAGCTGGTGCTGCCCGATGGGGGCGCGGCGACGATTTGGAGTCGCGCGACGGATACGGCAGGGAAGACGCAGCCGGAGCGGATAGAGTGGAATCGGTTAGGGTACGGGAATAATGGGGTACGCGGAGTTACGGTTTGGGTTGGGTAACTGCGAACGGCGCTAGGAATAAGGGGCGCTAGGAATAAGGGGCGCTAGGAGTAAGGGGCGCTAGGAATAAGGGGCGCTAGGGAATAAGGGGCGCGAGCAGCGCTCGTGATTATGGTTCGGCATGACGAACACCGCTGCTGACGACCACCCTGCGAGTGATCTTGCGATTCGCCACGCCACGTTGGCTGACGCGGTCGCGCTGTCCGCATTCGCCGCGCACGTGTTCTATGAAACGTTTGCGCCCGACAATGACCCGGCGGCACTGCAGGTCTATCTGCGCGGCGCGTTCACGCCGGAGAAACAGGCGGCGGAGATTGCCGATCCGTCATGCGTCTGTCTGGTTGCCGACGTCGGCGACGCAATGGCGGGGTATGCACTGCTACGCGTCGATGCGACCCATCCGTGTGTGTCCGGAGCGCGGCCGGTAGAGCTGCAGCGGTTCTACGTGGACCGCGCGTGGCACGGCCGTGGCATTGCGTCGCGACTCATGGCGGCGTGCGTGGAGGCGGCGCGTGGTCGCGGCGGGGCGACGATGTGGCTTGGTGTGTGGGAGCGGAATGCGCGGGCGATCCGCTTCTATTCCACACACGGATTCACCGACGTCGGCACGCAGGAATTCCTGCTCGGCACCGATCTGCAGACCGACCGCGTGATGGTGCGGTCGGTCGCGAACGGGAACTGACGCGCTCGCGCTATCCGCGCCCGCGCTATCCGCATTTACGCTATCCGCGCTTACGCTGAGGCACGGGGGCGGTGGGGACATCCATCTCGTTCGTGAGGTGGCCGGCGCCGCGATGACACATCACACACGTCGTTTTCGGACGCGGCTCGTCGAGCTCCTTCACCTTGGCGATGTACTTCGCGTCGATGTCGCGCTGCATCTTGATCATCTGCATCGCGATGATCTTGTCCTTCCGCGCGTCGCTCGCGTAATCCTTGTTGTCCATGTGACAGCCGGTGCAATTGACGCCCAGACCGCGACCGAACTGTTCGTCCATCATGGTGACGAACTCTTTCGCAGGCATCGTCTTGTGCAGCTTCACATTCTTGAACACGGTGCCGGCGGGTTCGTTCTCGCGGCCCACCAGCGTGGCCATCAGCTCGGCGACGGCCTCACGGCGCAGAGTGTCGAGCTTCATGGGCGTGGGGGGTACACGACGGGGGCCCTGAGGCCGCGCCGGCGCCCCGCCTTCCGCCGATGCGATGGGACGCGCTTCCTGGACCGCCCCTTCGTTGGCGCCACGGGCGCACGCGACCGCCGACCCGAGCACCACTACCGACATCACCACCCACGAACGCATACGGCCTCCAGGGCTCCACACGAGGTTCGAACGACTGAGTACCGTAAATGTACGTAGTCGCCGCGATTCTAACGCTTCTTTGCCAGGATCGTTCCGCGGCAGGTGATCGCGCCGCACGAGCAGGGGAAACGCTTCTTGGCGGCCGGCGTGTGGCGCTCCGGCAGGATATAGGCGTAGTCGTAGACCAGCTCTTCGCCCACTTCGATGTCGTGGATCGCGTCGATCCAGATACGGCCGTCGTCGATCACGGCGTCGCAGTTGGGGGCACAGGAGTGATTGAGAAACCGGGCCTCGTTCCCGTTCACGGCCGCATCGACCACCACCTCGTCGTCGATAGCGAAGAGGTAGGTATGGTGCCGTTCGCCGACCACGTCGGGGTAGCGCGCCTCGGCGGCCTCAGGGGTAAGTCGCTCGCCGGCGTACTCGATGATGCGGGTGCCGGCAGCGATCGGGCGGGTCGCGTAGCCCCCGGAACCCTGAATCGGGGACTGCCGGACCTCAAAAGGAAGTGAAGTGTCGGTCATGATGACTGACAATCTCACCTATTTCACCCCGCGAAACCACATCTCGGGACCGGAATAGGATAGATTTCAGATCTCAACAGGAGACTTGACATATGAAACAGCCGGACGAGCGCGATGTCGCCGCACGGAACAGCGAGCGCGACGTCAGCGAAACCGGATTCGCGGC
>JBBQXC010000104.1:0-16856 GCA_038210005.1 Gemmatimonadales bacterium
ATCAAAGCGGAATCTCGTGCAAGCGCAGGTCTTCAGCGAGAAACTCAAAAAGACTCTCAACGCCTACCATAACCGCGCCATCTCCACGATGCAGGTGATCGAAGAGCTGATCAAACTCGCCAAGGAGCTCGACGCGGCCACCAAGGCCGGCCACGAGATGGGCCTGACCGACGACGAAAAGGCCTTCTACGACGCGCTCGCCGCGAATGATTCCGCCGTGACGGCGATGGGCGACGCCAAGCTGAAGGTGATCGCCGCCGAGCTTATTACGCAGGTGAAGAAGAGCGTCACCATTGATTGGACGCTGCGCGAGAGCGCGCGAGCGAAGATCAAGGTCTTGGTGAAGCGCATTCTGAACCGGCATGGCTATCCGCCCGACTTGCAGGCGGACGCGGTGAAGACTGTGCTGGCGCAGGCGGAGCTTCTGTGTGCGGAGTGGGTGTGACGATAGCGCCCACCACCTCGATCAACCGAGCTCGCAATACCGTCGCCCGCGCGCTCAGTTCCCGCTGACGCCGCTGGTATTCATCTCTCCCCTCGGGGGTCTCCACCCGAACCGGCTCGAAGCCCATGGCGTGAAGGTCGTAGGGACCGGCCTGCATGTCGAGCACGCGCAACTCCGTCGCGAGCTCGAAGCACGGCCAGAGCAGATCGCTCCCGATCCACGGCATCGACGTGAACGCCCAGCGGTAGAGGTCCATGTTGGCGTGGATGCAGCCGGGCTGCTCGCGGTCGTAGCGTGTGGCCCACTCGAGCGGCACGCGGTTCATCGGCTTCGCGTCCGGTGCAAAAAAGCGGAAGGCATCGAAGTGGCTACACGCAACTGGGCGACTCTCTACCAACGCGTTGACCTGCTCCTGGGGAAGCCGAAGCGGTGCGATCTGCGCATGGCGCACGTCATGACCGCCGTACACCATCGCCCACTCGTGCATGCCGTAACAGCCAAAATTGGCGGGTCGATCTCGCGTGCTGGTCATGACGTGCATCACGCCCTCGAGCTTTGCGCGGCCCCCAGATGTAAGGGCGCGCGCATCGCGCCGGATCACGCCGTCGGTTGCACGATACACTGGTTCGGTGAAGCGCTCGCGGGCCTCCGGCGTATCAGCCAGCACCTCATGCGGTGCGGGGTGCCATGCCTCCAACTGCCCCGCCGAATACGAATAGTACTGGAACAGAAAGTCGTACACCGGATGCGCCTCCCCGCGAGCACGACGCGCTCGGCGTGGCCGCGTCCACTCCTGCACACGCTCGTGGTGCGCCAGTGCGCGGGCCTGCCACTCGGTGGGAGTCATCGCAGACACCGCGTTACGCCCTCACCAGGCCACTACCGCGATATCCGTTTGCGCGAAGGCATTGCCTGTGCACAGCAACTCGTCATTTCGTACGGCGGCCAGTGCGTAGCTGAAGCAATCACCGACGTTGAGTGCGGCCCCGTGTCGCCCTTTGCCGAACCGGACGCCGGCTTCCTGAGCCACGGCGCACTGTTCGGCGTCAACGGGGACCAGCTCAATTTTCAGGTGTCGCAGCAGTGCATCGAGATCGCTTCGGCCACCCTCGCCGAGCCGACCGACCAGCACAAGACACGCTTCGACGGCCGAGGCGACACTCATGAAGCGCGCGGGTGCTTGGTGCAACCTGCGCAGAAGCTCCAGCGCGTGCGGCTCTTCCATGGCGATGCTCACCACCGCTGACGTGTCGACGATCACGTGGGCGCACCATCGTCGCCGTAGCCGATGATGTCGTTGGCCGAACGGGCGTCGAGCACCGGACGCTCCCGGATGCGCTGCTGCACGCGCCGGATCGGCATCAGGTACTGCGTGAAGGAACGGGACGCTTCGAGGCGCTGCAAACGCTCTTCGAGGGCACGGGTGATGGCTTCGGTAATCGACTCGCCGGTCGCTTCGGCAAGGGTTCTCGCCAATCGTTCGGCTTCCGGGCTCTTGAGGCTGATCGGCATGGCGAGAAACGAGATTGGGGCCCTTCGGGATTCACCCACACGAAATCGCGAAAAGCCGAGAGTATAAGTATACCACGATGCAGAAGAAAGGTATACAACCGTACACACGTCGTCAAGTCATCGCGTCGTCACTGCGCCCGGGCTTGCACGCCGCGCGGCACCCACAACGCGTAGACCGCAGCCCCAACCACCCCGGCGATCGTGAGCGCGATCATGGCGATGCCCGTCTCCCGTTGATCCGACGCGCCATAACTCGTACACAGCCGCACCGGGGCATCCAGCAACAGCATCCCGATCGTGGCCGTCATCCACGCCATGTTGCCGATCACGAATGTGCGCACGATCGCACTGGCGCTACGCCACGAGTGCAGCGCGATCGCGCCCGCGGCCACCAGTGACAGCAGCTTGAGCGCGTCGATGGCGAGATGCTCCACCGCGGCGTCGAGTGCGCGGGGCACCATCCATGTGGCCAGTACGCCACTCACCAAAAGCAAACCGGCCACGCCCTGCACGTTCCACCCGCGCCACATGGCACGCACGTTCCCTCGCAACGACACGCTGTACCCCAGCAGCATTCCCGCCCCGAACAGCAGCGGCAACTGCATCAACATATGACGCTGCATCGTCTGCTCGAGCGCGCCACGCGCGAGGATAGCCACACCCAACGCGCTCAGCCCGATCAAGGCGAGAACCACCCGCCCCGTACTCATCGGCGGATCGCTTGCGCGCGCGAATGCAGCTCCGCCACATCAAGTGCCTCGCCGACTGCATCGAACGGAAGGATCGCCACCAGCTGCCCATCGGGGTCCACCACGTGCAACGCCACATTGTGCACGAAGCCATTCACGCCATCCTCGATCACGCGCACTCCGAACGCCTGTAAGACCGCAGGGAGCGCGCCCGAATCAGCAACAGTCGCGATCGTCCAGATCGCGGTATCGGCTTGCATCATCCGGGCATACGGGCCCAGACGCTGTGGCGTATCCCACGCCGGATCGAAGGACACCGACAACAAGCGCACCTGCGATTCCAACCCGCGCGCCCGGATCTCCGACTGGAGCGTCTGGTACACGCCACCGAGTGCGCTGCACACCGTGGCGCATCGCGTGTAGATGAAATCGACAATCGTGCTACGTCGATCATCGCGCAACGTGTGCGCTGCCCGATTCATGTCCAGGAGCCCGATCTGTGGCACGATCACCGGTGTCGCGGCGACATCGAGCGCGCGCGCGGTGTCGGTGGTGAACGCCGAGAAGCCACGCGTGGCCGTGCCGAACATCGCCACCACGAGCGACGCGGATACGGCCAACCCGATCGCGCCGCGCGCGGCCACTATTTCACCGACTCGAGCTCGGCGCCGCCGGCCCACGGCGTCACCCGCGACGCCGTGGCGGCGCGCTCGGCCGACACGAACTCGGCGGTGATGGCCGACGCCTGATTGCCGAAAGTACCGCGCACGTAGGTCGCGACCGCTGCCAGCTCCTCGTCTGACAACATGTTCCATGCAGGCATCAAGCCGTTGTAGGTGGTCTCCAGGACCTCGATCGGGCCCTGAATACCATGCAGCAAGATCTGCACGAGGCGTCGCTCACTGCCCGTCACCCACGGCGAGTCGGCGAGCGGAGGGAAGATGCCCGTAAGTCCCGCTCCCGACGCCTGATGACATGCCGCGCACTTGCCGGCGTATACCTGCGCGCCATCCACGCGAGCGCTTGCCGGGGCCGCGCTGAATGCGGCAACGGTACGCGCGTCCCCCAACAGCGGGCTCACGTCGGTGCTGGTGCGAGCCAGGTACCACGCCCCCCAAGCCACGGCCATCACCAGCATCGCGATGAGTGATCGCGGAATCGGACGAATCTGTTCATCGGGGTCTTGATTCTCCCGTTGGCGCGGCGGCAATTCGTCACGTGTCATCGCATCCTCCGCCTACGGACCGACGGATCGACCGGATAGCTGTGATCGAGCGACAACAAGTAGTCCACGAGTCGCTTCGCCTCCTCACGCGCGACGATGCGCACGCCGGCTGGGGCCGCGCCTGGTGGCAGCAGCACTTCCACATCGCCCGGTTGCAACGCCCCGCGGCGCTCAACGAAGAGAAACGGAAACGCCGGCATGGTCGACCCCGGCATGTACGACCGCGGCTGATACAAATGACCGAGGTGCCAGTCTCGGCTGGGTTGCCGCACGGCGATGTTGAACAGATCAGGACCCGTCCGCATGGTACCGAGCAGGTGCGGTTTATCGTGCACGTAGTCGTCCGGCACGGAGGGGCGTCCCCATCCTCGCTGACCGTCGGGGGCGATACCCGGATCACGCGGCTGCTGCGAATGGCAATACACGCAGCCGTTGGCGATGTAGACTGCGCGCCCCGCCGCCTGCGCATCAGTGTACGCGGCTGGCTTGTCGGATTTGGGCGTGCGTTCCGTGAGCACGTACGGCATCACCACCAGCACCACGATCGAAAACGCCACGATCGCCAGCGCGCCGGCGATGAGACGCGTGACATTGACTTGCGGGCTGCGCTTCATATGGCACCACCCGCGATCGCCGGGCCCGCCATCGGCGTACTGGAGCGACGACGCAGCATCGTCGCCCCGCTCCGCTGACCGCCACGCCGCAGCAGCATCATGCCCACATGCACCGCAAACACCAGATGACCGAGTGTCATGAGCGTTCCGCCGATCGTGCGCACCAGCAGGTACGGCTTGGTGATGTTGACACTGTCCATGAACGGTCGCGCGGCGTCCAGCATGGCGAGCCCCTGCAGCCAACCACCAATGGTGAGACCCACGAAGTAGATCGCGAAGCCGCCGATCACCAGCCAGAAGTGGGCACTGATCAAGCGCGCCGACGGCCACTCCCAATCGAGCACGCGCGGCAGCATGAAGTAGATCGCCCCGAACATGACCATCGAGAAGAAGCCGTACAGACCGAGGTGCGCATGGGCCACCGTGTAGTGCGTGAAGTGCGTCACGGTGTTCACCACGCGCAGTGATTCAATCGATCCCTGCACCGACGCCAGCGTGTACATCATGCCGCCAAGCACGACAAAGCGAAGCGTCGGTGAGTGACGCAGCGCACCCAAGTGCCCCCACGACGTGCGATGCTGATTGATGGCTACCGCCGTGACCGGCACGATCATCATCATGCTCTGCACAATGGACAGCGAGATCAGCCATCCCGGCACCGGGCCGCCGATCAGGTGATGCCCACCCACTTGGCTGTAGAAGAATGCGAGCGTCCAGAAGCCGATGAGTGACAGGTTGTAGGAATGGATGGGTTTCCCCAACACCTTGGGAATGAAGTAGTAGATCGCGGCGAGACCGATGGGTGTGAACCACAGGCCGAGCACGTTGTGGCCATACCACCAGTTCATTGCCGCCTGCTGCACCCCGGAGTGCAGGCCGGGCCAGTTCGCCACGATAAGCAGGATCGGGAGCCAGATCAGGCCAGCCGCGATGTACCACACCGATACATACAGGTGCTCCACTCGGCGATTGCGCAGCGTGCGCAGCAGGGCGACCCCCATCATCGTGCCACCAATGACCATGGGCACGTCACATTGCCACGGGAACTCGAGCCATTCCAAACCCGAGCTGTGTCCGGTCAGAATGGCGATGATTCCTGCGCTGACGCCGAGTCCCCAGAGCAGGGCACCTACGGCCGCCGTCTTTCCCCCCACCAGTGGCGTGCGCAGCAGCCGTGGCATCAGCCACAGCGCAACACCGAACGCCGCGAGACTGCACCAGCCGTACGCCACGGCATTGAGGTGCGCGGGGCGGATTCGTCCGAAGGTCAGCCACGCGTCGCCGACCAGCCAGTCGGGGACGTGCAATTTGATCGACGCGATGAGACCGAAGATCGAGGCCACCACCAGCCAGAGCACAGCGAATCCGATGGAGAGCAGCACCGGCCAACGCCCCGATTCATCCTGCTGCGTGCGCTCGTCGGCTTCTTCGGGGGAGAGGATGGAGAATTCGCCGGTGTGCCCGGTGCGGTTCATCGTATCCTGCAGGTCGTCCTGCTGCTCCGCGGTTCGTGCCGCGGGCTCTTCGATCAGTCCCACCTCTCTGGCACCGAAGATCACGCGGCTCGCGGCGTCAGCCGAGCCGAACAGTCCCTTGGACATCGACCAGATGAACAGCAAGAGCCCACCCAGCGACGCCACAAACGTGACCACCAGCAGCACGATCGTGTACGACATCGACGACAACTCCAGTCAGGGACAGCAATCCGTGCCGCATCGGCACTTACCTACACACGCATTCGTTGCCAGGCCTCGACCGCCATGTACCCATTCACGATGAAGAAGCCAAGTGCTGGCAGGGTCTGCAGGAGACTGTCGCGAACACGCAGACGCACGCCCACGCCGAGCGCCATCAGCACCGTCAATCCTGCCGACGCGACGAACAGCAGCGGTGTGTACCAGAGTCCTATCAGCAAACCTGCACCGCCGAACACTTCGAGCAGACCGGTGAGTACACGAAACCTCGCCAAGCCGAACCGCTCGAACTCCCGGGCCATCGCACTGGATTGCAGGCAGCTCAGTCCGTAGATGAGGAACGACAACCCCGAGAGTACCGCCAACCCGTTGACGAGCACCATTCAGAGAACGACGCCGTAGGCCGACACCCCCACGTACACACACAATACCAGCAGCAGAAATGACGGCAGGTACTTGGCCACGGGATGTCGAACCTTGAAATGAAAATATTGAGCGGCCAACATGAACCCACCCATCGTCACCGCCGCGGGGAAGACCAGCGCCGGGAACCAGAGTCCAGCCACCAACAGCGTGGCCGTAGCGATCTTGGTGGCACCCACGAGGTTGCGGACGAGATCCGAAAGATGATACTCCCGAAACTCCCGCTCCACGTTCGACAAACGTGTCACCCAGACGAAAAAAACAGAAAGCGCGATGACAAGCTGCGCGACTGCGACTGTGGTTCCCATTGCTCGTCTCCGGTCGGGCGGTTTACGCCGGCGGCAGAATCACGGCAACAGGCTAACGCGTCATGGATACGCTGTAGTTCCAGCGATGTCTTGTCGGCGGAGCGTCTTACGGTAAGTCATCGTCATCCAGCGGCTGTGCGCCTCCAACTGGCGATGTCGAATGGCATTTCGGGCGTGATGGTAGCACGGCCGATCTAACCGTTGAAGGTACCGCGCAGCCACGTGCGCGCGGTACGCTACCGATGCGTGCCATGGTGCCGATTGAAGCGCACGCCGGCCATGAGCATCACGTCGTTGCGCGTAGCGGACGTCCCGGGGCCCGTGAGCGGCTTGAAGCCGGTGGCGTAGTCACGCACTTCGAGGCGTACGCCGACGCGGCCGATGCCGAGCTCACCGCCAGCCGCGACGTATCCCGCCACGTTGTTGGTCGCGTCTACATCGAGTGTGCGATAGTTGTAGCTCCGCGCGCCGGCACCCGCGCCGACGAAGGGGCTTAGCGACACCGCACGATCGGTGAACCACTGCGCTGGCCGGAGCTCGACACCGAGATCGGCGGCGAACACGTCGAGCTTCGGCATGTTCGTGGCCACGCGATCACGACTGCGCGCCCAGCCAACGGTACTCGTGACGGCGAGTGCGGGGGTGATGCGCCGCGTGAGCTGCACCGCGCTCAACTGTCCGTCCTTGACGTAGTCGCGCTGTGCGCCCGTGGCGACCAGTGCGCCGCTGGTGAAGCGCAGCTCCCAGGAGGGCGACGATGCCGCAACGGATTGCGCGGCCGACGTGCCGGCGGAGACGACCAGCAGTCCGAGCAGGCCGGTGGTGCGGCGGAGACCGACGGACGCGCGATGCAGGAGGGCGACTGGAGTTGAGATCGACATGAGCTGTTCCTCTGGAGATGGTGGTGCGGTACGCGCCGCGAACGCTTCCGTTCGTGCGCTCCGTCTATTAGTGTACCGTATACACTTTATGGGTGTATCATATACACAGTTTCAGGATTGTCAACAGGTTCTTGATGAGGCGACATGGCGGGACAAAAGAAGTCGGAGCCGAAGGCGCGGGGCGGACGGGCAGCGAAGGCCGCACCAAACGTGCTGTCCCACGAGGACGTCATGCAGGCCGCGGTTCGGGTCGCCCCCGAGTTGCGGCGGCGGAGTCAGCTCTTATGGGACGACCGCGCGCAATCCACCCGCGGACCGAAAGCGTCGCTGACGCCGGACGAGGTCGTGCACGTGGCGATGCAGCTGGCCGACGAGGACGGACTCAGTGCCGTGACGATGAGCGCCGTCTCGGCCCGACTCGGCTTCACCACGATGGCGATTTATCGATACTTCCCCAGCAAAGAAGCGCTTCTCGACGCGATCGTCGACGCGGGCATGGGGCTGCCACCACGCGCGCCGATGCCTCGAGGCGACTGGCGGAGCGAGCTGGCGCAGTGGGCACGGGCCAAGCGCGCGATGCTCTGCGCGCGCCCATGGTTGGCGGAGCTTCCATTCGTGGCGGCGCCGCACGGACCGAACTGGCTCAGCTGGTTGGAAGCCGTGATCGACGCGCTCTCGGGCACCGGGTTGGATTCCGCCGACATGGGCGAAGTGCTCAGTATTCTCGACGGCTACACACGCGGCGCCTCGGACACCGCCATCTCACTGGCGCGGGCGCGCGCGCGCGGTAGCTCAGCGGCGCAATGGGTATCGGAAGTGGGCGCGGATCTCGGACGCGCCATCGGCGATCCGCGATTCCCGCACTTCGCAGCGCTCCTGACCACGCCGTCGACCAGACCGACCCGCACGATGGACGAGTCCTTCGAGTTCGGGCTCGCGCGCGTGCTCGACGGCATCGAACGCTACATCAACGCGTCGAAGGGGTAGCGCGCCAGCGCTCAATCGCCCCGCAGCACTTCCAGAAATGCCGCGCCGTATCGCTCCAGTTTCGCTTCGCCCACGCCCGGCACCTGAAGCAGCTCGCGCGGACTACCAGGCCGACGTGCGACCATCTCGAGCAGCACCTTGTCGCCGAACACGATGTACGCCGGCACGCCCGCTTCATCGGCGAGCTCGCGGCGTACCGCGCGCAGCCGCTCGAACAGCTCGCGTTCATCGTCGCCGAGCATCGCGGCGTCGGGACCGCGCGAAGTGCGCCCACCGCCGGCGACGGCCGCGCGGCGTCCGCGTGCGGTGCCGACCTGCGACTGCACCAATTCCGCGATACGCTCGTCGGCGCGATGTCCGGTACACACATCGCACGAGCTCTCGCACGACGTGATCACTTCGTCGAAGTGCGCCACGAGCGCCTGATGGCGGCAACGCGAACGTTCCACGAGATCGAATAACGCCACCGTGGCCAGACGCGTCCGCTCGCGAACACCATCGTCATCGAGATTGTCGAGAAAGCGCTCGTGCAATTTCACATCGGCCCACGAGTAGAACATCACGCAATCACTCGGCAATCCATCTCGACCCGCGCGGCCGATCTCCTGATACCACGACTCGATGTCCTTCGGCATATCGCGATGAATCACGAAACGCACATTCGACTTGTCGATGCCCATACCGAACGCCACCGTTGCAACGATCACATCGATGTCGTCGCGCTGGAATGCTTCCTGATTTCGCGCCCGCTCGTCAGGTTCGAGGCCGGCATGATACGGTAGCGCACGGACGCCCTGCGCGGCGAGGAATTCCGCCGTCTGATCCACGCCTTTGCGACTCTGGCAGTACACGATGCCGCTCTCACCGTCGTGCGCGCGAATGAGCGCCAGAATTTCCGCGCGCGTGTTGCCGCCCTGCCCTTTCTTGCGCGTCGCGATCTGCAGGTTCGGCCGGAAGAACGAGCCCTTGAATCCGGCCGGCTTGCGCATGCCGAGCTGGCGCAAGATGTCGAGCGCAACCCGTCGGGTCGCGGTAGCGGTCAGGGCGAGCACCGGAACGTCGAGCTGCTCCTTGAGCCCCTGCAGCCGGCGATAGGACGGGCGGAAATCATGACCCCATTGGCTGATGCAGTGGGCCTCATCGACGACGAGCAGCGAGATCGGGCAGCCACGCACGAAGTCGCCGAGGTAGCCATCGAGCGCTTCGGGGGCGAGGAACACCAGTTCGTATTCACCGGCGCGAAAGGCGTCCATACGGGCGCGCCGTTCGTCGAAGTCCAACGTGGAGTTGATCGCGGTGACCGAGAATCCGAGGCCTGCGACGGCGTCCACCTGGTCCTTCATGAGCGAGATGAGCGGCGAAATCACCAGCACCGTCCCCTCGAGCAGCCGTGCCGGAAGCTGGTAGGTGAGCGACTTGCCCGCTCCCGTCGGCATGAGGGCAATACAATCCTTACCGGCCAACACCGCGTCGATGACTTCGCGCTGGCCTGGACGGAACTCATCGAAGCCGAAGACCTCGCGGAGGACGCCTTCGGGGGTACGTGACGTGGCGGAGTGACTGGGCGGCATGCTCCTGACAACGTAATGGAGCTACGCCGCCGAGGGCATTACTCCCCGATGGCGCCTTACGGCGACCTCGGAAACTTCTTCATCATGAGCCGTACGGATTCCCCAATGCGCTTTTCCATCTCCCGGGGATTCTCCATCAGGCCACCGACATCGGTCTGCGACCACCCTCGCCACAGAATCGTCTTCGCTTTGGGCTCCGCCACGTCGATGATCAGCGTGCCCTCCTCGAACTCGCGCACCACGTCCGACGTACCGTAGCGTGGCGACGAATAGCCGCGCGCTTCGTCGGCGCGGATCACATCCACCCGTTGCCGTACGCTGGCGTGGTAGTGTACGAGCAGGTCTGGCGAGGTCGTGACGCGCCGCAGCCCCCGTGCCGCGAGTTCCAGCTCGACGGCGGCTCGCACGCGCGAGTCGAAGAACGGATTGTCGTCCAGTCGCGGGTCACCCACGGGGAGCGAGTCACCGCCACCCCAGTCGAAGGTGCGATACTGATCAAGCCGTACGGCTGGGTCGAAGTCGGCACCGGCACTCACCGTTGCGCATCCGCTGACGAGCGCGAACGACGCCAGAAAGAGCACGCGGGTGAATCCGCGCCGGCCCAATTTCGGTCTGTCGTAGAGTTTGGTATGCATGGGACCAAGATCGCGTACGCCCCACAGGAACGCTGTCAGGAAAGTCCGTACGTGCGTACCCGCGTGCGTACTTTTGATGACGCACGATCCCACGACCGGCGCCATTCTGCTTCACACCTTTTGCGGAGCAGACGGCATGACCTACGAACTCTGGGCTGGCGACGTGTGCCTTGGACGGAGCACACTCGAATTCCAGCATCTCTCGAACATCACCTTTGGCGGCGAGTTTACGCCCGATCCCGATCACACCGACGCCGTGGAACGAATGGCGGTAAACATCGACTGTGTGTCATCCTGGATGAATCGCGAAACCCGCAACGCCGCCGGCGACTACATCGTGACGCCGCATTACCGGAATTCCCGGCTGTTCACGACGATCGCCGAGCTGGTCGCGCGGCAGTTCGATCCCTCGCTCCAGTTGCGCAAGGCAGACGGCACCGTGATTCCTTCCCGTCACCTCGTACTCCGCGACCTCGAGCGGCTGACGCTCTTCCCGGAACTCATCGAGGAAGCCATTGCCGCCGGAGAGGAAAACGTGGCGTGCGATCCGGAGGAGCCGCCTCCGCCGTTCAACATCAGCCCGGAGGCCCGGGAACTCTACCGCGAGATGCAGGCGGAGTTGGAGGAGGAAGCTCGCGCGAACGCGTGCGGTAGCGATGCGGGAGCCAACGTCATCGACGAAGCCGACGAAGCGTGGGCGGCGGAGCTCGAGGCCATGGCACGAACGCTGCGAGCACGCTTCCAGCTGCACGTCATGATCGAGCGTGAGGGCGATATTCCCGCCGACGTCAGTTGGTTGGGATGACCACCACCTTCCCCACCACCTTTCGATCCAGCATGGCACGCAACGCCGCCGCGCTCTGCTCAAGCGGGTAACGCGCACTGACCACCGGCGCGATCGTGCCATCCACCACCCAATCCATCAGCTGCGCAAGATGTCGCGCATTCGCCGCCGGCTCGCGTTGCTCAAAGGCTCCCCAGAACACACCCACCACCGACGCCCCCTTGAGCAGCGGCAGATTCAGCGGCAACGAAGGAATCGCGCCGCCAGCAAACCCAACCACGAGGTAGCGCCCACCCCACGCGATGCCGCGGAATGCGGGCTCGGTGAGATCACCACCCACGGGATCACAGATCACGTCGGGACCGAGCCCGTCGGTGAGGGCCTTCACACGATCACGGAGTGATTCGGTAGTGTAGTTGACCACCTCGTCGGCACCGTGCGTGCGGCACAACGCCAACTTCTCGTCGGTACTCGCGGCGGCGATCACGCGCGCGCCAAGCGCCTTGCCGATCATGACCGCGGCAAGCCCCACTCCGCCGGAGGCGCCGAGCACGAGCAGCGTTTCCCCTTTGGCGATCTTGGCGCGATCGATCAGTGCGTGCATCGCGGTCCCGAAAGCCAGCGGCAGCGTGGCGGCAACGTCGAACGACAATGCTTCAGGAATCGGCGTCGCGGCCGACGCTGGCGCACGCAATCGCTCGGCGAAGGCACTCGTTCTCGTGAACACGACGACCCGCTGGCCCACGTGCATGTGGTTCACGCCGGAGCCCACGCCAATGATCACGCCGGCCGCTTCTCCGCCGGGGGTGAACGGCAGCGGAGGACGGACCTGATACTGTCCCATCACCATCAGCGCATCGGGAAAGTTCACGCCAGCGGCATGCACCTCTACGACGATCTCGCCAGCGGCAGCAACGGGATCGGGGACGGTTTCGACCGTAAGCGTTTCGGGCTGGTCGAAGGCACGACAGATAACAGCACGCATACAGATCAGCTGGTCGAAGTCGGGATAGGCAGTGCAGGCGGCACGCACAGCGTCGCGAGCGCCTTCCGCACGGCATCGGGAACGGGCACCGAGGTGCGTGACGTGCGGTCCACGTACACATGCACGAAGTGGCCAGTGGCCGCCGGCAACTCGTCGTCGTTGCGAAAGAGCGCCAGCTCGTAGCGCACGCTCGATCGACCGAGGTGGACGATCCGGAGACCGGCCGTCACGAGATCGGGGAACGTGATCGGCGACGCGTACCGGCACTGCGTTTCCACGACGAGACCGATGGCCGCGCTGCCGGCAATGTCCAGCAGCCCCCGTTCGATCAGCCACCGATTCACCGCGGTATCGAAAAAGCTGTAGTACACCACGTTGTTTACGTGACCGTACGCATCGTTGTCCATCCACCGCGTATCGATCGTGGTCAGGTGCGCGTAGTGCGCGCGGGTGTCGGCCGTGCCGGTCACAACGCCTCGCGGTAGATGGCCAGCGCCTGATCATAGCTCACGTCGCGGGGATTGTTCACCAGCAACCGGTGCACCTTCATGGCGTCGGTCGCGAGGCCCGGCAGGTCGGCTTCGATCACGCCCACCTCACCGAGCGTGCGTTCGAGACCGAGCTCGCCCACGATGGTGGCCATCGCATCCACGAAGGCGCGCCCGCTGGCGGTACGATGCCACGTGCGCTCACCCGCCCGCACGGCATCGGACAGTTCGCGGTACAACGCGTCGGCCTCCGGCAGATTAAACTCGAGCACGGGCAGCAGCACCAGCGCATTGCTCAACCCGTGCGGCACGTGAAACTGTCCACCAAGTGGATACGCCAGCGCATGGACGGCGCCCACCGGCGCGTTGGCGAATGCCATGCCGGCCAGCATCGATCCCTGCAGCATGGCGCGACGCGCCGCGAGGTCAGCACCATTCTCGATGGCCGTGCCGATGTTGTCGGAGAGCAGCCGCAGTGCGCGCATGGCGAGCGTATCGGAGACCACGTTCTTGCGATGACGGCTGGTGTACGCTTCGATGGCGTGGACCATCGCGTCGATGCCGGTCATGGCGGTCACCCGCGCCGGGAGTCCCACCGTGAGCGTGGCATCGAGCACCGCGACATCGGGATACAGCAAACGCGACACGACGCCCTGCTTCTCGCCGCTTGGCGTCGTCACGATCGCGATCGGCGTCACTTCGGAGCCGGTGCCTGCGGTAGTTGGCACCTGGATCAGCGGCCAGCGAGGCCCGACGGCCAATCCGACGCCGTACACCGCGTCGAGTGATTCCCCCGACCGTGACAGCAAGGCCACAAGCTTGGCGACGTCGAGCGAACTGCCACCGCCGAAGCCAATGACGCCGTCGGCCTGTGATGCGATGGCGAGCTCGACAGCAGTCACTACACAGGATGCAGGCGGATCGGCCAGCACATCGGCGTACACCGTGACATCGAATTTCGCTGCGCGAAGCGAGGCGAGCATCGGCTCGAGCAGCCCGGCGTTGACGATACCGCGATCGGCGACCACGAGCGGACGACTGATACCGAACTCACGGATGAGGTCGCCAAGTCGCTCGCTCTCACCGTCCGCGCAGATCACACGCGGCGTCGTTTCGAACTCGAAGTTGGACATCCTCAACGATAGCCAGCAGGCAAACACCGAGTAAGGCAGACGGCGTCCGCTGAGTTCGTGGCACTCCGATTGCATCACGGATATTCGTACGGTACAGCACCCAAACTCGGGTACGCCGTACCGGAACACGAATGGCCACCTTCTTTGGGGGATCGTACCATGCTCATGACTATCGCCATCATTCTCATCGTGCTTTGGCTGCTCGGCATGGTCAGCGCCTACACGATGGGCGGACTGATCCACGTCCTGCTTGTGATCGCCGTCGTCGTCATTCTCGTGCGGGTGATCCAGGGACGAAAGGTCCTTTAGCGTTGCGCGTACGCCACAACGGTCAGCGCTTCACCGCGGCTGGTGTGCTCAACCGGAACGGCAGCAGCTCCGACACGGCCGACCCATCTTTACGGGGATCGGACGCGCCGGAGTTGATGCCCGTGGTGTAGTTGCGCATCACGGCCTGTCCGGCTCCCATGCGCGTGCTGGAGTAATCGCCGCGCATTACGATCTCGTGGCCCATCGCGGTGAGGGCCTTGAGCACGCCATCCGGGATGCGTGACTCGAAGTTCACATCGCATCCCGGAAACGTTTCTTTCGAGAAGCGAGGCGCATCGAGCGCGCCCTGCATGTTCATGCCGAAGTCGGCGATGTTCGACACGAACTGGGCGTGTGCCTGGGCCTGATTCCAGCCACCCATGATGCCGAACGCGACCCGCGTGTCGCCCTTCTCCATGAACGCCGGGATGATCGTGTGCAGCGGACGCTTACGACCTGCGAGCACGTTGGCGCTGGCCGGATCGAACGAGAATCCGGCGCCGCGGTTATGCCACACGAACCCGGCATCAGCCACGGCAATTCCCGCGCCGAAGCCGACGGTGGAGTAATTGCTTTGAATGAGGGAGATCATGTTCCCCTCTTTGTCCACAGCACTCAGGTACGTCGTACCATTGTCGGTGCCGTCGGGTGTTCCCGCACTGACGTCACAGGTGGCCTTCGACGCGTTCACCAATTTCGCGCGCTCAGCGGCATAGGCCTTTGAGCGCATCGCGCCCACCGGAATCTTCACGAAGCGCGGATCGCCGTCGTACTGCTGCATATCGGCATATGCGAGCTTCTTCGCTTCGATCATGTGATGCAACGCCGGTACCGAGTTGTGCCCCATCGAGGCGAGCGGAAACGTTTCCATGATGTTCAGCATCTCGAGCGCGGCGATGCCCTGCCCGTTCGGCGGCAACTCGTACACCGTCCATCCGCGATACGTGGTGGAGATCGGCTCCACCCATTCGCTGTCGAACTCGGCCAGATCGGCAGCCGTCATCGTGCCACCATGGCGCGTGCTGCTGGCGAGCAGCTTGGCTGCCACCGTGCCTTTGTAAAACGCCGCCGCGCCACCCTTCGCGATCTGACGATACGACCACGCCAGTTCAGAATTGCGGAATAGCTCACCCGACAGCGGCAGCCGCCCGCCGGGCAAGAACGTCTTCGTGGTGGCGGCATCTTCGCGCAACCCCTTCTCACTGTCCTTCCAGAACACGCTCACCACTTCGCCTACCGGAAAGCCGGCCTCGGCGTAGGCAATCGACGGCGCGAGCACGTCGGCGAACGTCTTGCGACCGAAGCGGGTGAGGAGTTTCTCCCACCCGTTCACCGCGCCGGGCACCGTCGCCGCATCGATCCCGCGCGCCGGCATGGTGGTGCGTCCCTTGGCGCGCAGATGCGCGACCGTGAGGCCTTTCGGTGCCCATCCCGAGGCGTTCAGTCCGTAGAGCTTTCCGGTTTTCGCCTCGTAGATGATCGCAAACAGATCACCGCCGATGCCATCGTTCATCGGGGCGACGAGCCCCATCATCGCATTCATGGCGACGGCCGCATCGATGGCGTTGCCCCCACGCTCCAGCACCGACGCGCCTACCTGAGACGCCAGCACGCTCTCGCTGGCCACGACACCTTGCTTCGACGACACCATCGAGCGCGACTGCGAGCGGTCCTGTGCGGCGGCGAGACGCGGTACGACGACCGGCACGAGCGCCGGCAGGAGCAGCGTGGCGAGAGCGGCTGAACGGAACGTCGAACGAGCGATCATCCTGCAACTCCGAAGATGAAGGACGGGTCGGGGCCGGCGGGTACCCATCGGGTACTCGTGCAATATGGGGCACCCACGCGGCCGCGGCACCATGTCCTGCCGTCGGTCATAACCGATTCTACATGAACATCGCCGGATTGATCTCGAGCGACACTTCGGAAATCTTGTTCGCGGGAATCCCGCTGCGCCGCGCGTGGTCGAGTACCGCTTCCGAGTTCGGCGCGATGTACTCGCAGTCAGTGGCGTCCCAACGTTTTTCAGAGCAGAACGAGCTGAATGGGCTCGAAATCCGGGTCTGAATGGTGAGGCGGTGGCGTAAGGAGTTGCAGGATCGGAGCTTGCTCGAACAGGGGCACACTCAGGATCTGTAGCATTTCGTACACGCGATGACGCTCACGTGGCAGA
>JBBQXC010000105.1:0-16616 GCA_038210005.1 Gemmatimonadales bacterium
AGCGGCGTGTCGGCGGTCTCGTCGGGATCGGCCACGACGCGCACGATCGGCAGGTCGAACACCCGCGCGAACTCGAAATCGCTCTCGTCATGTCCGGGCACGGCCATGATCGCCCCGGTGCCGTACTGCATGAGCACATAGTCGGCGATCCAGATCGGGATGTTCGCCCCAGTGGCCGGATTGACGGCGTACGCGCCGGTGAACACGCCGGTCTTGTCCTTGCTGCTCTTCCGCGCGATCAGATCCTGCTTCCTGGTCGCGTCCTGATAGCCCTGCACGGCGTCGCGCTGCGCGCTGGTCGTGAACATGGCCACCAACGGATGTTCCGGCGCGAGCACGAGATAGGTGGCACCGAAAATGGTATCGGGACGCGTCGTGAACACCTTCACCGGGTCGTCGTGCCCACCTACGCGGAACGACAGCTCGGCGCCTTCCGAGCGGCCGATCCAGTTCTTCTGCGCGGACTTCGTGATCGGCGACCAATCCAGCCACTCGAGGTTGTTCAGCAGCCGCTCGGCGTATGCCGAAATGCGAAAGAACCACTGCTCCAGAAAACGCTGCTCGACGGGCGTGCCGCACCGCTCACAGAGTCCACCCTCGACCTGCTCGTTGGCCAGCACCGTCATGTCGGTGGGGCACCAATTCACCGCCGCCGCCTTCTTGTACGCGAGGCCCTGCTTGTAGAGCTGCAGGAAGACCCACTGCGTCCACTTGTAGTAGTCCGGCCGCGACGTGTCGACCTTCTGGCGCCAATCGACCATCAACCCCGCGCGCTCGAGCTGCCGCTGGAAGTTCGCGATGTTCTTGGGCGTGAGCTCCATCGGGTGCGCGCCGATCTTGAGCGCGTAGTTCTCCGAGTGGATACCGAACGCGTCATAGCCGAGCGGCTGGAACACATCGTGTCCCAGGAGCCGGTGATATCGGGCCGAAATGTCGCTGCCGGTGAACGCGAAGAGATTCCCCACGTGCAGCCCTTCGGCCGACGGGTATGGGAACATCATGAGCGCGTAGAACGGGCGCTCTGCGGTTTCGAGGGCGGCGTGGTTCGTGCCACGTTCGGCCCAGCGGGCGCGCCACTTGGGCTCGACGGACGCGGGCGAGTAGGGAGTCGGGATAACGATATCGGACATACTGAAAGTTATCACGGGGAAGAGCGTACTCCGTACTGCCTACTCCCGACCGCTCACTCCCGAGGAGGCAGGGGGGAGGTTTCAGGGGGCAGGAGGCAGTAACCGCGCACCGCGCCTCCTCCCTGCCCCCTGAAACCCTCCACCCTGCTCCCTAAGGAGTTTGCCGTTCCACCTATCCCCGCTTATACAGGTACGCCGCCTCCACCAACCGGGCCCCCTGCTCGTCGCACACCGCGTACCGGCCTCCCGAATACAGCGTGGCGCCGGCGTAGCGTCCGTCCTTGGTGAGTGCGTAAAACTCCAGATCGAACTTCGGGCGGCCGTTGGGACCCATCAGGCGCGCTTCCGTCATCGCCACGACCCGCTCGAGGGTCTTGATCAGCGCCGCTTCCGGGGTGAGCCCCTGGCGCATGAACTCGACGATCAGGAACGAGGCGCACGTCTTGATGTTGGCCTCGCCGCGCCCCGTACTGCCGGCGGCGCCCACGAGATTGTCGCAGTACTGCCCGGCGCCGATCACCGGGGAGTCGCCGATGCGACCGGGCACCTTCCAAGCCATCCCGCTGGTCGTCGTGACCGATCCGATGTCACCAGAGGCGTTCACGGCGTTCATGTTGATCGTGCCCGTCGTGAACTTGATCTTGAGATTCTCGTCGTGATCGAGCCACGCGTCGTTGGCGTTCAGCCGCGACTTCCAGCGCATCCAGTCCTGGCGCGACTGCTCGGTGAGCAGGTTCTGCTCCTTGAAGCCCATCGCCTTGGCGAATTTCGTGGCACCGGTGCCGACCAGCATCACGTGGTCGGTGTAGTCCATCACTGCCTTGGCCACCAGCGACGGCGTGGCGATCCCCTCGATGGCCGCCACCGAACCCGCCCGGCGGGTCGGACCGTGCATGCAGGAGGCATCGAGCTGCACGACGCCCTCCTCGTTCGGCAGGCCGCCCAGCCCCACCGACTGATCGGTGGGATCGAGCTCCACCAGATTCACCCCGGCGATCGCCGCGTCGAGCGGGTCCTCACCCGCGAGCATCTTGTCGAAGGCGACCTTCACGCCCTTGAGGCCGTTCGACGACGACACCACCAAGGGGCGCCCGCGGAATCCGGGAGCCGGGGCGACGGGAGCGCCCCCGTGGCCCAATTCGTGCCCGAAGTCGTCCGGGAGACGAGGAACGAAGCCGGCAGCGGCCAGCGCGGCGGAGCGCTCGAGAAAGTCGCGACGGGACAAGGACACGTGAGGCTCCGGAACATGGTCGGGTGACGACGTGGTACCACGAAAGGTCTGCTTCTGATCACACCGACGATATCGCCGCGGGCGACTGGTGGCGAGAGGCAGGTCCGTCAGACAGCTTCTGTGCATCAGTATCCCACCTTTACTCCCCCCCCATGACCACTCCGGCCGAAATCGCCGATGCGCTGCGCGCGACCTCGTTTCTCGAGGGCTTTACCGACGCGCACCTCTGGAAGCTTGCGCGGCACGTCACGCCGCTGTCCCTCGTCCCTGACGACACCATTTTCAACGAAGGCGAAGCGCGGCAGCGCTTTGCGATCCTGATCAGCGGCGCCGTCGCCATCGAGAAGTCCTCGGATGGCCGCACGACACGTCTCGTGACGCTCGGCGCCGGCGAAGCAGTGGGCGAAGGCCTGCTGCTCGACGACTCCGCCCACGGCACCACCGCCCGCGTCATCATGCCCGGCACCGCGATGGTGCTGGCCCGTACCCAGCTCGACGACATCACACGCGAAGCGCCGCAGCTCTACGCCGCCCTCGTGGCCCGCGCCGCCCGCGCGATCTCCTCGCGCTTGCGCCGCGCCGATGCCACGCTCGTGGGGCGAGGACGCACCCTCGGCTTCGGCGGTCATCGCACCCGGCAGGAGCACGACCTCCTCGGCGAGCGCGAGGTGCCCTACGAGGCATTGTACGGCGTACAAACGCTCCGTGCGCTCGAGAATTTCCCGATCACCGGTATTCCGCTGCGCGAATTCCCGGTATTGATCGAATCGCTCGCGGCCGTGAAAGAGGCCGCGGCGCAAACCAACCTCGAACTCGGTCTGCTGGAACAGGAGCATGCCGATGTGATTATCCGCGCCGCCCGCGAAATACGCGCTGGCCGTCATCACGAGCACTTTCTGGTGGACATGATTCAGGGAGGCGCCGGCACCTCCACCAACATGAACGCCAACGAAGTGATCGCGAATCGCGCGCTCGAGCTCAGCAACCAGCACCGTGGCGCCTACGACGTGATCTCCCCCAACGATCACGTCAATCTCAGCCAGTCCACCAACGACGTGTATCCCACGGCGGTGCGCATCGCATTGCACAAGAGCCTCTCGGGCTTCCGCGTGGAGCTGGCGCGTCTGGCCGACGCGTTCGGCGCCAAGGGTGTGGAGTTCGCGCCGCTGATCAAGATGGGTCGTACGCAGATGCAGGACGCGGTGCCGATGACGCTGGGTCAGGAGTTCACGGCCTTCGCGAACACGCTCCGGGAAGACGTGGACCGCTTGGGAGAAGCGCAGTCGCTGATCCGCGAGATCAATCTCGGGGCCACGGCGATCGGCACCGGAATCAATGCACCGCCGGGGTATGCGGCGCTGGCATGCACGCATCTCGCGGCGATCGCGGACGTGCCGGTGATCACGGCCTTCGATCTGGTCGAAGCGACCAGCGATACCGGCGCCTTCGTGCAACTGTCGGGCGTCATGAAGCGCACCGCGACCAAGCTGTCGAAGATCTGCAACGATCTCCGACTGCTGTCGTCGGGTCCGCGGGCCGGGTTCGGCGAGATCAACCTGCCGGCGATGCAGCCCGGCTCGTCGATCATGCCGGGCAAGGTGAATCCGGTTATTCCGGAAGTGGTGAACCAAGTGTGCTTCGAGGTGATCGGCGGTGACGTGACCGTGACGATGGCGGCCGAGGCCGGGCAGCTGCAGCTCAATGCGTTCGAGCCGGTGATCGCGTATCGGTTGCTGCGTGGGATCGACATGCTGCGCAACGCGTGCATCGTGCTACGCGAGCGTTGTGTAACCGGCATCACGGCAAATGCCGATCGCATGCGTTACTTCGTAGAGCATTCCATCGGCATCGTGACGGCGCTGGTGCCTGTCCTCGGTTATGAAATCGCGACCGACATTGCGAAGACGGCACTCGCCAGTGGACGGGGCGTGTTCGACCTTGTCCTCGAGCGCAAGTTGCTCACCCGCGAGCAGCTCGACGAGATCCTCAATCCGGCGATGATGACCGCGCCGCGCGACACGCAGGACTTCAGCACCGTCCCCATTCCGTCGGCGTAGGTCGCGGCGGGTACTCCGGTTTCCGGGGTACCCGCCGCTGTCCGGGCCAGCTCGCCAGTCACTCTCGCCACGCCATGCATCCAGCCCCGTCGTCATCCCGGACTCGATTCGCGTCACGCCTGCGTCGCTTCCGGATCGCCGCGCTCGTGGCGCTGGCCGCCTGCGGCGGGGGCGATCCATCCAGCCCACCGGTCGTCGTGAATCCACCCACGGTGCGCGGCGTCGCCGTGACGCCCACCGTCGCCACGATCCGCGTGGGCGAGACGCAGTCGCTGAGCGCGGTCGTCGATGCCATCAACGGCGCCGGCACCGGGGTCACCTGGAGCAGTGAATCGCCGTCCACGGCCACCGTGAACAGCACGGGGCTCGTCACCGCGATCGGGATTGGTTCGGCCACCATCCGCGCCACGTCCGCCGCCGATACCCGAGTGAGTGCCACGGCCACGATCACGGTGCAGGCGGCGCGCAATGTCACCGTGACGCCGACCACCGTGTCACTGGGCACCGGACAAACGCAGGCGCTACAAGCGACGGTGCAGCTCGATGCCGGACTTCCCACCACGGTCACCTGGCGCACCAGCGCGGCCACGATCGCTACCGTCTCGGCGGCTGGCGTGGTGTCTGGTGTGACGCAAGGGACGGCCACGATCACCGCCGTCTCGGTCGGTGATACCACGCTGCGTGCCACCGTGAGCGTGAATGTGGTGCCGGTCGTGCGCACCGTCGCGGTGACGCCGACCACCGCGTCGCTCTTCATCAACATGACGCAGCAGCTCACCGCCGCCGTGACCGCCGACGCTGGCGCCGTACAAACGGTGACGTGGCGTTCCAACAATCCCGCCGCCGCCACGGTGAGCGCCACCGGTCTCGTGACCGCCGTCGCCGTGGGCAGCACGACCGTGACGGTGCTCTCCACGGCCGACACCACGCGCCTCGCCACAAGCACGATCACCGTGGCCCCTCGCCCGGTCATCGTGAGCATTACACAGCGCAATATCGGCATCAATCCCGGCACCAGCGCGACGCTCACGGCGGCGGTGAGTGCGGACCCCGGTGTGAACACGGGCGTCACCTGGAGCTCCGGCACGGCGGGCGTGGCGTCGATCAACGCACAGGGCGTCGTGACGGCGGTGAGCGTGGGCAGTACGCTGATTACGGCCATCTCGATAGCCGACGGCACCAAGCGTGACACCGTCACGCTGAACGTGGTGCCTCGTCTGGCCACGTCGTGGAGTACGACGAGACTGGGCGGCGTGTTGCGCGACGATCTGCTGTCGATCGCCGCCTTCAGCGCCACGAACGTGATCGCTGTCGATCTGCGAGGCGACATCTATCGCTGGAACGGCACCACCTGGACACTCTCGCTGTCGAGCACGGCCGATTTTCTGGCGCTGCATGGCTCATCGGCCACGAACGTGATTGCGGTGGGCGTCAACGGTGCTATCGCGCGCTGGAACGGCACCGCATGGAGCACGATGACCTCGGGCACCACGCAAACGCTCAACGCCGTGTGGGTGGAGAGCCAGACTGTCGCCTGGGCAGCCGGCAGCAACGGCACCGTGTTGCGGCTCGCCACGAACACGTGGAGCACGGAGACCACCAACTCCACGCAGACGCTGAACGGCGTATGGGGTGGTGACAACGTGGCTTATGCGGTCGGCGCGAACTCCGAAGTGCTACGTCGTGAGGGTAGCACCTGGTCGCGCGCGACCGTGCCCAGCTCCGAGCTGCTGTACGGCGTGCACGGCAATAGCGCGACGGATGTGGTCATCGTCGGCACGAACGGCACCCTGCTCCGCTGGAACGGCACGGCGTGGTCGGTACTCGGCGTGGGTGGCTTGTCGGGCGATCTGTATCAGGTGAGCGGCTCGGCCGCGAACGGCGGCCGACGCTATCTGGTCGGCGACGGTGGTGTCGCGCAGCTCGACGGCATCACGGCCGCGTTGGTGAGCACGCCGTACGCGCCGCAGCTCTTCGGTGTGAGCGTCGATGCCACGGGCACCGCCTGGGCGAGCGGAGAACGTGGCGCGGTGTTGCGCAGCGCGGATCTGGGCGGTGCACCGTGGAGCACGAACAACTTCGCTCCCGACTTGCTCGACGTGTGGACCGCCGCATCCGACAACGCGCTGGCGGTGGGCGAATTCGGATTCGTCTATCGCTGGAATGGCAGCACCTGGACCAAAGTCACGGTGCCCACCCAGGCCACGCTGACCACTGTGTGGACCACGACCACCGGTGAAGGGTTTATCGGCGGCGAGGCCGGCACGATGCTGCGCTTGATCGGCAGCAGCTGGGTGCCGATGCCGTTCCCCAGTGTGAGCACGGTCTCGGCACTCTGGGGCACCACTGGCAGCAACGTGTACGCGACGACGAAGGCCGGCGAGATCCTGCGCTTCAATGGCTCGGTGTGGACGCTACTCACCACGGCTTCCGCGCCGCTGTGGGCGGTGTATGGCGCGTCGGCCACCGATGTCTACGCGGCGGGAGGAAACGGCGCGGTGTGGCGATTGAATGGCGCCGCGTTCACGGCGCTCCCCGCTTTCGCCACCGGCACGCTGGCCGGCGTGTGGCTGACGGATGCCTCGAACGTATTCACGGTGGGGGCGAACGTGGCCGGCAGCTCGGGCATCGCGTATCGCTACAACGGCACCGCATGGTCTTCACTGCAACCGGGCGCCACACCGGCGCTCACCGCGTTGTGGGGGCCGAGTGCATTCGATCTGTACGCGACGGGCGACAACGGCACCATACTGCGATTCAACGGCAACACATGGACGTCGATGGCGAGCGGCACGACGGATTTGTTGTGGAGCGTGTCGGGTGCACCCAATGCCACCGCAGGATTCGCGGTCGGCATCAACAGTACGATCGTCACCGCGAGCGGATCCACCGGATTCCGCGCGGCATCGCGAACGGCCTCGGATGGGCGTGCGCTCGGTTCACTCGAACCGTCGGCGTCCGCGCGCGTGCGGCGCGGTCCACAGCCGCACGGCGACGCGCGCAAACGCAGATCATCGCGATAGCGCGGCGCGATCACCCGCGCGAGTGAGAAGCGTCACGACGAGTGAACGGCGCCATGCTACATGGCACGGCGCCGTTTGCGCATCTGTCGCAGAATGTTTTGTGCACGGTGTGTGAAAAACTTGAGTGTTTCAGGATAAAAATCGTTCGTGTGCGCCGACGCTGTAATAGCGGTGCCCGCGTCGTGATGTCACGTGTGATTGCCTGTGCGAAATGATGCCGCGTGCCGACATCGGTCGTCCATCGGGTGAGTTGGATGACATGGTGCGCTGCGGATGTTCTTCGGGGATGAACCCGTAACTCCAGAGCCGCGCGCTTCGACCTTCGCTGCCATGCGCTGTTCTTATGACAAATTCCCTGAGTACATGCGACTCGCGCGCGACGTTCCGTCGCGCAGCCCGTTGGATGTCGCCGATAGCCTTGGCGTCGATGCTCGTCATCGGCCTGCAGGCGTGCGCCGCGCCTTCCGATGGCGTGACCGGGACCGCGGGTGGCGGCACCGCGAGTACGCCCACGCGCTTCGAGAGTTCGACCGGCGCGTTGAATCTGAATGCCATCGGCGCATCGCAAACGATTTCTGTCACGGCGCGCGATCGATCGGGGAATGCGATTCCCGGTGTGTCGGTCAATTGGACGAGCTCCGACGCGACGGTGGCCGACGTGTCGGGGAGCGGCACGACGGCCGTGGTGACGGCGCGTGCGCCGGGTCGAGCGACGATTCGCGCACGCACCGGCGACCTGCTGCTCGAGATCAGCGTGGGCGTGCTGGGAGTTCGCACGATCACGATCGCCCCGCAGGCCGTGTCGGTGATTGCCGGCGGTCAACTGCAGCTCAGTACCACGGTCGATGCCGACGCCGGCGCGTTGCTCGATCTCCGGTGGCTCTCCGACAACCCGTCGGTCGCCTCGGTGAACACACAGGGCGTCGTGACCGGCGTCGCGCCCGGCAATACCATCATCCGCGTCAACGCCGTCGGTGACGCGCGTGTGACGACCACGGCGCAGGTCACGGTGACCTCCGCCGGCTCGATTGCGATCGCTCCGTCGACACTCTCGATGGGCGCCGGCGAGCAGCGCACGCTGGCGGCCTCGGTGAATCTCGAGCCCGGCCTCAGCACCGCGCTCACCTGGCGCAGTCAGAACAACGCCGTCGCCACCGTCTCCTCGACCGGTGTCGTTACCGGCGTATCGGTGGTCAGCACGCTCATCACCGCCGTCTCGGTCGCCGACAGCACGCGCCGCGGCATGGCCGCGGTGACGGTCGTGCCGGTGGTGCGCGATCTCGATATCACACCGGCTGCTGCCACGATCTTCACCGGAGACACGCGTCAACTCGACGTCAACTTCACGGCCGATCCGGGTGCGTCGAAGTCGGTGATCTGGCGCACGAGCAATGCCACCGTGGCCGCCGTGTCCTCGGAGGGGCTGGTGAGCGGTGTGTCGGCCGGTACGGCAATCATTACGGCGATCTCGGCGTCGGACACGACCAAGCGCGCGACGTCGCTGTTCACGGTGCGATACGCCGCGGCGGTGAGTGTCTCGCCGACCGCCGCGACGGTCGGCGTGGGAGTTACGCGCATCATCGTGGCGACCGTGACGACGGAGAACGGGTCGACCACCGCCGTCACATGGCGTACGAGCAATGCCTCGGTGGCCACGGTATCGGCGGCCGGTGTCGTGACCGGTGCGGCGGTCGGCACGGCGGATGTGATCGCCGTCTCGGTGGCTGATACGACGCGACGGGCGACGTCGACCATCACGGTCGCCGCCGTGGTGCGCTCGGTGCGTGTGACGCCCGGCTCGTCGTCGCTGCTGGCCGGACAGACGGTCCAGCTGGCGACGACGGTGGTGGCCGATGCGCCGCTATCGACGGCCGTGAGCTATCGCAGTGCCAACAGCGCGGTGGCGACGGTGAGTGCGGCGGGCCTCGTGACCGCCGTCGCCAACGGCAGCGCGAGCATCGTGGTACTATCCGTCGCTGATACCTCCAAGAGCGACACGGCCTTCGTGTCGGTCTCGAATGGCCTCGCGTCCACTTGGGCCGCTACGCGACTTGGCGGCGCGCTGTACGAAGATGTGGTGTCGCTGCGCGGCATCGACGCGAGCAGCGCCTTCGCCGTGAACCTCACGGGCGACGTATTCCGCTGGAACGGTGGTACGTGGTCGGTGGCGGCGCGCGGAGCCGCGTACGGCACGCAGTTCCTGTCCGTGCATGGCTCGTCGTCCAGCAACATCATGGCCGTCGGCACGAACGGCGTCACGCTCTACTTCGATGGGTCGACCTGGAGCGTCGAAAGCTCGGGCACCACGAACCGTCTCAACAGCGTGTTCATGGAGAGCACCAACAGCGGCTTCGCGGTGGGCGAGAACGGCACCGCGCTGCGCTGGAACGGCACGACGTGGAGCGTCAGCAACACCGGATCGTCGCGGACGCTGAACAGCGTCTGGGCGAGCGGCGGCCTCGCCTTCGCCGTCGGTACGAACGGCGAAGTGCTCCGTTTCGTCAACGGCAACTGGTCGCGTCAGACGGTCCCGACCACTGCCTCGCTCAGCGGCGTCTCCGGGAGCACGAACTCGAACGTGGTGGCGGTCGGTGCCTTCGGTACGGTGCTCTCGTATAGCGGCGGCGCGTGGACGACGGTGAACAGCAACGGCATCGTGGCCGACCTCTACGCCGTCAGCGCCATATCGCCGAGCGACACCCGTCTCTACATCACCAGCGATGACGGACTTCTGCTCTTGAGCAGCGGGTCACTCACCCGAGTGACCACGCCGTATGCCCCGCGCATGTTCTCGGTCTCGACCGACGCCACTGGTAGCCTGTGGGTGGGCGGACAGCGCGGCAGCGTCCAGCGGCTGGCAAGCGGCAGTTGGGAAACGATCGGCCTCGCCCCGGACCTGATCGACGCCTGGACGACATCGGCCACCAACGCGTGGGCGGTCGGCGAGTTCGGTTTCATCTATCACTGGAACGGCACGACGTGGGCGCGCCAGGCGACACCGACCACCGCCACCCTGAACGCGGTGTGGGGCGCCAGCGCCACCGAAGCGTTCGCCGGCGGCGACAACGGCACGATGTTACGCTTCAATGGCACCGCATGGACCGCCATGAGCTTCCCGTCCACGGCCAGCGTGTACGGACTGTGGGGCAGTAGCGCGTCCAACGTGCTTGCGGTGACGGCGGCGGGTGAAGTGGTGCGCTTCAACGGCACGTCGTGGTCGGTCGTAACGACCACCGGCAACGCGCTCTGGGCCATTCATGGTTCGTCACCCACCGACATCGTCGCCACGGGCGAAAACGGAGCAGCACTGCGCTTCACGGCCAGCGGCTGGAGCGCGATCACGGTGAACACCACGGGCACGCTGGCCGGCGTCTGGTCGAGCGGCACGAGCGCCACCTCGGTGGGCGCCGCCGCGTCGGGTAGCGGCGGCGTGGCCTTCGGGTTCAGTGGCACGTCATGGACGTCGTTCTCGACCGGCAGCAGCCGAGTCCTGACGTCGATCTGGGGGCCGAACGCGTCGGATCTCTACGCGACCGGCGAACAGGGCACGTTGCTGCGCTACAACGGCTCCTCGTGGAGCGCGCTGACCACGGGCACGACAGACCTGCTCTGGAGTGTCACCGGCGCACCGACCGGCATCGGCGGAGCCTTCGCGGTGGGCTACAACAGCACCGTGGTCGCGGGCTCCAACGAATCCTCGTTCTCGACCGCCATGGTGCGCGGCATGAGCGTCGCGCGCGGCATCGATCTCGACCCGTCCGCCGGCGCTCGTAAGGTTCGCGGCCCCCTACCCAGCGGCAAGGCACGCACGTCGCGGGGCAGGCGCTAGCGGCGGCCGAGGAGCTAGCGAGGCCGTGCGTGGGCCGAGGCCCGTGGTGGCCACGACGAAACGGCCAGTTGACGCGAAGATCGCGAAGGTCGCGGAGCACGCGAAGAAGAGCAAAACATTTTTCTGGAGCTGTTCTTCGCGACCTTCGCGACCCTTCGCGACCTTCGCGACCCTTCGCGACCTTCGCGTGAACCGGCGGCCTATCGATTGCCAGCGAGGAGTTCTCCGGAGCGCCGCCGTGAATCCCGCCGCGGTCCCACTACTCCCGCGAGAAGGCCGCCATCGTGGGGCCCATGGCGTCGATCGTTTCGCGGGCGTGCCAGCGATCCTTGCCGTTATACAGGAACGCGAAGGCGAGGATCTCGCCGTTTTCGGCGGTGACGTAGCCGGAGAGACCGATCACGTCGTTCGTCGTGCCGGTTTTGGCGTGCAGGTTGCCCTGCGCCGGGGTGGCACGCATGCGATTGCGCAGCAGCTCGGATTCACCGGCGACCGGCAGCGAGGCGTGAAACGCGCTGCCCCATGGAGCGCGATGGGCATGGGCCAGCAGTTGCACCAGTGACCGCGGCGTGACGCGGTCGAGCACCGAGAGACCGCTTCCATCGGTCACACGGACGGCGTCGGGCGCGGCGCCGACTTGCCGCACCATGAACTCGTGCAGTGTGGCCGAGGCATTTTCGGCCGATCCCAGCGTCTGCTTGTCCGCACCGCGGGCAGCGCCGCGGAAGAGCAGCTCGGCGAAGATGTTGATGCTCTCGCGGTTCATCGTCGACACCAGACGCGCCAGCGGCGGCGACGGCAGACTCGTCACCAGCGTGGCGTTCTCCGGCGTTCTCCCGATACGCAGTTCCCCGTCCACCGTGATCCCCTGCTCCTCCAGTGCGGCACGGAACGCGCCGGCGGTGAACGTGGCTGGATCCCCGACCACCAGCTGATAGCGTACCGTGCCCGCACGTGCGCCGATCGTGCCCGAGACCACGACGCGATCGTTGCCGACGCGATGGGCGCTGATGCGCGTGCTGCTCCCGGCAACCGTGCGGACCGTGTTGGTGATCGTGAGACCGCGCGTGGCGGGCTCGAGGAACACCTTGCCCTGGCCGCCTACGCCGCCCGCCGTCACGCCCACAATCACGATGTTCTCGTTGAGCGTGAGCGCCGAAAACGGTGCCGCGTAGCCCGCACCGGCGTAGCGCGTGAGCCAGCCTTCCGGAATACCGCGCATCTCCAGCGCCGATGCGTCGGCCACCAGGTCACCGGTCACCCGCGTGATACCGGCACCCGCCACAAAGCGCGCCAGCATCGTCATCGAGGCATCGGGGCCACCGCGGACGAAGCGCGGCGACAGGGACGGGTCGCCATCACCGCGCAGCACCAGATTGCCGCGTACGACGCCGTTGGCTTCCAGTGGACCATCGCGCAGCACATCGGTGCTGAACGTATGCTCGGGGCCGAGCTTCTCGAACGCGATGGCGGAGGTGAACAGCTTCATGGTGCTGGCCGGCACCATCTTGCTGTCGGCACCGTGCGCGAACAGCGTGTCGCCGCGCGTGATGCTGACGACCATCGCGCCCCAATCCCCGTTCGTCGTGCGACTGCCCAGCAGCGCCTTGAGATCGCTGGTGAGCGCGGCCTCGCCGCGAGGGGTCGTGTAGCGCAGTACCGGGACGATCGGCGCGCGTGTTCGCCCCGCACGCGTGCTGCGCGTACCACGCTTCGCCGGCGTTTTCTTTTTCGGCGTCGGTCGTTTGGCTTGCCGCGTGGGACCCGACTGTACCGCGAGGGCCGTCACGGCCTTCGCGGATGCCGCACCCGCGGAGTTCGCACCCGCGGAGTTCGCACCCGCGACGGCCGGGTCGGGCGTGAGGAGCAGCAGGCCCGCGAGGAGCGCGAGCGAACGGCGACGAATGGTGCTGGTGAGCCGAAGAGGCGTCATCGTCAGACCTTGAGGACGAACCCGCGCTTCCACGCGCCCCAGAGAATCAGAAACCAGAGGGCGACGAAGGTGAGGGCGTACGCGAACGAGGCTTCCCGCGGCGGAAGCCACGATGCATACAGGGTGTTGAACACGAATCCCTGCGCCGAGATCCGACTGCCAGTACTTGTTTCCCATGTCCAGATCGATGCGATGAGGCGTGCCATCAATCCGGACCCGACGAAAGCGAGCATCGGGTTGGTACCATACACGACGAACGGGAACGTCCAGCGTCGCACCTGCATCACATCGATGATCCACATGCAGGTGGCGAGCGAGACGGCACCCATGCCCGCCGTGAAGAGCACGTAGGAACTCGACCAGATGCTCTTGTTGATCGGAAAGACCCAGTGCCACACGAGTCCTAGCATCATCGTCATCGCACCGACCGCAAACAACCCCGCAAGACGATCGGTGAGCGTGCGTTCCTGACGCGCGATCCATCGCCCCGCGAACGTACCCAGGATCATGGTGCCGATCGCTGGCACGGTGCTCAGCAATCCTTCGGGGTCCCAGGTCTTGGCGCCGATCCACAGATGGTTGGTGCCGAGGATCGTGCGATCGAGCCACGCACTCAGCAGTTGGTCCGGCTTATCCAGCACAAAGCGTCCCGCCACACCGGTGTCGGGCACCGGCACCAGCGTCATCAGCGCCCAGTAGCCGAACAACAGTGCCGCGAGAATGCCGAATTGCTGCTTCAGCGTTGTGCGCCACGTGAGGAGCGCACCGAACAGGTAGGCGAGGCCGATACGCTGTAGTACACCCAACACGCGCCAATGCGCGAGGCGGTCGACTACGCGTTCGAGGAACGTCGCCTCGGGGAGCGCGGGCGGCCACGTGAAGAACGGGAAACCGGAGAGCAGAAAGCCGAACAGAAAAATGAGCGCGCCACGACGGAGGATCTGCCGCAGAATCGCCCCGTCATGATCGCCCCGGGCCCGCCGCGCGCGCAGCGAGAGCTCGGTCGTGATGCCGACGATGAACAGGAAGAACGGAAAGATCAGGTCGGTCGGCGTCCACCCGTTCCACGCGGCGTGTTCGAGCGGCGGGTAGATGGCCGACCATGTGCCGGGATTGTTGACCAGTAGCATGCCGGCCACGGTCATCCCTCGGAACACATCGAGCGAAACGAGTCGCTCGGGGCGCGCCGCCATCAGGCGCCGGGCTCGGTCTTGGACGTGGCGACCTTCCATCCCGTCGTGTCGCAGCGCACCTCGAACGAGCGGGTCGGCGACACCGTGCCGTTATCGTCACCGCCCACGTAGTGCCCACCCAGTCGCACGGTGACGGTGTTGCCGTTGTCCGCCTCGGCCTTGCCGCGGAAGACCACCAACATCGACGGATATGGTCCCACCTCTTCGAGCTTCTCGCGAATCTTGCGTTGGGCGACCGTGTCGCTGCTGTAGAAGTACGTCGGCCCCTTGTCCTGCAGCACCTTGAAGCCATCATCGGGCACGGCGGAATCGGTGCCGGCTGCACTGAGGAACCGCTTCGGGAGCGGCTCTGCCTTGGTGATGAAGTCAAGCACAGCGAGCCCGACCGGCGTTGTATCCGTGCTGACGCACGAGGGACCCGCCGCCAGTGCCGCGCTATCAGCCTTTGCGCGGTCAGCCGTCGCGCCACCGCCGCAGGCCGAAAGCAGCAGCAAGCCGGGACCAGCGGCGGTCAGCAACGTAGCCAGAATGGGGCGAGACGCTCGGGGCATGGCAGAACTCGGGATTGAGTGGTACTCTCGCAAGAGCCGGACGGCAGCATCGACCAACAACCGCAGCCTACATCGGGAGAGAGTCGGGGAACGACGACCGTTGTGTGGCGTAGAGCTTCAAGAGCGCCGCCACGAGCAATCGGACGTCACGCTGCAGATATGTACCGCTGACGAAGCTATGTACAGCGTGGACGGGGTTTGTCGAGGGGCAGGCCACCGAAATCACCGAGAGTGGAGGAGGGCACCGGATGTCTACGGGCAATCGAGTAGCACGCGAAGGAATCTCCGCCGGACTCATTGGAGCCACCGCCATTGCGGTCTGGTTCGCAATTCTCGACGCGACCCGCGGCGAGCTCCTCGCCACTCCGGTCATGCTGGGCAGCTCACTGGGATCGATGTTCCTGCAGGGCGACACGCCGAGCAGGGCCGCCGCCTTCATCGGCTACACGCTCTTTCATTTCGCGCTCTTTTGCGTCATCGGGTATGCCTTCTCGTGGGTCGTGAACAGCGCCGAGAAAGTGCCTTCCTCGTTCATCGGCTTCGCCGGCCTGTTCGTGATCTTCGAGGTGGGCTGGATCGGCTGGACGTCGGTGCTCTCGCAGGGATTCGGCGAGATGACGTGGCTGCAGGTCTTCATCGCAAACCTGATCGCCTCGGGCGCGATGGGCGCCTACATGTGGAGACAACACCCGTCGCTGCCGGGCAGAGTCGGGGCGCAGATAGCGGGAGGGGCGGAGTGAGTTTCAACGGCGAACGGCGCTAGGAGTAAACGGCGCCAGGAATTAGGGGCGCCAGGAATAAGGGGCGCTAGGAATAAGGGGCGCTAGGAATGAACGGCGAAAACAGCGAACGGCGTGACAGTCAGAGCGGATGGATCGCTCGCTGTTCACGCCGTTTGTCGTTTCGCCCCTAATTCCTGGCGCCCCTAATTCCTGGCGCCGTTCGCCGTTGCAATCAAAACCCATCCAACTGCTCCGCCATCTTCCCTATCCCGTCTCTCCATTCCGCTTTCATTCGCTCGCCGTCACTGGCGTTCGGCAACCGCGAGTGTTCGAGCTCCACGGCGCAGCGTGCGTTGCCTTTGCGGCCCACGGACACGCTCACCAACGTGCCGTCGTGCATCATCAGACGCAGGAAGCGCGGGGCGACGGCGCTCACCACGCGGTATCCCAGCGTGCCGCTCCATTGCCGGCGTTTGGGGTCGTTGAAGGCGCGGAACACTTCACTCGGCGACGCATCGATTGTGCGTGAGACCGTCACGGACACCGTGCCCAGCGCAAAGGGCGGCGTGGGCGCGGCGGCGAGCGAGACACGCGGCTGCTCGGCGTCGCGCCACGCGCCCGGTTTCTTGCCACCCCGCTCGGCCGCCTGACGCGCAGCCTTACCGAACTTCTTTTCGGCCGCCGCGGCGTTCTTCTTGGGTGCGACCTTGGGCGCGTCTTTCCCCACATGGCGCCTGGCGACCGACTTCTTACCCGCCATCAGGTCAGCGCGTCCGGCGAGGGGACCCAACCTACCTGTGCGCTGTCCTGATCATCTTCGCCGCGCTGCGACCACTTGAAGAACACCACCGTCATCACCGCATAGAAGAAGACACCACCGGGAATCCACATGATCAGACCGCCGTACTGCTGGTCCATCATCGGCGTGATCCCCATGATGCGCGGGG
>JBBQXC010000106.1:0-16405 GCA_038210005.1 Gemmatimonadales bacterium
CGAAATGCTACAGATCCTGAGTGTGCCCCTGTTCGAGCAAGCTCCGATCCTGCAACTCCTTACGCCACCGCCTCACCATTCAGACCCGGATGTCGAGCCCATTCAGCTCGTTCTCCTCTGAAAAACGTTGGGACGCCACTGATGACAAATCTTTCCGATGGAACTCAGAAATCCGTCTCAAATGCGTAGCCGTGAGAAGCCCACCGGCAGGGTATCCATGGTGCCTGAAAATCTTACCTGCTGAACGGCACTGGGTTGGTTCGTATGTGCGTTCGAAGCGTCGGTGCAGTCGTTGGATCTCCCCGGCGACAGTTTGCGTGCGCCCTTTCAGCGCGCGCGTATGCTTATGCCTACGCCTGTGTTGGTCGGGTGGCGACCGACCGGACTGATGTGGCAACAGGCTGTGAAGCGGTCCGACCGAATGGAGTTGATGCCACCCTCCTCAGGGGGCGGGAGTTGGGCAACGCGCTACGACGCAATCGTCGGTGTGGCAACTGGTGGAACTATTTTCTACAGGCAGTGCATGCGCATTGGTTGCAACACGCCCGTTCCGATTCCTATTGGAGCGTTTGGCGGCGCCGCGCTTGGTGGGTCAATCGGATGGATCGTGGGGCGACTGAGAGATGGTGGCTCGCGTTCGCCGGAGGAGGTCCGGTCACCTTGCGGGTCACGTGGCGCGACGTGTGGTGACGCCGCCGGTGGCCGGAGCCTCCGGTCCTCGACCCCGAATTTCGCGTGCTGCCGATCGCCTGGATTTGGCGGCGTCCACTGGGCCGTCTGGCCTTCGCCGCCGCCGCACGGCCATGCCGGCGGCCTCGCTACCAACTGATCGTTTCGCGGCGCACACTGGTCGCCGTCGCTAGCCGCCGAAGCGACCACACCATTCGCCGCAACCGCACAGCCGCCGCCGGATTCGGGTGGCAACCTAGCGCGCAGGGTGGCCATCGCGGTGTGTGTGTGGTGTCTCAAGAGCAAGTCCGGGGTTCACCCGGTTGGTCCAAAGCCTTCCGCCATGCCTGCTCAACGCTGATGGACTGTTTGCCGTCTTCACCTATTGCATGGTCTGCGGCGATCATCGGCACCTTCACGCGTGATGCTCTCGCGCGGGACTGACATCCACGTTACGGGTATTCAGGTGTGGACGCGCTGCGAGTGGCCACTAGCGTCGGTGGTCTGTACCTTCGGGATGAGGTGCTGGAGATTGCGCGATCGTGCGGTGAGCGTGTGCCGAGGGTAAGAGGGATAAGCCAACCGTTATGACGAGTACTTCTCTTGGACGAATGCGCGAATTACCAGAGAGTATCCACGCCGACACGCAGGGGCTGCGCGACGGGGAATGCGCGAGCGGATGGCTCGACCGGTGTGCGTCCCGCGGTCCGCCTGATGACGCACCTGTCCAGTCGAAGCCTTTTAGGCTTCGACGTTCGCATCCTAAAACGCGGCGTACTTCGCCCGCGAGGCGGGCGCGCCGTCGTCACCACCACCGTCCGCTTGGACACCGCACCGAGCGAGCAAGCCCGAGTGGATCTCGGGCAGGTGCGGGTGTGGATCGGCGACGAGCACCTGACGGCGCGAATTTCTGCGCATCACACCGATTTTCTGTGCCGCAGAAGTTCTGTCCGCCCGGTTTCATACGTGCGACGCACCTCCCGACTTCCTCGGCGGCTTACGCAGGTCTGGGGAGCTTCGGACGGATTCCTGGCCTTGGCTCCTCCAGCGCGTTGGCCTCGCGCAGCACAGCGAGCGCCCCATCATACGAACTGAAGTCGACGGCCGCCGTCAGGCGCTGCCCGAACGAGAGCACCTCTACGAGCGTCTGGATGTACGCCTCGCGTGTGATCGCTCGTAGCCCTGTGATGTATTCGTCGCGCACGATGATCGGCACGAGGATGCGCGGCTGTCCCGCCGCGAGCACCTCGGCGTTCATCAAGGCTCGCGAGACGCGGCCGTTGCCATCGTCGAACGGGTGCACTTCGCTGAGGACGACCATGATCGCTACGGCACGGTGGAACGGGTCCTCCAGCGCGCGCACGATCTCGAGCCCTTTCCGCAGGGTCCCCTCGACCAGCTCCGGGTGCACGAACACCGTCGTCCCGGCCATGTTCTCGAGCTGCTTCCAATCGCCCGGCCGCTCCTCGGGGCGCCCACCCATAATGTGCCGGTGCGCGGCGCGCAAACGCTCAAGAAACGATTGGGGCGTATCGTTTACCACGCTCCGAGCCGTGAACTCGCGCGCGCTCACCACTCGGTACGTCCCGAGCACGTCGTGCGCATCCTTGGGACGCGCGGCAGGGAGGACGCCGTGGAACACGATGGCTTCGGCCTCTTCGACCTTGAACTTCGTCCCCTCGATGTAGTTCGAGAAGTACGCGTCGAAAAACGCGCAGTGGAGAAATGCCTCGTCCGACTGCGGCGGCGCATGGATCGTGCGCGGGGGAAGCGCGCGCAGGCTCCCTAAGACGGACTGGAAGAGCGCGAGCCGGTCCGGGTCGTACGGCATCCCCGCCGCGCGCGCGAGCGCGGCGGGGGACGTCAATTTGGTCGGGCGCGTGCGGAGGAGCCCCCCGACAATGTCGTGCAGCACGTCGAACTCGCGCTTGGCGTCGAGGGCCGGGGCCAACGCGCGTGCCTCGTCCCGCAGACGGTTGAGCGCGTCGGGACCCCCGCCCCGCAGGTCACGCTCGAGCTCCTCCTCGATCCGGGTGCGCGACAGCCCGCGCGCGACCCCAGCCCGCGTGCGCGAGGGCTTGAGACACTCAAGGAGCGCGCGGGGGCGGGAGGCGAGGTGCACGTCAATCAGCGGGCGGTCGCCTGGGAGCGGCCCAGGCCCCTTGACGAGGCGGATCGCCGCACCCGGCAGCTCGAGCCGGCGCTCATACGGCGCGCTCACGAACACGGAACCGTCCTCGGCGGGGCGGTTCTCGATGGCGGTTCGATGCGAAATGACCGTGCCCGGGACGAGCAGGGAGATCACGTTATAGAGGTTCCGGGCGACGATGCGCGCCGGTTCGCTCGTGAGGTCACTCGTAAAGAGCCGCGGCGCGAGCTTCCGCGCCCGGCCGTCGGAAACGGCCCGCGCAACCGCTTTGGATGTCGGCGCGGTGCTGACGAACACATCGGGGAGGGGCGGAAACTTTTTCAGCATAAGAGGCTCGTGATGATCCCGTGTGTCCATATTTTCCTCAGAAAACGCGTGAATCTGCTATTTTATCAGAATAGCGTCTGAGAGTTGCGCGAAGGCACCGTCCTCAAGTAACGGGTGTGTGGATGGACACGAAATCAGGACACGGGGCAGGTGCGGCGACCGTATGTCAACAATTTACGATTAGTAGGCCACATTGTGCAATATTATCAAATTAACAGAAGGCATGCGGACGCCCTGACGGACCATCACTCCTCGCCGGCTCTTCGGCGCCTCTTGCGGGCGACTCGTGACATAGCGTAACCACAGTCGCAGCCGACACGCAACAGGGTTGCTCTTGAGTGGCGCCGAACGCCGACGATTCGCCTCCGCTAGACAATTCTTTCTACTAGCCTCATAGTACTACCACCTTAGTACAAAGGAGGCCGGATGACCGACTCGCCCCTTGGGGAGCGTGAGCTCGACGTGATGGCGGCGCTGTGGGAACTGCGCTCGGGGACGGTTGGCGAAGTGCTCGCGCATCTCGGCGAGCCACTCGCGTACACGACCATTCTCACGATTCTGCGCAATCTCGAAGCGAAGCGGTGCGTGCGCCGGGAAGAGGAGGGGCGGAGGCACCGGTACTTCCCCCTCGTCGAACGACAGGCCGCGCAACGTAGTGCGCTCGCGCGGCTCATGGATGGGCTTTTCCAGGGCTCGCCCCACGCGCTGCTGGCCCAGCTCGTGAGCGATCATGCGGTCACCGAGGAAGAGCTGCAGTCGCTTGCGAAGCAGCTGAAGAAAGCGCGCGGCCCCAACCGGCGCGACCAATGATGGCCCGTTGGATGCTCGCCGCGTCGCTGTTCGGCGTACTCGTGTCGCTGGCCACCCTCGCGCTCGACCGGGTGCTGCGCGCGCAGAACCGTGGAACGCGTGGTGAGTGGGGCGTGTCGGTAGTCATGATGATCGCATGGCCTGTCTTGGCAGCGCTGTTCCTTACGCAACCCGACGTGCGCGCCGACGTCACCATCGGTCAAGCGGTCGCGGTGGGCGCAACGCAAGCGCCAGAGCTGTCATGGTGGCGGGAGCTCGCCCTGCCGAGTGAGTTGCAGGTGAACATGACGCTACTGCTGCTGTGGGCGCTGGCGTCACTGCTGTTGCTGGTGCAGGCCATTCGCGCCGTGAGACGACTGCGGCGGGTGGAGCGCGAATCGACCCGCACCAGCATCTGCGGTGAACCGGTGCTCCTGTCGCCGCAGCTCGGACCGGCGGTATTCGGCGTACGTACGCCGCGTATCGTGGTACCGCACTGGTTGCTCGAGCTCGAACCCTCGTTGCAGGCCATGGTACTGCGACATGAACGCGAGCATTGCACGGCTGGTGATCCCTGGCTCGTGTGGCTGGCCGTACTCGCCACCACGATCATGCCGTGGAACATCGCGACGAGCGGCGTGATAGTCCGCTAAAACGCTCAAGTCTTCACAGGAACACGTCGTCCCACGCTTCTCCTTGCCTCCTTCTTCTCTTTTCCTCTGTGTGATCAGTTCTCGTCCTGGTGATCGTCCATGTTGCATGGCGACGATGATCACAAAGCCCTGATCGCCTCGGCGCGTGACTGGGAGAACGAGGCAATGCGTCCGCTTGGCGACATCGAAGCGCGGTGGTGCAGGCGCGGCGGAGCGGACTCCGAATCAGGTCGATGACTCGGCCGTCCGCGTCGAGATCGTCGTGTTCGGGGAGGAAAAGGCAGGAGCGGGTGACGTACATTCGGGTGATGTTCGAACGAATGGGGGCTTAGTCGAGTCGCGAGCGCGGTCGTGGCTTCGGTCGAGGCCACCTGGCGAAGATGCGCGCCTTCTACCTCGCGTGGCCTGCTGAACACATTTTGCAGACGGCGTCTGAAACATGTGTAGTCCCCGTATTACGCAGACGCGTTCTGCGAAACCTGCGGTCAATGATGTCGACGATCGTACGCGCTCCCCGATCCGCCGACGCTGTTCCCCACGGCGAGGTCATACAGTCCGCCGGCCAACCGGAGCGTTGCTCTTGCTTAATAGTATTAAAGCATACTATGCTTAGATATATTAATTCTTCAGGCGAGGTCTCGTGAAATCCAACTGGTTCTACATCCTCCTCTCCATCGCCCCAGCACCGCGATACGGCACCGCGATTCAGGACGACGTGCGCACCCTCAGCGGGGGCGCCGCGCGCCTCTGGCCGGCCACGCTGTACGGCTCGCTCGAGGAGTTGGTGCTGCGCGCGTGGATCGAAGAGGTCGATGAACACGAGCGCCCCGTGGGCGGCTCAGGACGTGAGCGATTCTACCGCATCACCGCACAGGGGCGCGCGGCGCTCGAGACGGAGAGTGCGCGGCTCGAGTCGCTCACGCGCGTGGCGCGTGCCCGGCTTGCTGTACCGGAGCTGTGCATATGAGCCCGAACCCTGACGCCACGTCGCGACACGCGTTCTGGCGTGGTGCCTACCGCACCCTGCTGGTGATGCTCCCGCGCGCGATGCGTGAGAAGCACGGCGCGGCGATGATGGCGCTCTTCGCGCGAGACCTGGAGCGTAGCGCGGCGCACGGGCGCGGCGCCGTTTGGTGCGCGGCCGCTATGGGTATGACCGACCTGCTCGGGAGGGGCGTCTATGAACGCGTGGGGGAAGAGCGCGCCGCGCTGACTGAGCCGAACCTGCTCGTGCTGAGGGAGTTGGCGACGGCATTCGCGATGGGATTCGCTGCCCTTACCACGCTGATGCTTTGGGCGCATGCATCGCGCCAACTGCCGGGTTGGCGCATACGCGAGTTGCCAATCGGCGCGGCGATCGAAGCGATCGCGTTTTCGATCCCCTTTACCGCCGCCCTGACGATGCCGATGGCAGTCTTCGTCGCCGTGTTGTACACGGGCACACGTGCGCGGGCCGACGGCGTGCAGCGATCGCTACAGCCCGGGAAACAAGAGAGCCGCGGAACGCTGCGCCTCGCACCGCTCATTGTCAGGGCCTCGCTCCTGGCGCTGTTCGCTTTCGCGTGGAACTCCGAGGTCGTACCACGCGCGAACGCTCGACTGTCGTCATTGTACACGGGGAAACCCGCCACGGCGCCCAATGATCGCAGTATGACGCTGGCCGAATTGCGCACGGCGTCACAACAGCTCGCGCAACGACGCGACGTCGCAACCAACATACATCTGCGCGAAATCGCTGCCGGCTACAGCGTCGAGATCCACAAGAAGTTCGCGATAGCCGCCGCCTGCGTAGTCATGGCGTTGCTCGCGGCGGGCATCGCACGGCGCGCACCACACGCTGGCGTCGGCCTTCAGGTGCTCGCCAGTCTGGTGGTGTTCAGAGGCTACTACATCGGGCTGATGGGCGGCGAGTCGCTGGCCGACCAGTACGTCGTGTCGCCGGCCCCGGCGATGTGGGGTGCCAACCTCGTGGCGCTTGGCCTCGCGCTGCTCGCGCTACGTAAAGGTGCAGAGCAACTCCCGCTTTCCAAGGCAACCCTACCGTAGCGGCGTATCCCGAACGAAGTCTCAAAGCGTCAGGCTGCCGAACGGCGTGCCGAACGATCTACCGCTTGCCGCGAACGAGCGCGTGCTCTTCCTGACCGGCCCGAACCTGGCCGGCAAGAGTACGCTCCTGCGCGCGATCGGAATTGCGACATACTGTGCGCATCTCGGCATGGCCGTGGCGGCGCGCATCGCGCCTATCCCACTGCACGATCGACTGATCGTGTCGATCACGGTGCGCGACAGTTTGCAGCGCGGCGAGAGTCTCGACCTCGCCGAGATCCGCCGAGTGCGTGCCGTCGTCGAGGCCGTGGAGCGCGGAGACGCGGTCGTCGCGATCTTCGATGAGGTGTTCCGTGGTACCAACATCAAGGACGCGACCCAAGCCACGTCACTGCTGGTGGACGGCCTTGCCAAGGCGTTGCACGGCACCTTCGTGATTGCCTCCCATTTCGCCGACGTTGCCACCACCCACGAGGATCGGGTCGGCGTTGCCTGCTGACAGAGGGATGTCAACGTCTTCGGCGAAGCGCCCGCGTTCACCCATCGGGTGAAGCGCGGGGTGTCGCACGTTCACTTGGGGATGATACTCCTGGACGCCGAGGGCGTGGGCCCGATGCTACGGAGAATGGCGACATAAGAGCGTCGTGTCGCCGGCATTGCAGCGAATGATTGGAGAACGCCGAGGTCGCGGACGATACTCACCCATACGTGTCGCCGACCGGCTTGGTAACGGCATTGCCCGCCGTGTCACTGGTCCTTCACGCCTGCGCCTCATAGGATCCTCGCATGACGTCGTTCGCTCTCCAGACCTCGATCATTCATTCCGTGCGCCGCATCCGCGAGCACGGGCCGTTCCCCGTGTTCGGGACCGGCGATGCCGTGCAGTTTCAGGTGTCAGCGGGGCTCGTGAGGGCGAGGGTGTGCGGCATCGATCTGCAGGCCCGAAAGGACCTCCCACTGGGCATGCCCTATCGGCTGACCGTGGTCGAGGCGCCGCCGCAGTGCGGATATCGCGCCGGCACGGAGTGTACGATCCGTGCGGGCTGTCTCCAGCGCGACGGCGAGGAGCCCGGCGCCGTGGCTCCCGTCGCCGCCCCCGTCGTCCCTCAGGTCACGACGCCGACCTTTCTCGTGGCCTTCATGCGCGAAGGCGGGAACTACACGATGCAGGGGACGCTGCTGGTACAGGGCGAGACGCTCGACTCGGCGAATGCAGCGGCCACACAGTTTCTCAACGACGAACTCGCGGTGGATGTGCGCGAGGGCAGGGAATTGCCTGAGGCGATGGTGATGCTTCTGAACGCCGCAGAAGTTCCCACCGCGACGGCCGATGTCGCGGTGGTCTCTTCGGTCACGTGGTAGCCCACACGGGCCAGTCGTACGCGCTACTTGACCATCAGATTGTTCACGACCGTGTAGCCCGGCGCTTTTTCCTTCGCGACCGCTTCGGCGTGCGACTTCTGCGCTTCGCTCTTCACGCTCCCGTTCAGCGTGACGGTCTTGGTGTCCTTGTTGGTGTCCACATTGATCTCACTCGCGTCGATGGTCGCATCGGCCATCAACGCCATCTTCACGTCGGCGGTCTCGGCCGCTGCGTCCATCGACGCACCAGCGCTCGCGGCGCCTTCGCTCGTCGCTTCCGCGGCGTTCTTCGTGTCTTCTTTCACGCCGTCGGCCGTATTGCCACAGGCGGTCGCAATTGCAATCGTGCTGGCGAGCAGGAGAAGTGTGATACGCTTCATAGTTGACTCCGGTTGGCTGATGATTCGAATGCACTCGTTCGGTTGCTAACGAACAAATGCAATAGCCGTGCCCGCACGTCGCGCCACGGCTGAGCTAGTCGACGTGCGGCCGGACTCCGCTGCTCAGCCCGCGATCATGGTCAGCACGGCACCCGGAGACATCTCGCGACCCGCCGCCACCAGCGCCTCCAACAGCTCCTTCCCGATCGTCGCGCGCGCCGCTTCCACCTGGCCGCCCATCTCCGGCCCCATGGGATGCTCCACCACGACCCCGGTGCGTTCTGACATCGCGTCCGCAGCCGCCGCGATCGTGACGGCTCGTTCGGCCCGACCCTCGGCTGCTTCGGCAGCCGCGAGCCCGGTAAGCGCCAGTCCGACGCCGCGTGCGCTGCCCACTTCGTCGTACACGCGCAACGACCGACGGAACGCCTCGCGCGCGACGGGGATTCGCTGCGCGGAGAGAGCCGTCCACCCGATTTCACTATGGACGCGTGCGAGTTCCGGTCGGTCGCCGACACGTTTGAACGACATCAGCGCTTGGCCGTACAATTCGAGCGCGCGACCATACTCGCCTTTCGCGGCGGTCATCTGCGCGAGAAAGCTGAGCGCGAGGCCGCCCCCCTCGTAGTCCCCGATCCGCGTCTGAATTCGACGGGCCTGCGTGACCAGGGCGAAGCCGGCGTCGGCCAAGCCGATCAAGAACTGCTGCAGCCCCTTCATCGACATCGACAGCGCCAGCAGAAAGTCGAGGTCATGCTTTTCGCTGTAGGCCATCGCCTCGTCGAGCGCGACGCCCGACTCTTCCATGCGGCCCACGCTCATGTGTCCGTATCCAACGTACACACAGGCTTCCGCCATCAGCGCGTCGTCGGCCAATGCGCGCGCGTCGGCCAAGCCGCGCGCCCATTCATCGAAGGCGCGCTCCGTTTCACCGGTATTGATCGAGGCCATACCACTCGCCAGCAGCGCCATGGCTCGCCCCCTGCTCGGTGGGCGCTCCAACGACAGCGGCAACAATCCATCGATCGCATCGCGCGCAGTAAAGTGCAGGCCGCTGATATGCCAGAACCAGTTCAGCGCGCCGCACAGCCTAAGTCCGCTCTCCACTACATCGACCGCTGCGTCGCCGGATTCGCGCGGCACGGCGCCGGTGCTCGCCGCACGTGCCTGCCCGGTATACCACCGGATGGCGACATGCATGTTCGCACTTTCGCCGCGTGCCTGCTGCATCGCATCGAGCTGTCCGATGCCTCGGATCCCGGCATCGATGGCTTCGGCGAACGCCAGGAACACATCGGCATGCGCCCGCTGTACTTCGATGGCCTCACCGCTTTGTAGGAGCGCCTCGGCAGCGAACGACCGGATGGTCTCCAGGAGGAAGTAGCGCTCTCCCGCTTCCACCACGCGCACGAGCCCCTTTTCGACCAGCGAGCTCAATTCGTCGAGCGCGTGGACCCGCTCGCGCGTCGAGTAGCACACGGCCTCCATCTCCTCGAGCGCCCATCCTTCGGCGAACACGGACAGACGTCGGAGCAGTCGCTGTTCGGCGGCGTCGAGCAGTGAATAGCTCCAGTCGATCGTCGCGCGGAGCGTACGCTGACGCTCGGGAAGATCACGATCGCCTGATGTCAGCAGATCGAGCGCATCATCCAGACGTCTCAGCAGCGCCGCCGGCTCGAGAATGCGAATACGCGCCGCGGCCAGCTCCAGCGCGAGCGGCAATCCGTCCAGACGAATACAGATCGAGGCCACGGCCGCACCATTGGCGCTGGTGATCGCGAAGGTGGGCTGCACCTTCGCGGCACGCTGCGCGAACAACGCAACCGCAGGCGACTGCAGGAGTGCCTCGACGGCCGTGGTCTGCGCATCGGGCAGCGCCAGCGGCGGCAGTGCCAGTTCGCTCTCGGCGCCGATCTTGAGCGGCGCGCGACTGGTTGTGATGACGCACATATTGGCGCAACGCGATACCAGCTCCGCGATCTCGCCGGCGGCGTCGAGCACGTGCTCGAGATTGTCGAGCAGCACCAGTATGCGACCGGTTCCGATCACGGTCGCGACGGCATCGACCGCCGACCGTCCGTGCGCTTCGGTAATGCCGAGTGCGGTGGCGATCGTAGGCATCACCTCACTCGCCGCTGTGACCGACGCGATCGACACGTAGGCCGATCCGTTGGGAAAGTCGTCCTGCAGCAGCGTGAACAGCTCAATGGCGAAGCGAGTCTTGCCGGCGCCGCCGGTGCCGGTCACGGTAAACACGCGTGCGCCGGCGCGGATGCGCTCCGTAGCCTGAGCCAAGGCCGAGTCGCGGCCGAGCAGTGCATTAGCCGGCGTCGGTGCCGGTCGGGAAATCTGAGGCGTCGCGGGGCGCGCGCTCCCGGTGGGATGACTGCCGCTCGCGCGTGTAAGGGCGCGTCGCCATTCCTCGACCGAGGCAAAGCGGTCGGCCGGTGACTTGGCCAACGCGCGCTCAACCGCCTCGATTACGGGGCGCGACACGGCGGCGCGCAGTGTGCCAAGTTTGGGGACCGGCTCGATGGCATGACGCATCATCACGGCGATCGCCGTGGGGCCGGTGAACGGCGGTGTACCAGCCAGCATTTCGTACACCAGGCACCCCAGCGCGTAAAGGTCGCTACGCGCATCGATCACGTCGCCGCTGGCCTGCTCGGGGCTCATGTAGGTAGGCGTGCCGACCGCCATGCCGGCCACGGTGAGCTTGTCATCGCCCGCTGCGCCGACGGCCTGCGCGATGCCGAAGTCAGCCACGATCGCGTGGCCATTTTCGAGGAGAATGTTCTCCGGTTTGATGTCGCGATGAATGACACCGCGTCCGTGCGCATAACTCAACGCGTTCGCAATCTCGTCGGCGAATCGGAGCGCGTCTTCGATGGGAAGCTGGCCGTCGCGCGCCAGCCGATCGCGCAAGCTCTCCCCTTCCACGAAGGGCATCACGTAGAACAGAAATCCCGCGCCCTCCCCCGAGTCGTACAGCGGCAGGATGCCGGGAGGGCGCAGCCCTGCCGTCGTGGTGAGTTCCCGAAGGAAGCGGTCGTGCCCCACGGTGGCCGAGAGTTCGGGGCGCAGTACCTTCACCGCGACCGGGCGCTGGTGTTTGAGGTCCACGGCCAGGTACACCGTAGCCATTCCGCCGGCGCCAATCTCGCGCTCCAGGAGATATCGGTCGGAAAGTGCTGACGACAAGCGCGGATCAATCATGCGGGGATAGTGCGGGACACGGCCCCCTTGCGCAATCGTGAGTACCTTTCACCCGTACGGATGTGGCGTCCGGGTGTCCGCCCGCGCTCCACATCGCCACCGGAGTTGCATATGAAAAAGAAGCATAATACGGCCGTTCCCGACTTCTCTCGCAAGCGTCCAGTTCCCGGTACGCCGTCCACCGCCGCCGGTGAGAAGTCCACCCAGCCCAGCCCGCGTCAGCCGCAAAAGCCGCCCACGACGGCCAAGAATGGCGGTCGTCGCGGCACCTGATTGTCCCGGTGTTTCCCATCTTGGGTATCCGGTGTCCCTGTAAGACTGGCGCGAAATCGGGTACGAATCGCGGGCTGCATGGATTTCGTCCCACATTCGGACTATCGGTACAAGTAAGTGAGCAACTACTGTAGCGTCATCGTTTGGCTCGCCTTACATGGAAACGCTGCATTCGCTGATAGCTGAAAACGCGCAACGGCGCGGCGGCGGGATACCGTCCAATCCAGACCAACGGGCGTTGGTGGAACGGGAGGAACGGTTCCGCACACTCGTTGAGTCGTCAGTTGGAATCGGCCACAGACGCGCCTGGTTGTGCGTCCCGAGAACGCCGCGGTCGTCGGGCAAATTCGCTCGGTGATGAACACGACGACCGAACGCGTGGCGGCCGCCGAGCGGGAGCGTCTGCAGGCGCAGCTTCAGCAGGCACGGCAGCGCGAATCGCTGGGGTTGCTTGCCGGCAGCGTGGCGCACGGCTTCGACGACTTGCGTGTCGGCATCCTTGGCAACGCCTCGCTGGGCCGCGACGTGATTCCAAAGGATGAACGGGCAGGAAATCCTTGCCGACATCGAGCGCGCCGCGCAGCGCACGTCGGAGCTGACACGGCATCTGCTGGCCTCCGCCGGTCGCGCCCGCGTGAAACGGCGTCAGCTCAACGTGAGCGACCTCGTCGCCGACGTGCCCGGCATGCTCGGCGCCCACGTTCCGCCCGCTGTGTCTCTTTCTGTTTCGCTACCGCAGGCCAGTCCGACCATTGATGGCGTCGAAACACCTCTGCGCCAGGTTCTCTCAACCTCGTGACGAACTCGGTCAAAAGGATCATGGGACCGTCGGCCCGTCGCACTCTCACGCGTGTGGGCTGCACGGTAGTCGAAGCGGGGAATGGACGGGCGGCCCTCGATCAATACGAGCGGATGCCCGAACCGCCGCCCGGCGTCGTCCTCGATGTCGCGATGCCGATCATGGGTGGCGCGGAAGGTCTGCTCGAACTGCGCGCGCGGGGGAGCACGGCACCGGTGCTCCTCATCAGTGGCCACGACGCAGGACTCGCGCCTGGCAGCGGTGACCGAACCTCGGTCCTGATTTCCCTTGGCGCTGCAACCAATCGGCGCCGCCGGGTATTCTTCGGAATGACTGTTGCCTCGATTACCGACGGGACGTTTTCCGCCGACGTGCTCGCCCACCCGGGACTCGTCGTCGTAGATATCTGGGCCGAATGGTGCACGCCCTGTCGCGCACTCGTCCCGATTTTCGAGACCCTTGCGGACCGCTATGCCGGCCGGGTTCGTGTAGTGAAGCTCGATGCCGATGCGAATGTCGAAACCGTCACTCGCTTCGATGTCCGCGCGCTTCCGACCGTGCTGGTCTTTCAGCGTGGCGTGCTGGTGGAACGGCTCAGCGGGGCCCGCGCGCTTGGCACGTATGTCGACGCCATCGAAGCGCACCTGGCTCGTGGTGACGCTGGCGTAATCGCCGTGCCGTCGGTGGAGCGCATCGTGGCCGCGCCACCGCCGGTCAACGCCGAGAGCGACTCCATCCGGGAAGCGCGCGTGCTACTCGCCAGCGGTGAGGCTACGCTGGTGTTCAAGCACAGCAACAGCTGTCCTGTGTCGTTCACGGCCAAGCGGCAGTACGATCAGTTTGTGGCTGCGAATCCTGCGGTGCACACGCGGCTCGTCATCGTGCAGCGCGAACGCGATCTGTCGAACGCGCTGGAAACGGTCAGCCGACTGCGCCATGAGTCGCCGCAGGCGCTGATCGTACGCGACGGACGCGTGTTGTGGGATGCGTCGCACGGCGGCATCACCGCGCCGCGTCTCGAACAGGCCTTCACCAAACTTCAGCCCCCGGCGTGACGCGACGATGGCGTCGCTGAGCAGGTCGCGCAGCCTGTTGGCTGCATTGCCACGCGGGGCAGTGGGTCCGTACACTGCAGCTGCGCGATCATTTGCGCTCACCTACGTCCCTGATGATCGACGAACGGTCGCCTCGAAGTCATCAACATGATGGGAGTCGGATCCATGTCTCGAAGCAGTTCTCGGTGATCACGAACGCAGAAGGCCAAGCGGCGCCGGTGGTCGACTCTGAGCACGATATCCCGCGGTACTCTGCACGACTGCGGCGCTTGTCGGACATCATCGTCGCCTTCGGCGTCGCCGAGAACGTCGGCGATGTAGCACAACGGCTCGGTGATGAATTGCTGCAGCTGTGTTCCGCCGACCGCGTGGACGTCGACGTGCTGCGCGGAGAGCGTCGCACCCAGCACCGCGCGACGCGCGATCCCTCCGGTGCTCAGGCCCCTGATGCTTCACCCACGGCTGCGGCGGCACCCGATGTCGCCGAGCATGGCGCGCATGCGCTGCTGCGTATCACGCTCGCGCGTCGCGATCGCAGCAAGCTGGGTGATCTTGTCCTCTCGCGGTTCGCGGACCCGTTTACGTCCGACGAGACCTCGATAGCGGTGCAAGTGGCGCAGGTCGCCTCCGTGACCATCGAGAACATCGATCTCATCGACGCGCTCCGCGAGGCTGATCAGCGTAAGGACCGTTTTCTCGCCACGCTGGCGCATGAGCTGCGCAATCCACTCACGCCCATCGTGAACGCGGTGGCGATGCTCGATCGGGTGGCCGGGTCGCACAGCGGCGTCGCGCGGGCGAAGGACACGATCGATCGGCAATCGAATCAGTTGGTGCGCTTGATCGACGACTTGATGGATGTCAGTCGAGTGACGCAGGACCGCCTCGAGCTGCGCCGCGAGGTTGTGCTGCTTCGCGACGTCTTCGAACTCGCGTTCGAAGCGGTACGTCCGACGTTGATCGAGCGGAATCTGCATCTGACGGTCAACATGCCCGACGATGCGATCGGTCTGTATGTGGATCCGGTGAGACTCGGCCAGGCGCTCACGAACATTCTCAGTAACGCCACGAAGTACACCGATCCGAACGGCCTGATCACCGTGGATGTCCACAATACCGCTGACGCCGTGCGCATCGAGGTGTCGGACACGGGTATCGGCATTCCTGCTGATCAGCTCGAGCAGGTGTTCGAAATGTTCGCGCGTGTCTACGATCATGGAAGTCGCATGCCGGCGGGCCTCGGGATCGGACTCGCCCTTGCGCGCCGCCTGGTCGAGTTGCACGGCGGGTCCATGACTGCGCACAGCGCCGGTGTGGGGCAGGGCAGTACCTTCCGTGTTACGCTGCCGCGCGTTGTGAGTTCGGACCCGACACATGCGCAGCTTCTGCAAGTGAAGGCCGATCGATCCACCACGTTGGCGGCAACTCCCGCACTCCCGTTACCGATGTCGACGCCCCGATTCGTTCCGCTCGTTGCTGGTCGACGCGTGTTGGTGGTCGACGATAACATCGACGCGGCCGACAGCCTTGCGTTGTTGCTCGAGCGCGAGGGCCATCAGGTGTCGGTGGCGTACGACGGGGAACACGCGGTGCGCGTCTACGCCGAGCAGCACCCCGAAGCGGTCGTCATGGATATCGGCTTGCCGCTGCTGGACGGGTATGAGGCCGCGCGTGCGATGCGGTTGGCGCAGGGCGCGCATCCACTGCTGCTCATTGCGTTGACTGGATGGGGTCAGGGCGACGACCGTCGGAGGTCGCAGGAGGCGGGGTTCGACCATCATCTCGTCAAGCCGATCTCGCCCAAGACGATTCACGCACTGCTGGTCGAGCACACCCGGCTCGCGCCGCCCGCCCCGACACGCTAGACATTAGGAGCGCTCTTCCCTCGCTCCCCGGCCCCTCTGCCGATGTCTCAGGTTCTTCTCGCTCGCGCTCACGACCGTCTTGGTCGCGTCGTCGTCTTCGCGTTCATGTCACTGATGGCCACCGCTGCGGCCGTGGACGCGCAGGTTGCGACTTCGAAGGCGACCACCTCCGCCGCTGTCGCCACGATACCGCCGCGCGCGATCCGGCGCGATGTGCCGGTCACGAACAGTATCCGTCGTGCCTACGCGGCGGGCACGCGTGATTCCACAGGACGACCGGGGCGCAACTACTGGCAGCTGCGCACCGACTACGCCATCGACGTGTCGCTCGATCCGGCCACCTCGCGACTGACCGGCAAGGCGCGCATTACGGTGCACAACAGCAGCCCCGATCCGCTGCGCGACATCGGCCTCCGCCTCGATCCCAACCACTTCCTCGGCAACGCACCGCATGCCGCGCCGTGGGTCCCTGCTGAAGTGACCGATGGGATGGTCATCTCGCGCATGACGATCGACGGGAAGCCGGTCAATCTCGCGTCCAACGCAGCCCCCGCCGGTGACGGCGGTTCGGGAGCACGCGCCATCGTGGCCGCGCAACAGAGCGCCGCCAACGCCCCCACCGGCGAAGCGGTGCTGCGCAACGGACGTTCCACTGCCGCCAGTGTCCGGCTCGGCACGCCGATCGCCGCCGGTGCGAGCGCCGTGCTCGACATCGAATGGTCGCATAAGCTGCCAGGTGGTCCCGGCACAGGTCACCGCATGGTGCAGCGATGGGCAGACACGCTGTATCAGCCCACCCAGTGGTTCCCGCGGGTCGCGGTG
>JBBQXC010000107.1:0-16209 GCA_038210005.1 Gemmatimonadales bacterium
AGAGGCCCTCGAGTGGGAAGAGCGGCAGGAACATGTCGGTGTTGAGGTTGGCGACGATCGTGCCGCGCGTGATCGATGGACGCGCTGCGAAGTAGCGCGAGCCCAGCAACCCTTTCTCCTCGGCCGTAACAGCCACGAACAACAGGGTGCGCTTGTTGCCGCCGCGGGCGGATACCGCTTTGGCGGTTTCCATCAGCGTCGCGGCACCGGTCGCGTTATCCATGGTGCCGTTGAAGATGCTGTCACCGGTGAGCGCCGGCCCCTTGAACGTGCCGACATGATCGAGGTGCGCGCTCAGCACGACGACCTCGTCGCGCAGGGTCCGATCCGTACCCGGCAGCATGCCTACGACATTCGGCGACACGATGTCGCGGCGCACCGTGGGCAGCGTGGCGCGCAGCGACACCCGTAATGCGGCCGTGGGCAGCGGCTCGCCGCGCGCCGCCACGGCAACGACACTGTCCCACACGATGCCACTGCCGGCTAGTAGGCGCGGCATGAGCGCGGGATTGAGCACACTGTTGATCCGCTGACCGCCCAGATCGTCGAGCGATGTGTCGGCTAGCGACACCGAGCTGCCTAGACGGGTGTTCTCGTTGTCGACCCATGCGCCGCCGGCACCGACGGCGACGACGCCAACGGCCCCAGCCTGCCGCATCGCGGTCCAACGCGTGCGCGTCCCGTGCGCCAGCATCGGCGCCGAAAGGCCTTTGGGGTTCGCGTTCACATACACCACGATTTTGCCGCGGACATCGAGCCCCTTCAGATCATCCATGCCCGCCTGCGGCAGCGAAACGCCGTAACCAGCGAACACGAGCGGGGCTTCCACATCAGCGGTCGAGAGCCGAGCCGTCACGCGCAGATCACGACCCACCGTCAGCGGAGTCCAGACGTCACCCTCACGAAGCGCCAACGCAACACCGTCCTTCGCCATCGCGACTTCGATGAAGCGAACGGGCTGGTACCACCCGTCACTCCCAGCCGGCGTGAGGCCGGCCAATCGGAACTGTTCCGCGACGTAGCGCGCCGCCGCTTCGTGGCCAGGGCTACCCGTGTCCCGCCCCTTCAGTGAGTCGTGCGCCAGCACCTGTACATGGCGCCACCATGCCTCAGCGGGCTGCTGCGCGGACAGCGAAGCCGGGCTCACCACGAGCGTGGCGATCACAGCGGCACATGTCGTACGAAGTCTGATGAGCACCGTCGATGTCATACCTCACCTCCCCGGACGCCGTCCGATGATTTCGTCTGCCAGCCCGCCAATTGTTTGGCCACCGGCAGCTGTCGCACGCGTACCCCCGTGGCCGCAAAGATCGCGTTGGCGATCGCTCCGCCGGCCGGTGGTACACCCGGCTCGCCGATGCCGCCCGGCAGCCCCTCACTGGTCACCAAGTGCACATCGACCACATGCGGCGCCGCACGCATGCGGGTGACACCGTAGTCGCGAAAATTCGACTGCACCACTTTGCCATTGGCAAAGGTCACTTCACTCGTGAGCAGGTTGCTCATCGCCATGATCAGCGCGCCTTCCATCTGTGCCCGCGCACGATCGGGATTCGCAATGAAGCCGGCGTCCACCGCTACCGTTGTCTTGGGCACGAGCACGGTGCCATCGGGCAGCACCTCGACCTCCACGACCATCGCCACGTACGTGAGGAAGCTGCGATGGATCGCAATACCGCGTCCCTTCCCACGCGGCAGCTTCGCGCCATGCCATCCGCTCTGCTCGACCGCCAGCTCCACCACGCGGCGTGCACGCCCGCTGTCGAGCGGATGATCGGCCCACGTGGCGCCGTAGTTACTGGCCGGCGCGACGAGACCTGCCTTCGACAGATCGACCACACGATCAGGGCCCAGCAACGCCAGCAGAAAATCCGCCGGGTCCTGCTTCGCGGCGTATGCCAGTTCATCCACGAACGAACCGATCGCAAAGCCATGATGAATCGCGTTCACGCTGCGATACCACCCAATGCGCGTGTGCGCGACCGCCGGACAGATCTCCACACGCATGTTGGGAATGTCGAACGGAATGTCGCTTGCACCGTTCGTGAGTTCATCAGGCTCGGCTCCCGGCACATTCGGCGCGAACGTGGCACCGATCGCAGGATACGCCGATCGATGTAGCCATGCTGTCACCTTGCCACTGGCATCGAGTCCAGCTTCGAGGCGATGCGCCGCGACCGAATGCAGGTACGAATTGCGGAGGTCGTCCTCGCGGGTCCACTGCACACGCACCGGCGCACCAATCTCGCGCGACAGGAATGCGGCCTCGCAAATGAAGTCCGGCTTCGACTTCCGGCCGAAGCCACCACCCAGCAGCGTCACGTGCACCGCCACGTTGGCCGCGTCGACTTTGAGATACTGCGCCACCGTGTTTCGCGCGTCTTGCGGCGATTGCGTCGGTGCCCACACCTCGACCTTCCCGTTCGCCACATTCGCCAGCGCGGTCACCGGCTCCATCTGCGCATGCGACAGGTGCGGCATGTAGTACTCGGCCGTTACGCGCTGCGCCGCAACGGCGAGCGCGTTGGGTACGTCTCCCACGGCACGTCCGGCCTTGCCCGGCGCGCGCACCGACGACAACAGCGACGCCTTGTACGCCGTACTGTCGTAGGTGGCGTTCGGACCACCGTCCCAGACAATGCGCAGCGCGTCACGCCCGCGGATCGCCGCCCACGTGTTCTTCGCGATCACCGCCACGCCGCCCAGCGGGAAAAACGCACCGGGCAGCGGCGTCTCGGGAATACGCACCACCTTCTCCACACCCGGTACTTTCAGCGCGAAGCTATCGTCGACGCTCACGACCTTGCCGCCCCACACCGGCGGCCGGCTGATCACGGCTACCTTCATCCCGGGCAGCGTCATGTCCGCGCCGAACATCGCGGTGCCCGTCGTCATCGGCACGAGATCGACCGACGTCATCTGCTTGCCTTCCCATCGCCGCTCGCTCGGCACCTTGATGCGCACGCGCTCCTTCGCCGGCATGGGAATTGTACGAGCCGTCGCGGCCAACGCCGCAAACGCCTTGGTCCGTCCACTCGCGGTGTGTACCACCATGCCGTTGCGCGCCTGCACGTCGCTGGACGCGACACCCCACTCCTTGGCGGCGGCATCCTCGAGCAACGCGCGCACCGTCGCGCCGGCCTCGCGGTACGCCGGGAGGAAATCACGAATGCTGGTGGAACCGTCGGTGTTCTGATTGCCATACTTCTTGTCGTCACCAAGCGCCTGCTCCACGCGGCAGGTGCCCCAGTCGGCTTCCATCTCGTCGGCGATGATCATCGGCATCGTGGTACGGATGCCCTGCCCCATCTCGGAGCGATGACACATGATGGTGATGATCCCATCGTCGCCGAGGCGCACATACGCGTGAGGTTCCCAGGGCTCCGCATTCGGCGCGAACAGTGAGTCGGCGGCTTCGAGCCGTCGCACGCCGAGCGAGCTGGCCGCGACCAGCAGTCCACCCATCCCCAACAGCTTCACAAAATCGCGACGATGCGTTTCCAGTGCACCGGAGGGGCGGGCGTCGGTGTGTGCCGTGATCCACGGTAGTCGCTGCTTCGCGCTCATCGCGTGGCCTCCGCCGCCGCCTTGATCGCCGCACGAATCCGTGGATATGTGCCGCAGCGACAGATATGGCCGTTCATCGCCGTATCGATATCGGCATCAGTGGGCTTCGGGGTCTTCGTGAGCAGCGTGGCCGCTTGCATGATCTGTCCGCTCTGACAGAATCCGCACTGCGGTACATCGATCTCGCGCCACGCCACTTGCAGCGGATGCGCGCCGGTCGGGTGCAGCCCCTCGATGGTCGTCACGCTCGCCTCGGCAAGGGATTGCATGCGCCGCTGGCAGGCGCGCACCGGTGCGCCGTTCACGTGCACCGTGCACGCCCCGCACTGCGAGATGCCGCAGCCGTATTTGGTGCCCGTGAGCGCGAGATCATCGCGCAGGTACCAGAGCAACGGCATCGTGGGATCACCGTCGAACGTACGACGAGCTCCGTTGACGGTGAGAGAGATGGGGGCGGTGCTCACGCTGGCTCCAACTTTAAAGATCGACGAGAAACACAGAGTTACTGATGTTGGCGCCGCCGGCGGCGAAACGTTAGGGGCATACCGTAGCTTTGCTGTTCTTCGGGTCTCTTCGCGGCCTCCGCGATCTTCGCGCGAACCGCGGTGCCTTCGGCTGCTGTGGAGCTGCCGGAGAGCCAGCTGTTTCGCGCGAAGTCCGCGACGATCACGAAGGCTCGCGAAGAACGGCGGGCGTCGCTGACGCTGGACCGTGGACGTCCTACCGCGTACCGCGCCGAATGCGCACAATCTGAATCGGTGGCGTGATCGCTTGCGCCGTCACGGGCGATCGTTGAATGGCGCGGACGATGTCCATGCCGCTCGTGACCGTGCCGAACGCGGCAAAGCCCTGCCCGTCCAGATTGCGATGACCGCCGAAATCGAGGGCCGGCTGATCGCCGAGGCAGATGAAGAAGTCCGAGGTGGCACTGTCCGGGCCGCCGCGGGCCATCGACAGCGTGCCATCCCGATGACGCAGTCCGGTATCACGGGTGCGCTCAAGCGGAATCGGCGCAAAGCGGGCTCCTACCCGCGATGCATTCGGGCCACCCTGAATCACTTCGATGCGCACGCTATCCGACGGCTGATTCTGCATCGTCACCGCGCGATGAAAGCGACCACCGGTGAAGGCGAGCGAATCGACGTAGCGAAGAAAGTTCGTCGCGCTGATCGGCGCCCGGGCACTGTCGATCTCGGCCGTGATCGTTCCGCGGGTCGTCTCGATCACCACCCCAATACGACCCGCCCGTGGCGCCACGACGCGCACCACCAACGCACGCCTCGCGTACGCCGCCGGTAGGACTCGACGCACCGTCGACGTAACGCGCGCCCCCGCCACGAGCGCGGTGACGGCCACATCCACCGGTTTCATCGACGTCAGACCCACATGCACCGGCATGTCGCTTTGCGCATCATAGCCGGAGCCCGCGTCGACAAACCGCGTCGCGAGGAGTTGACGCGTCCCGGCCGCATACACACGGACCTCTGCACCGGCGCGTGTAGCGCGCCCATTCCCATCGACCACGCGCACCTGCAGTGATCGCCGTGCAATCGCCGCCGGCAGTACGTTGCGCAACACCGGATGCGACGCTTCCGGACGCGAACCAGCCAGCGCCAGATCGAGTGCCCCGTCACCATCGACGTCGGCCCACTGCACGCCGTGGCTGGCGGTCAGCGCCAGCAGGTTCTCCGGCGTCACATCGACAAACGCGGGGGTCTTTGCGCCCCCTGCGCGGACGAACAAATAGTCCCGGAAGCTCTCGGTGGCCGACACCGTACCATTCACGTACAGATCCAGCAGTCCATCGTGATCGATGTCGGCCAGCGCGCAGGTGTCGTATCGCCCGTCGATCGCCACGCCCCACGGCGAGCTCACGTCGCGAAAGGAACCGTTGGCGGCGCCGAGAAAGAGCCCATTGGGTCCGTAGTTCGCGGAGACGATATCCGCCACACCATCGTTGTTCACGTCGGCGACACATGGACGCACCGTGCCCTGCGAAGCGACCTTCACGCCACGCCCACCCCAGGCCAGTCCTATCTGCTCGGCCACATCGGTGAACGTGCCGCCGTCATTGCGAAAGAAACCGTTCGCGTCGCCGTCCTGATTGGCGACATACAGATCGAAGTCACCGTCCTGCTGATAGTCGAACCACACCGCACCCACGCTCTTCCTCGTGTCGGCGAGTCCCATGCTGACGGCCACGTCGGTGAACACGCCACCGCTGTTGCGATACAGCATGTTCGCACGATCGCGGAACGCCACGAACAGATCGAGATCGCCATCGCCGTCGACATCGATGAAGACCGGCTGCCGCACCGCGCCCGTCTCTACGGTGAGCCCGCTGGCGGCGGTGATGTCGGTGAACCGGGCGCCATCGTTCCGGTACAGGCGCAGCACCGGACCGCCGCCGGGGGTGAAACCGAGCAGTAAGTCGGGGTCGCCGTCGGCATCAACATCGCTCCATGCGGCAGCCCGAGTGGGCCGTGCGTCGGCCACGCCGGCGGCTGCCGCGATATCGCGAAACGCACCGCCCGTATTCAGGTACAGCCGGTTCGGTGTGCCGTTGAAGCCCACAAAAAGGTCGAGGTCGCCGTCTTGGTCGATGTCGGCGAAGGCGTTCGCCAGTGCTCCGCCCGATGCGAACAGCTCCGGCTGGATGGCCTGGAACACCGGGCGGGACTGCACCGGGCGCGCAGCGGTGACCGACACGATCAGCGCGACAGCAAGAAGCCGACGGAGCATGGCAGCGGGTGTGAGAGTGACGGCACCGCCGCGGGTTCCTTGTGCACCCTCGTGGTTGGCCGTAACGTCGCGTGCATTGCATCGTTCGACAAGATGCGGACGAATCCGTACACGCGACCTCCCGCGCACTGCGGCCATTTCCCTCTGAGGCGTAGCATGGTGACCTTGAGTTCACACCCGATCGTACGCGCCGTTTTCAGTGCGCTGCTGCTCGCGCCGTCGGCCGTTTCGGCGCAAGCGACGCTCGACCAGCTCATGAGCGCGCCCTTCGCGACGAACATTGCCGCCGCCGCAACCGGTGAGCGGCTCGCGTGGACGCTCAACGAGCGTGGCTTGCGCAACATCTGGGTGGCGGAAGGTCCGCGCTTCACCGCCCGTCGCCTCACGGCGTACCTGAGCGACGACGCGCAGGAGCTCAACGCGGTGCAGCTCTCGCCCGACGGCAGCCGCGTGGTCTACACCCGCGGTGGTGACTACGGCTCGAACTTCGACGACGCGGTTCCGGTCAACCCGACCGGCGCGCCTTTCCCCAACAAGACTGAGCTCTGGTCCGTTCCGTTCGCGGGTGGCGCTCCGATTTCACTCGGCGAAGGCGAAGATCCGGTGATCTCGCCCAAAGGCGACGTCGTGGTTTTCACGCGCGCGCGTCAGCTCTGGAGCGCCCCGATCGATGGCGCCAAGCCTGCCGTGCGGCTCTTCGACCAGCGCGGGTCCGCCAGTGATCCGCAGTTCTCCCCCGACGGCTCGCGCATCGCCTTCGTCTCCGGCCGCGGCGACCATGCATTTATCGCCGTCTACACGAACGCGCAGACGCCGATCCAGTACCTCGCACCGTCAACCAATCGCGACTGGGCTCCACGCTGGGCGCCAGACGGCAAGGCGATTGTATTTGCGCGTCGCGCCGGATCGGGGGGCGCGCCGCCAAAGACGTCCGAGATTCAGCCCGCGCCGTGGAGCCTCTGGGTGGCGGACGTCACCAGTGGTGAGGCGACCAAGCGCTGGGCGAGTGACAACACGCTCAAGGGCAGCGTGCCGAGTACGGATGGCGGCATCAACCTGCACTGGGCGGCCGGTGATCGCATCGCGTTTTTGTCGTATCAGGACGGATGGCCGCACCTGTACTCGATGACCGCACGTGGCAGCGAGACGCCGATGCTGCTCACGCCGGGGAATCACATGGCCGAACATATCGAGCTGTCAAACGACGGACGGCACCTGTACTACTCGGGCAATCTCGGCACCACACCCGGCGACATCGACCGTCGTCATGTGGTACGCGTGCCGGTAGACCGGGCTGCGCCCGAAGTACTGACACCCGGAACTGGCGTCGAGTGGATGCCCACGCCGCTTGGCTCTGGGCGCGTGGCGGCCATCGGCGGAACGGCGCAGCGCGTCCCCACGCCGTTCGTGCTCGACGCCGCGGTGGACGCGCCACCGAGCGCCAACACGCCGCGCATCGCCATCGGCGAATCGCAGATCCCCGCCGAGTTCCTGGCGGCAACACTCGTGACACCGAAGACGGTGATCTACACGTCGTCCGACGGCGTGAAGGTACACGCGCAGTTGTTCGAACCACCCGCCGGCGGTGCAGCACGCAAGGCCGCCGTGCTGTATGTGCATGGCGGCCCGCCGCGCCAGATGCTGTTGGGGTGGCACTACGGCGACTACTACTGGAACGCCTACGCGATGAATCAGTATCTCGCGAGCCGCGGATTCGTGGTGCTCTCCATCAACTACCGCCTCGGCATCGGCTATGGCCATGATTTCCATCGCCCCCCGCACGCGGGTGTCGCCGGCGCATCGGAGTATCTCGATGTGAAGGCCGCGGGCGAATGGCTGCGTACTCAGCCGAACGTGGACCCGAAGCGCATCGGCATTTACGGCGGCAGTTACGGCGGCTATCTCACGGCGCTCGCACTTGGTCGGAACTCCGATCTGTTTGCGACCGGCGTCGACATCCATGGCGTGCATGACTTGACTTCGGATCTTGGCTCGCGCTTCGGCGGCACCGCGTGGCGGTACGAACGCTCTGCGGCCCAGGTGGATTCCTTGGCGCGAATCGCGTGGCGCTCGTCCCCCGTGAGCGCCGTGAACACGTGGCGGTCGCCGGTGCTGTTCATTCACGCCGACGACGATCGCAATGTGCGTTTCGCACAAACCGTCGACCTGATTCAGCGACTGCGGGCGCGAAACGTGGAACTCGACGAGATCACCGTCGTCGACGATACCCACCACTTCATGCAGCACGCGAACCAGAAGCGGGTGAACGCCGCCATCGCCGCCTACCTGGAGAAGAAGCTGCGTCCGTAACTGGCGCAGCGGCGGCGCGAGCCGTACCGTAGTGATATCCTGTCACCCCTTACCCGGTACCGTCTCATGAAAGCTGTCAGCGAACTCCTCAAGAAGCACGACGGCACGCTCTGGCATTGCACGCCGGACATGACGGTGTACGCGGCCGTTGAGAAGTTGGCGAGCTACGGCGCCGGCGCGCTGCTGGTAATGGACGGCGATCGCCTCGCGGGTGTGTTTTCGGAGCGCGACTATACGCGCAAAATCACCCTGCAGGGTCGCAATTCGAAAGAGACACGCGTCGAGGAGATCATGACCGCCGACGTGTTCAGCGTGAACGCGAGTACCCGCACCCGCGACTGCATGGCGCTGATGAGCGCCAAGAAGATCCGCCACCTCCCCGTGCTCGATGGCGACAAAGTGCTCGGCATGATCTCCATTCGCGACATCATGGACGACATCATCGCCGATCACGAGAGCACCATCGCCACGCTGCACAGCTATATCCATTCGTAACGGATTCCCACCGGTGCGCAATCTGACGCGCGGCGCGCCAGCACTGGCACTGGTCACTGCGCTACTGCTCTCGAGCGCCTCGATCGCACGCGCCCAACGAGCGATCGATCTCGACGCCGCGACGATCACCGAGATCAACGCGGCGTTCGATGCCGGCACGCTGTCGTCGGTGCAGTTGGTCACGCGCTACCTCGCCCGCATCGCAGCCTACGACCGGCAGGGTCCGGCGATTCATGCCGTGATCACGCTCAATCCGAAAGCGCTCGAGACAGCCCGGGCACTGGACGCCGAGCGGAACGCCAAAGGCAAGCGCTCGCCGCTGCACGGCATTCCGATCGTGCTCAAGGACAACTACGACACGCGCGATCTGCCCACCACGGGCGGGTCGGTGCTGCTCGAGGGATACGTCCCGGCACGCGACGCGGTGCTCGTACAGAAGTTGCGCGATGCGGGCGCCATCGTGCTCGCGAAGGTGAACATGTCGGAGTTTGCCTCATCGGGTGCGTATAGCTCACTCGGTGGCCAGACGCGCAATCCGCACGATGTCGCGTACTCACCAGGTGGGTCGTCGGGCGGCACCGGAGCCGCCGTGGCCTCCGCCTTTGCCCAGTTCGGACTCGGTACGGACACCGGCGGTAGCATTCGTGGGCCGGCGTCGGTCAACGGCCTCGCCGCGCTCAAGCCCACGCACGGTCTGCTCAGTCGCAGTGGCATCATTCCGCTCGCGCTGACGTTCGACACGGGCGGCCCGATGGCGCGCAGTGTCACCGATATCGCCATCGCGCTCGGCGTACTGACGGGAGTCGATGCCGCCGATACCGCCACCCGTCGCAGCGAAGGGCACGCCGAGCGCGACTACGCCAAGTACCTCCAGGTCAATGCGTTGAAAGGCGCACGCATCGGCATCGCGCGCGACTTCACCGGGTTCGACACCGACGTCGACTGGATCATGGAGTCGTCGCTCGACGCGATGCGTACGGCAGGCGCCACGATTGTGGAGGTTCGTTTTCCGAAGTGGATGCTCGATGCGAAGGGCGCGTGGTACAACGCCGTCCGCTTTCCGGAATTCCCGCCGCAGATCGCCGACTATCTGCGAGACACGCCGCCTGGCTATCCGAAGTCACTCGCCGACATGATCGAGCGTACCCGGGGTTTGTCGTCGCTTGGCGCGAACGGCACGGCCCCGAATGCCTCGCGTTGGGCGAAGTTCGTGCATGAACTGGCCAGTGGCAGCACCGACGACTACCACCATCGCGCGGTGCGTGATCATGCCCTGCCGATGATGCGCGACGTCGTGAACGGCCTGATGGCCGCGAGTCGACTGGACGCGATCGTGTATCCCACGCAGTCCGTGAAAGCCGAACGCATCGATGCCGCGGAGAACAGCGCAGCGCCCGACGCGATGAACATCGCGAACCTGACCGGCTTTCCCGATCTCGTGGTGACCGCCGGGTTCAGCGACAACCGGCTACCGATCGGGATTTCATTTCTGGGCACCGCGTGGAGCGAGCCCAGGCTCATTGCGTTGGGTTATAGCTTCGAGCAACTGACCCGCGCTCGCCGGCGGCCGGCAACTACTCCGGCATTGCCCGGCGAGGCGGTCCGTCTCAGGTAGTCAGCACGTGCGATGCACGACTCAGGCGTGGATGTACTTCTCGAATACCGCGCTGAAGTCTTTTCGCGTGTGCTCGTCTCGCACCGCATCGTTCATCGCGTCGAGCACCGCGCGATAGTGGCTCACCACGGAAGCCGGATCGGTGACGGTGTTGTTCAGTTTCATCATGGAGCCAAGGATCGACGCCGCTGCCATCGCGTGCGCGCGTCCGACCTCATCGCGCTTTTGCAGCTTGCCGATGGTGTGGAGCGCCTTGTACATGTCCTTCAGCGCTTCCAGATGGCTTTTGCGCACATCGATGCTGAACAGCTTGTCGCCGATCGTGAACTTGAGCTCGATGTCGAGGTCCACGGTGCCTGCGGTTTCGATCGAGACGTGAGCGAGCGGATACTGCGCGTAATCGTACCGACGGATCACGCGCTTCGCCGAAATGGCCGACTCGCCGTCCACGTGGATGAGCGCCAGGTTGGTGAAGCAGTACTCGTCTTTCCTCGACTTGATCAGGAAATAGATCTTTTCCTGATCTTCGTGAAACAGATAGTCGTCGGCATCGACCTTGTCGAAGTCCTTGGATTCGACAATGACACCGATGTCGCTGAGGCCCAGCGCCTCGGCGGCGAACTTCTTGAACATGAAATCTCCAGTTTCTGTGATGACCGCTACCGCACGCCCATCACCGCAGCGAGCCGTGCCACGAATTTAGCACTGCGCACCATGGCCGGTATGTCGGCAAACTCACCCGGCTCCGCGCGGGCGCCGCCGCGCTCTCCACCCATGCCGATCGCCAGCGTCCCACCGGCGATCGCCACATTCAGGTTCGACGAACCGGCAATGCCCAGCTGTGGTGTCATGCCGAGCGCTTGTGCGATGCTCACCGAGGCCCGCACGAGCTTCGACGTATCCGCGCCGGCAATCTGGCCACCGGCGGTCTGCTGCAGTGGCCGCATGTCGAAGCGCGTGCCGGTTTCGCGTGATACGCTGTCGAGCACCGCGCGCACGGCGGATTCGTTGCGTGCAATGGCCGGTGCCTCGAGCGCGCGAACGTCGACGGAGAACCATGCGCTGTCCGGCTTGCGATTCACGACATCGCCGGAGCGGATCATCGAGATGTTGAGCACCGAGCGCGTGTTCGCCGGCGGCTGCGGGATTGCCAAGATGCGATCGACGGCGCGCGCGATTCCCTGATTCACATTCGGCAAGCCGCCGGTGAGGGTGTGGCCGCCCTTATGGTATGCCCACACCTGCCACCAGTGAATGCTGATCGCGCCGTACGTGAGCGAACGCCCGTCGCCCAGCACATCGACAAAGGCATCGGCGCGCGACTTCCACTCAGCATACAACGCCTTCATGCCAACGAGTCCCGTCTCTTCCTGCGCCACCGCCGCGAACACCAGATCGTGCTGCGGCCGTAGACCGGCGGCGACGAGCGCGCGGGCGGCACCGAGCACGGCCGCCGTGGTACTCGACGTATTGGTGCCGGGGCCGATCACGCGATCACCGCTCACATACGGCGGGCGCGTGGCGTTGCGCTGATGCTGCGCCACCGGCCCAAGGTCATCGAGCGTCGCCACAAACACGATCGCGCGACGCGACGCATCGGGCAGCGAACCGCGAATGCGTCCGGTCACATTCGGCGTCTTGTCCACCATCACATCAGTCAGGCCGATCGCGCGCATCTGCGCCGCGACCGCCTGCGCGCGTTCCGCCTCCTCGCCGGACGGGGACCGAATGGTCGCCAGCCGGACCAGATCCGCCGCCATGCTATCGCGTCGGGAGTCAACGAACTGGTCGAGGCGCGTGGCCAGCGCGGACGGTTGCGCCTGCACGGCGCAGGGCAACGCCAGCGCACACACCAAAAGCGCACGAAGCATGATCATGGTCGGTATGGTGCCTTGATTTTCATCGAGATGCTCGTGGTGCCCCACTGCAACCGGAGCGTCGCTTCGTCACGCAACACCATCGGGAACTGGTACGTCAGCGTTTCCACCGACGTCGCTTGATCGGGAACCACCTCGAGCCGCAACACGTCTGACGCGGCACCCGGATACGGCGTGTGCTGGATCTTCTTCGTGCGGTTGAGAATGAACGTCCACGGGCCCGTGGCGCGCGGAATGAGCCACGTGGTGTAAGTACCCTTGGCAACGGGCGTCCCATCCAGCGTGATGTCGCGGCTGACCGTAATCTGCGTGGCGAGATCCGCCCCAGGATGCCAGATGCTGTCCCACGGCACCAGCGCTCCGAACAGTGCACGCCCGCGGGCCGTGGGACGGCCGTACTCGATCGAGATGTCGGTAAACGCCACACGCTGCGCCACGGTCCCGCGCTGACTCGGCGGATAGCCCTGCGCCAGCAGCGGCGCGGACGTCACCAGGATCAGTGCCAGGAGCGAAGCCAGAAGTCGTCGCATCATCATCCTCCTTTTCTCCTCTTCTCTGTTTCTCTGTGGAATCAGTTCAGCGATCTGACGTCTACGCGTCGGTGAGGAACTGCCCAAGATCGAAACGAAAGCGCTCCGCGAACGCGTACGTGCGCTGCGGGAAGTGATCCGATCCTTCGTAGTGAATGATATCGAGCAACGGATTGACACCGCGGATCCGCTCCGCATGCTCGTCGAGAAACGCCGCCCCCAGCGTGCTGTCACAACGAATCAGTCGCGTGGGCCGACGGAACGGCACACTCGTGTCGAGCGCTGCAAAGCTCTCCTGCACCGGAATCCGCCAGCAGGCGGGATCCTGGCGCTGCAACGCCGACGCGTGGCTCAGGATCTGCCGATATCCCATGTGGTCGGCGAAGACACCGCCCGACGGATGCGGCGTATTCGCCACCGCTGCCACCCAATCATCGAGTGGAGCCTGCGCCTCATGGAGCTGCGCGATCAGCCCGATCAACAGCTCGAATCGTCGCGGATACACCGTTCGCGCGAATTCCTCGGGAATGCCGAAAAACCATGCCGGGTCCAGCATCAGTGCCGAGTGCACCAGGGCACGGTCGCTCTGCGCGAGGGCACCGGCCACGACGCCACCCAGCGAGTGACCGACCACGCGCGTCGGCGCCCCGATCGCGGCCAGTATCGCCTCCGCGTCCGAGACGTAGTCCGCGATGGCGTAGCGATCGGCGCGCCCCGAATGCCCGTGTCCGCGAAAATCCAGCGTGTACACGCGATAGCGATCGCTCAGCTCGACGGCCCAGTCGTACCACACGTCACGACTGTTGCTGATGCCGTGCAACAGCAAGACCGGCGGTGCGTCCGGCTGGCCATACACCGACGCCGCAAGTGCCAGGCCGGCGCTGTCGATCGTGAGGTCGTTCATCAGCGTTCGCGACTCGGGAATAGGAAGCCTCAAGCTACGCCGTGCGCCACTGCATTCCCAGCGGTGGGCACCATCGCCATCTTTCCCCCATGACGATACATCCGCTTCGCGTATTCATGCTCGGTGCGACCGGCACCATCGGTCGCGCCACGGTGCGCGCATTGGTTCGCCACGGACACGCGGTCGTCTGCTTCGGTCGTGCGGGCGCGACCGCCTCCCCCGGCGTGACCGTACGCGAGGGGGATGTCACCGACCCGGCGTCGATCGCCCGCGACGGCTTCAAGGGTGAGCACTTCGACGCGGTCGTGTCATGCCTGGCCTCGCGGTCGGGCGTGCCGCGCGATGCCTGGGCCATCGACCATCAGGCGCATCTCCATGTGCTCCGTGCGGCACAGACCGCCGGAGTACCGCACATGGTGCTGCTCTCGGCCATCTGCGTGCAGAAGCCGAAGCTGGGCTTTCAAGAGGCCAAGCTGGCCTTTGAAGCGGCCCTCATGGAGTCCGGACTCACGTGGTCGATCGTACGCCCCACGGCGTTTTTCAAGTCGTTGTCGGGACAAGTGGACCGCGTGCAGCGCGGAAAGCCGTTCCTCGTGTTCGGCGACGGCACACTCACCGCGTGCAAGCCGATCAGCGACGACGATCTGGCCGAGTTCCTCGCGGGATGCCTTACCGACCCCGCGCGGCAGAATCGCGTGTTGCCCATCGGCGGTCCCGGCAAGGCACAGACGCCCCGTGAGCAGGCTGAGCAGCTCTTCGCCCTGCTCGGACGCGAACCCCGCTTCAAGCAGGTGCCGGTGTCACTGCTCGACACGATCATCGGCGTATTGAGCGTGCTCGGCCGTGTCGTGCCGCCACTCGCTGATAAGGCACAATTGGCTCGTATCGGTCGCTACTACGCCACAGAATCCATGCTCGTCTGGGATCCGGCCGCGCAGCGCTACGACGCGGCGGCCACACCGTCGACTGGACAGGACACCCTCGTGGAGTTCTTCGCCAAGCGCCTTCGCGGCGAAGCGGCCGACGACCGCGGCGAGCACGCGGTGTTCAAATAGCGGACAGGGTTGCTCAGCGCAGCCCGCGCACGAATTGCAGATACGCGGCACGCTGCGCGTCGACCGACGCGGCCGGACCAAAACACTGGAAGAACAACGTGCCGCGCGGCGTCTCCGCGACAACGGCAATCAGCTTATGCCCCGGGCGCGCCGCGTCCGCCGACGACCCGGCGCCTATGCCGCGCGCGTACGTGCCCGTATACTCGGCGATCGTGAGCGGAAACGCGCCCGTCGTATCGCGGCGCACGGTTTCCGCGACCGGGCCGCCGGTGGGATTGCTGAACTGACTCTTCCACCGCTCCAGATTCGCTTGCGGTGATCCACCCTGCCCTGGACCGAAGAAGTACACGACGATCTCCACCGGAATCGCACCGTTCGCCGCCGGTACGCGATACTCGGCCAGCCGCATAGTCGACGACGGCGAAGCACCGACCCAGCCCGCCGGCACCGTGGTGCGGTACTCGAGGAACGTGGCCTGCGCCTGCAGGGTCACAGCGGGCGTCGCCAGCAGCACGCTGACCGCGAACGACAGAAGGCGCAGGGAGATCATCGGAGCTCACGAGAAAGGGGAAACCGGTCTTCACAACGTACGCCGTCCAGTGGTGTGAAGCAAAAGCGCCGCGCGCACCGTATGGTCCTTTCGGGCTTTCAACACAAATATTCCATCCGAGCCTTTCCGTGACCCTGCTGCTCAACATCCTGTGGTTCGTCATTGGCGGCGGCTTCGTGGCCGGGATCGCGTGGGTGCTGCTTGGACTCCTCCTCGCCATCACCGTGGTCGGCATTCCGTTCGCCGTGGCGGCCTTTCGCATTGCCGGCTTCGCCGCATGGCCATTCGGCCGCACCCTGGTAGATGCGCGAACGCTGGGTGAAGACCCCATCGTGGGCACCGGCCTCGCCAACGTCCTCTGGATCATCTTCGCCGGCATCTGGCTCTGGATTTCGCACGTCCTTGCCGGCATTGCTTACTGCATGACGATTATCGGTATACCGTTCGGCTTCGCACACTTTCGACTGGCCGCGGTATGTTTTGCGCCACTCGGGAAACGCGCCGTCGATCTCCCCTAGCGCCCACCATGTCGCCCACACGCCGCGAAGCCCTCGCGCAGCTCAG
>JBBQXC010000108.1:0-15959 GCA_038210005.1 Gemmatimonadales bacterium
GACGGTCCCGCGCGCCTCAGCGCAACCGACCGACCTGCATCGCCTCGCCGTTCAAATCGAGACCAGACGAAACGACCCCGTTGACCACGCCCATCAACCACTTACACCGCTCCGACGTGAAAACGTTGGGACACTACTGACCCAGTCTGACGTCAGAGTTCTGACCACTGACATCTGAATCGCGCTAGTATCCGACCGCCATCCCATCCTTCCTCGGATCACTTCCCGCCGCCCATCCCTTCGGCAGTCGCACGATCGCCTGCGCGCCGCCAAAGGCAATTGTGGGTTGTTCAATGAGTACATGCCCCATCGCCGCCAGCGCATTGCGCACGCCATCACCGATCGGTGGCTCGAGCGCGACCCGCAATCGATCGTAGTGACGGAAACGCGGGGCGTCGATAGCCGCCTGCAGGTCCATGCCGAACACGAAGTAGTTGAGCAGGAACTGCACGTGCCCCTGCGCCTGCACGCCACCGCCCATCAGCCCGAAGCTCATGTACGCGTGCTCGCGCCCATTCACCGTTTGCGTCACGAAGCCGGGGATCAACGTATGGAACGGTCTCTTGCCCGGGGCCACCGTATTCGGCAGCCCCTCCGTGAGCGTGAAGCCGGCGCCGCGATTGTGCAACGCGAAGCCGGTACCCGGCACCACGATCCCTGATCCGAAGTAGTCGTAGTTCGAGTTGATGAACGACACCATGTTGCCCTCGGCGTCGGCGACGGTGAGGTACACCGTCTCACTCTTCGTCCGCAGCGGACCCGGATCCACGCGCTCCTGCGCGCGCTTGGTGTCGATGTGACTGCGCCGTTCCGCGATGAACTCGTCGGTCAGCATTTGCGAGGCCGGCATGTCGAGATGATCGGCGTCGCCGACGAAACGATCGAGGTCGGCGTACGCGAGCTTCTTCGCTTCGATGAGATGATGCAGATACTCCGGCGAGTTGTGCCCCATCGCCTCGAGATCGTACGGTTCGAGAATGCGCAGCATCTCGAGCGCGGCGATACCCTGATTGTTCGGCGGCAACTCCCACACCCGATATCCCCTGAACGGCACCGAGATCGGTGTCACCCAATGCGGGGCGTTCTTGCGCAAGTCATCGAGCGTGACAAAACCGTTCAACGCCGCAAGGCGTGACACCATGCGCCTTCCGATCGAACCACCGTAAAACGTGCCGATGCCACTGTCGGCGATCGTCTCGAGCGTGCGCGCGTAGTCGGGATTCCGGAACCACTCGCCCACCTTTGGCGCGCGTCCACCGGGCAGAAAGGTGGCGGCCGCCGCCGAGTCGCGCTGGAGGAACGCGGTCTCATCAGCCCACTGGGTGGCGATGATCGGCGACACCGGGAAGCCGTCGCGCGCGTAGCCGATCGCCGGTTGCAGCACCTGCGCCAGCGTGCGCTTCCCGTGTGTGCGCACGAGGTTGTCCCATCCCGCCAGCGCGCCGGGCACCGTGACCGACATGACACCCTGCTGCGAGCCGGCACGGAAGCCGCGGGCCTGCAGTGTAGCGCGCGTCATCAGCGAACCGGCGCGTCCGCTCGCGTTGAGCGCGACCAGCTTCTGCTCCTTGGCGAGCCAGACGATGGCGAACATGTCGCCGCCGATGCCGGTCATGTGTGGCTCGGTCACGCTCAACACGGCAGCTGCTGCCACCGCCGCGTCGATCGCATTACCACCGCGGCGCAGAATCTCGAGCCCGGCCGCCGATGCCAGCGGCTGACTCGTGGCTACAACGGCACTGGACGCGTACACTGTGGAGCGGCCAGCCATCGTACTCGGCCGCTGCGCCTGTAGCGGGCCGCCGGCGGTGGTGAGCGCAACAAGTGCGCCGGAAACAACGAGCGGTCGGAGTGGTAACATGCAGAGTCCTGAGAGTGGCGACGAAGCGCACATGCGAATTGCGAACACGAAAGGCGAGCGAAGCAGCAACGCGACGGCCACCGCGAGCGGACCGCCATGAGCGTCAGGAGCCTTCGCGCTCGCCGAACCAGTAACACAAGCCATCCGGCGCGATCACGTAGCACACGCTCCACGCCACACCATCGCGGCGCTCCACGGAGAAATCCGAAGGGGCCGTCACGAGCCCATTCGCGGCGAACTCGCTGAACAGGGCCGCGAGTCCGCGCACGTGAAAGGCGCACCCATCCTGCGCGGGATCGCCCCCGTTCTCCTCGAGCCCGATCTGGAGGGCGTCGCGCTCGACCACCGCCCGCGCATACGGCGTCTCGCTGCGCGATACCACACGAAAGCCCAGGGCGGTTTCGTAGAAAGGGATCGCCGCCGCCAGGTTCGGCACGGGAAGATGCATGGTATCACCGCGATACCCGAACACCTTTTCCAACTGCGCAGCCATAGCGATTCCTCCGAACTGTGCCGGTCGTGTCGAATGCGGATCGGAGAAATTAGCCCGTGGTCGAGCCGACCAACAGCGCAACCTGACACACGCGCCGCCGTGCATCCGTAGATTGCCGGGAGAGGGCGGAGCCGACGGGCATCTTCGACGCACGGTTCGCCCCTATCACTCCGGCAGCGAGGCGGCGATGGAACAAATCAAGGTGGCAGGCGACAAACTCATGTCGACGCTCAAGCAACTGATTCGGGAGGGAAATGTGCGACGCATCATCGTGCGCAACGCGACCGGTCGCACTCTGATCGACATGCCCCTCAGCGCGGGGCTGGCCGGTGCGTTTCTCGCGCCGTTCTGGGCCGCCGTGGCCGGGATCGTCGCGCTGGCCACGGAGTTCACGATCGTGGTCGAGCGCGACAAAGAGCATCAGGTCACGACGGTCGAGTAACGACGGCTGCGCGTTACTGCGCTTTCGTGCGCCACCCATCGGCCAGTCGCTCTCGTCCCATGCGCGCATAGGTGAGCGCCAGTCGCTCGGCGGTCTTCTTCGCCGGCGCGCTGTCGGCACCGCGCTTCCGGGCCAACTCGGAGTACGCGCGCGTAAGCAACTGCTCCGCCTGCGGGTATCGCTGCATCAGCGCCAGATGATACCCGTACACACTCTCGGCCGCCGGAATGGCCCAGTGATCGGCGGGAAAGTAGCGCTTTCGCAGGGCGATCGAGCGACGGTGTGCACTGTCCGCGGCGGCGTACTGCCCGAGCGAGTCGAGCGCGATACCCAGCGTCTGCAGTGTTGAACTCGCGGCCGGCTGACTCTCGTCCAGTGCATCACCGATCAGTGCCACCACCTCGCGCGACATCGCGACCGCGGTTGACACATCGTTCGCCGAGAGACGCTGCTGCGCACGGGCCGCGACCGACTTGATGTAGTCCGGATGACGCGCGCCGACGCTGGCGCGCAGCACGTCCATCGACCGCACGATCACCGAATCAGCGGCCGACGCACGCTGCTGATCGTCGAGCACGGATGCGTAGAAGCGGAGCACGTTGCCATACATCGGCGATCGCTCGCCGTGCACTCGCTTCTCCACCGCCAGCGCTTCGATCAGCAGCGATTCTGCCGATGCCCATCGCTGTCGGTACTGATACGAGACGGCCACGGAGCTCAGCGTGTACGGCAGCGCATCCAGCGATGCGCTGTCGGTGAGCCCGCGCCGCAGCGCAATACTCTCGAGTTTGAGCGCCAGCGCATCGTCAAGGCGCCCTTGATACTCGATAGTGCGCGCGAGATTGTCGAGCGCGGTCGCCAGCTCGGTCGTGCTGCGTTGCCTCCTCGGCATATCGCGCTGCAGACCGACGATCACCCGGGCGATCGACTCCGCCTCTGCATACTTTCCTTCCGATTCTGCGAGCGCGGTCACATAGGAAAGACTCATCGTGGTGCGCTGATCGCGCGCGCCGTAGTAGCTGCGTCGCAGCGCATAGGCACGATCCACGTGCACGCGGGCGCTGTCGTACTCACCGAGCTCGTACAGTGTCTGCCCCAACGTGTGCCGGATCTGCGCCTCGATGTCGGGCGCGAGGCGCGCCGACTCCACATTCTTCGAGGCCTGCGCCAACGCCGCCAGGACCGTCACGTCTCGTCCTTGATACCCGGGATCGGCCGCCGCGAGAATATTCGACAGAAACGCATTCACCTGCTCGACCTTGTCGCGCTCATGCTCCGCCACGCGCGCTTCTGATCGAGCGGCGCCCAACCCGCCGACCAGCGCCAGCACGACAGCCAGCGCCGCACTGAGTGCCAGCCGGCGACGGCGCCAGAGCTTGCCGGCACGATAGGCCAGACTATCCGGACGGGCCAGCACCGCTTCACCATCGAGATAGCGACGGAGGTCCGCATCGAACTGCTCGACCGAACGATATCGACGCTCCGGTTCCTTCCGGATCGCCTGCAGGACAATCGCGTCGAGGTCGCCGCGAAGTTCGCGTTGTAAGCGCAAGGGGGTGCTGCTGCGACGCGCCGCCGCATGGGCATCGCCGGCGAGTTCCGACGGCGCCGTGGGCACGGCTTCGGTCACGTGCGTACGAGCGCGCGCGAGTTCCAATCCATCGATGTCGAGTGGACGGCGTCCCGATAAGAGTTCGCAGGCCACGATGCCGAGGGCATAGACATCGGTGGCCACCGTCGCCGGCAGGCCGCGAAGCTGTTCGGGGCTGGCGTATGCTGGCGTAAAGGGTGGTGGCGCCTGCTGCGTAATCGTGACGTCATGCTCCACCGTCGGATCGGGCAGCAGTCGCGCGATGCCGAAATCGAGCAGCTTCACGACCCCGGTCGACGTGACGAGAATATTGCCCGGCTTGAGATCGCGATGCACCACCAGACTCTGATGCGCGTGCTGTACCGCCGCGCACACCTGCCGCATCAGCGCTGCGCGCGCACTGGTCGACAGCTGTCGTGCATCGCTCCACTGCGTGAGCGGCGCCCCGTCCACGTACTCCATGACCAGGAACGGCTGGCCGTCGTCCGTCACGCCACCATCGAGGAGCGCGGTGATGTTGGGATGATCGAGGGTGGCGAGGATCTGACGCTCCTGTCGGAACCGACGAATCGCCTGCTCGCCGCTCACGCCACGCCGCAGCATCTTGATGGCCACACGCTTGCGATACTGGTCATCCGCGCGCACGGCCTCGAACACGGCGCCCATGCCGCCGACGCCGATCAGTCGGGTGAGCGCGTAGGCACCGAAGCGTCGTCCAACCTGATCGGCGCCGGTCTCGTCACGGAGCGCCTCGGCCAGGGCCGCGCCCACCGGACGCTCCCAATGCGCATCGGCGCGCTCGTGCACCAAGAGCAGTTGCTCCACCTCGACACGCAGGGACGGGTCGTGACCGCACGACCGCTCGAACAGCGACGCGCGCTCGGCCGGCGGCAACTCGATCGCTTCGTCGAACAGGCGACGCAGCTCGGCGAAGCGTTCCGGATTCATGGCCGACGGCTCGTGACTCACGCGTCGTCCAGCGCACGCTGCAGGAACGCGCGCGCGAAGGCCCAGTCACGCTTGACCGTCGCTGTCGATATCCCGAGCGCCTCAGCGGTCTGTTCGACATTGAGTCCGCCGAAGTACCGCAACTCCACCACACGGGCTTGGCGCGGGTCGAGCGAGGCGAGCTGCGTCAATGCGTCGTCGAGGGCGAGCAGATCGACCGACTGCGACGGACTCTCCGCCATATCGTCGTCGAGAGTGATGCGATCACCGCCGTAACGCTTCACGGCGCGACGACGACGGGCGTGATCCACCAGCATGCGACGCATCGCCTGCGCCGCAATGCCGAAGAAGTGCGCGCGGTTGTTCCACGAGCTCGCGCGCTCTCCCATCAGTCGCATGTACGCATCGTGCACCAACACGGTGGGCTGGAGGGTGTGATCCTGCCGCTCAGCGCGCATGAAGTGCTCCGCCAGTCCATGCAGCGTTTCGTACACCAGCGGCGCCAGACGGTCGGCGGCACCTGGTACGCCCTGGTCGAGTTCCTGAAGGATGATCGTGATTTCGTCGGGCTGCATCGCGAGGCGAACGTCGCGCGAAACTCGCCGAGCGTCAAGCGCCGGTGGCGAGCGACAGGGCGCGGGGCACCACGGCCATCGCATAGGGCTGGGCGCCGCGGACAGCACCGTGCTCACGGGTGCCGGCTGCTGGCGCCCGATCCACCGGCCAGTACACCCACCTCGACGCGAGGACCTTGCAACGGCGCCGCGCGCGCGGGACCGCGAACCATTTCGCGTGGCGTCGTCGGGCTCGAACGCACGCTTCTGCCGGGCGCTGGTGGGACGACACGAAGCGACGACGCGGGCGTAGCGCCCGTGAACTCGACCGCACCGATATCACACGTGCCAACGCGTGCAACGCCGCGCTGGTCGATGGGCGAGCAGGTGGCGGGCGAGCCCGCGTTGATGGCCGCGCTCCCGGCCTGCAGCGCGTGGGTCCAGGTCAGACCTCCGTTGTCGGCGAGCACGGTATCGATGCCGGCCTCAACCGATGAGCGATCGGACGCCCCGAAGATGCTGCAGCTCGCATCGTCGCTGAGGTTGTTGCCGAGGGTTTGCACCGTGCCGCCACTGGTGAGGCAGTTCTGCGCGCTCGCGCCGAGTCGATTCCGGGCGAACAGGACGTTGTTCAATGACACGCTGCCGGCAGCGCCTACACCGATGCCACCAGCCGATGACGTGGTGCTGTTCCTGGCGATCGTGACGTTACGGAGGCTCATGGCGCGGCGCGACCAGATCGCGCCACCGACGCTGGCCGTGTTTCCCGACATCGTCGAGTTTGTGACGGTGACCTGGGCGGCACCTTCTACCGTGATCGCTCCGCCGCGTCGATGTGAGCGGTTGCCTGCGAACGTGGACCGATCGATTATGAGCTGCGCCAGCACGTTCGATTCGAGTGCGGCCACCGCAATTCCGCCGCCGCCTTCGCGGTCCTCCTTCGTTTGGTCCACCGAGTTGTCGCGGAAGGTGGACTGCCCGATCGTCGCGGTCACACCGACGCCGAGATACGCGCCACCGCCCCAGATCAGTCCCGACGGGTTGCCCGCACCCGTCACGCGATTGTTGCGCACAATGACGCGATCGAGCGTGACATCGGCGTTTCTGGTGAACTGGAGGGCGCCACCCTGCGTCACGGACTCATTGTTTTCGAGGAGGACTTGGCGAAGCAGCACCGTGACCCGGGTCAGCGCCGATACACTCGGCGCGCCGGCGACAATCCCACCACCCACGCCGCTACTGATTTCGGATGTGGCGATGTTGTTGCTGACGCTGCCGCCGGTGACGGTGAGCGACCCACCTTCCCACAGCGCGATACCGCCGCCGCCACCGAACGCGCGATTTCCCGTGACGGTCGCGTTGGTAATCGTGACGCTGCTGCCCATGGCGCCGATACCGCCGGCAAAGGCTCCTTCGGCCACGTTGCCGCGAACAGTTCCCCCACGCACCTCGAGCGTGCTGCCACTCCCCACGGCGATGCCACCGCCGCTGCCGTTTGTCGTCCGCGCGGTGTTCTGCTCGATGATCGACTCATCGAGCACGAGCCCGCTGCCACCGAATACCAGCGCGCCTCCACCGAAGCCACCCAGCGCGACATTGTCGCGCAGCGTGACGCGTTGCAGCGTGAGCGTCGAGCCGGTCTCCACGAGCAATCCACCGGCGGTCGTCATGATGCCGCCGCGTAACGTGACATCGGCGATGGTGACCGGTGAGGCGCCGGTCATCGTCAGGATGCGACGTTGTGCGGCGTTGGTCGCTGCGGCATCGATGGTCAACGCGGCGGCACCTGGACCACGAACACTGATCGGCGTCGTGATCGCCGGCAGGGCGCTCGTGAGCGTGATCGTGCCGCCGATCGGGCGCAGCGGCGTGACACCGAGCAGTACGTCGTCTGCACCGGGCGTGGCATTCGCCTCGCGCAGCGCCTCGCGCAGCGAGCAGTGGGTGAAGTTGCAGGCGCCGTCGTCGACGTCGTCGAGGGAGGTCACCAGATACTCGGGTCGCACGGTGACCAGGAGGGTCTGTGTACGCGTGGTATCGGTCACGCTGGTGGCGCTGACGGTGCAGTTGCCGGCGGCTTGCGGGGCGACGAAGTCGACGGGCGTACCGGTCGCGTTGATGGTGCCGCAGCTTGTGCGCCAACTGATCGCGTCCTTGCCGGCTGCCGCGCCGCTGACCGCCGCCGTAATACGCGTGGACTGCCCGCGATAGAGCGTGACGTTGGGCGCGGTGAGCGCGATCGCGATCGGGGTGACCACGGCCGTCACCGACGCCGATACGCTCGCGTCGGCGGCACTCGTGGCGCGAAGCACGTAGCTACCACCCGCGCCCGGCGCATTCCACGTCACGGTATTGCCAGTGCCGGTGATGGTCCCGCCCGCCGCGCTCCACACCACGCCGGTGTTCACGTTGCCGGTTACCGTGGCCACGAGTGGCACGCTCCCGCCGGCACCGACCGTGATGGATGACGGCGTCAGCACGATCGCCAAGGGCGGCACCGTCACAGTAGCGGTGGCACGCCTGGCGGGATCGGCGATGCTGGTCGCTGTTATCGTGTAGCTACCCGGCGTCGACGGCGCGACCCATGTTGCGGTGGGACCCGTACCGCTCACCACGCCCCCACTCGCCGACCACGCAACGCCCGTATTTGCCGCATTGATGACCGTGGCGGTGAAGGCCTGCGTCGCGCCACCGGCCACGGTGACGGTGGCCGGCGAGATCGTCACCGTGATCTCGTTCACGGTGATCACCGCCGCGGCGGATTGCGCGGGATCCGCGGCGCTGCGAGCCGTGACGGTGTAGGTGCCGGCGGTCGTGGGCGCCGTCCACGTCACCGTGTTGCCGCTGCCGGTGACCGTCCCGCCGGTGCTCGTCCAGGTGACCCGCGTATCGGATGAATTGCTGACGGTCGCCGACAGCGTCTGTGAGGCGGCAGCCGACACCGTGGCGGTGGACGGAGAGATCGAGACGGTGATCGGCGGTCCCGCCGGATCGCCGCTACACGCCGCGCCCACCGTGAGGATGAGCATCGATCCGACGCATCGTCGCACAAGACTCGACAGAGCTGACATGGGCACGTTTCCGAAAGGGGGTGAGCCAAGGCGCCGAACGGGCGCTACCTGGTTACGCGTGGAAGCGCGCCAAAGGGGCTCACTGCGCGGTGGCTTACCGCGGTGCCGGTGACGCCGCTACGGACTCCTGGGGCAACCCGAGTCGTGTCGCAATGCGCGCGATCTCCGTCGTACCTCGCAGGCGATCGAACCACCACAGCCGCAATGGGATCTGATACATGAACGGATCGCGCTCGTCGATGGCGCGCTCGATCGCGGCGGTAATTTCAGCGGGACTTCGCGTTGCACTCGCGGCGATTGCGGTGGCCAAGGCCGCACCGGGCGCAGCACCCATGGCCTGCAACCGGGCTCGCGCAGATCTCTCGGTGCCGGTATCTGCGGCGCCTTGGGCGAGACGAATCTGAGCGCCGACGAACAATGGGAGCGGCGCCCGTTGCAACGCGGCCCGCATCGACTGTACCGCCCCGCCGCGATCGCCTTGGCGTTCACGAATCAGTGCCTGCGTAAAGTGTGTGAAGCCGTTGTTGGCGTCTCGCGCAAGCGCCCCATCGATCACGCGACGCGCGCTGTCCACGCGACCGGCGAGCACGAGCGCGAACGCGAATTCCGACACCACGGGAATGTTCGCGGGCTCGAGCAGCGCTCCCCGCTCGAAGGCGCCCACGGCGTCGTCGGTACGACCGAGGGTGTAGTACAACTCGCCGAGACTCTGATGGGCCACGGCCAACCGCGGGTCGCGCCCAATAGCCCGCGTGAAGGACTCCTCGGCGGCTCGCCACTCTCCCGATCCCTTCGCCAGCAGCCCGAGCGCCGTTTGCGGAACGGCCAAGGTACTGTCGATCAACAGCGCTTTCTGCGCTGCGTCCCGCACCACCACGGCGTACTCGGCGTAGCCACCGCCGCCGTACTGCGGCAGTAAGACCGTGGCTTCGGCGATACCGGCGTAGGCGCGCGCAAATTGCGGATCTCGCGCGGTCGCACGCGTGAACAACGCCACCGCCGCCCGCAGTGAATCTGCGCCACGTTGCTGCAACGCGAACCGCGCGCGCAAGAACAGATCGTAGGCCTCCATATCCGCCGTACCCGCCTCCACCACACCACCGGTGGCCTTGAGGCCTAACCGCGGTGCCAGGGCGGCCACGACCGACGCACCGATCTCGCGCTGTACCGCAAACAGGTCGCGCATCTGACGTTCATACCGCTTCGACCAGAGCGTGCGCCCAGCACGCACGTCCACCAACCGCGTCGACACGCGCAGTTGATCCCCTTCACGCTGCACGGAGCCCTCGACCAGCGCATTCACGTCGAGCCGTCGTCCGAGCTCGGTCGGCGTGAGCGTCGAGTCGGTGTACGCTCGCACGCTCGTTCGCGCGGCTACCCGCAGATCGGGAACCTCCGCCAACTGTCCCATGAGCTCATCGGTGAGACCGGCGGCGATATAGGCATCATCCGGTCCACCGATCCGCTCAAAGGGGAGCACGGCCAGGCCGCGGGCCGCAGTGGGCACTACAGCGGAGGTCGACGCCGTTCCCTCACCACGGCGCAACACCCACCACGTGCCGGCAAGCGCGATCACGACAAGTAGCGACAACCCACCAACGAGGCGGCCCCGTCGAGGTGCATCAGACGTCACCTTCGCGGGAGCCAACGGCGCATCCAACGAAGTGTCCGCCGCTCGCCGCGTCGCATCCTCCAGCAACAGGGTGAACTGCTCGGCCGTCGGTCGATCCGCAGGCTCCTTCGCGAGACCACGCGCAATGGCCTCCTGTAGGAATCGCGGCGTGGCTGGCGCCGTGTCAGCAAGCAAGGGTGGCGCCTTCACGACATGCGCCGACATAACCTGCTGCGGCGAACCTTCGAAGAGCACACGTCCCGAGAGCAGTTCGTATCCGACCGCCGCCAACGAGTACACGTCGACACGTCCGTCGAGATCGGGATCGGCCACCACCTGTTCGGGCGCCATGTAGGGGACGGTACCGATCGACATTCCCGCCGATGTGAGTGCTCCGTGCGTCGCGCCATCGCGCAGCAGCTTTGCGATACCGAAGTCGGCGAGGACCGGCTCTCCTTGCGCCAGCAGGATGTTGTCCGGCTTGATGTCGCGATGCACGACACCCGCGCGATGGGCAAACGCCAGGGCCCGCGCCAACGGCGTGAGCAGTCGCACCACCTCACTCGCTGGCAGTGTCGCTTCGCGCGCGAGACGGGCACCCAGTGACTCACCAGCGACGAACGGCATGACGTAGTACAGCAGGTCGCCGACTTGTCCCGCATGATAGATCGGTACGATCTGCGGATGCTGCAGCGTGGCGAGTGTCGCGATCTCCTGTTTGAATCGCTCCACATTCACCGTCTGTCCCAACTCGGGCGACAGCACCTTGATGACGACGCGTCGTCCGAGTGCATGCTCCGTCGCCACGAACACCACCGACATGCCACCGCCGCCGAGCTCGCGCTCGATGGTGTAGCGATCACTCAGACCCGCGCGCAGTACTTCGAGTACACTCATACGGCGATACTCGCGCGGCGTCGCGGACCTCGCAATTGCGCGGCGTGTGCTACCCGCCCCTCACCACCTCCCTCACACATTCCACAAACGCTCTCGCCTGCACCGACTGCCCCGCTCCTCGTCTCCATACCGCCACGATCTCCCGCTGCAACGGGTGGTCGGTCAGCGGCACGTACGCACACTGCGGCGTGTTGTGACGCACGGCCGCCATCGCCGGCACGATCGAGATGCCCACCCCAGCGCCCACCAGTTCCAGCACGGTCGCCAGCTGCGCACTGCGACACACGACCGACGGCGACAGCTGCCGACTCGAACAAAACCCCGCCACCTGCTCGCCCAGGCAATGCGCCGGGTCCAGCGTCACCGCGGGTGCGTCGCGCAACTGCGAGAGCGTAATGCGCCCCGCGCGCGCCGCGGCATGCGACGCCGGTACGGCGACCACCAACGCATCAGTGCCAAGAAGCTCCGTATCGAGATGCTCGAACGGATACGGCAGCGCCGCAATCACCACATCGAGGGCGCCATCAAGCAGCAACTTGGCCAGCACCGCACTGTAGTCCTCGCGGAGCTCCACCCGCATCGCGGTGTGACGCGCGCGCATCCGCTGCACCGCCGCCGGCAACACGTACGGCGCCACCGTGGGGATCGCCCCCACGCTCAGCGTCCCCGCCCCTTCCGCGCCCTCACGCCGGATGGCGTCCTCCGTATCACGCACCTCATCGAGAATACGGCGCGCCCGAGGATACAACGCCTTCCCCGCATCGGTCAGCGTCACCCCACGCCCGTGCCGATCGAACAGTGGCGCCCCCATGTGCGTCTCGAGCCGCTGGATCTGCCCGGTCAGCGATGGCTGTGAGAGCGCAAGGTGCCGCGCCGCACGGCTCAACGATCCGGCGTCGGCGGTCTCGACAAAGGCGCGAAGCAGAAGCGTATCCATTCCGAAGTATAATCCTCGGCTATGGATTGTATAGCGTTTATCTGATTGCGGGCTATGGCCGAAATCCGTAGTTTCCAAGTATACGCAGCTTCATAGATCAGAATCTCGGTCAGCAACCGAGCCGTTCACGACCCGTAGCCACGATTGGAGCAGATTATGGAAGGGATGTCAGAGACCGGTGCGAAATGCCCGGTCATGCACGGTGCTTCGGTGCCCAAGGCCACGACGGCCGGTGGTCGCTCGAACCGCGACTGGTGGCCCAACGCGTTGAACGTGGGCATCCTGCACCAGCACTCGCCCCTTTCCAATCCGCTCGGCGCGGGTTTTACGTACGCCGAGGCCGTCAAAACGCTCGACATCGAGGGCCTCAAGCAGGACCTCTTCGCGCTCATGACCAACTCGCAGAGTTGGTGGCCGGCGGACTACGGCCACTACGGTCCGCTCTTCGTGCGCATGGCGTGGCATAGCGCCGGCACCTATCGCACGGCCGACGGCCGCGGTGGCTCGAGTTCCGGCACGCAGCGCTTCGCACCCCTCAACAGCTGGCCCGACAACGGCAACCTCGACAAGGCGCGTCGTCTGCTGTGGCCAATCAAGCAGAAGTACGGCAACGCGCTCTCCTGGGCCGACCTCTTGATCTTCGCGGGCGACTGCGGCATGGAGTCGATGGGCTTCAAGCCCTTCGGCTTCGCCTTCGGACGCGAAGACGTGTTCGAGCCCGAGCAGGACATCTACTGGGGCCCCGAGGCCGAGTGGATGGGCGACAAGCGGTATCAGGGCGACCGTGAACTCGAGAACCCGCTGGCCGCCGTGCAGATGGGTCTCATTTATGTGAACCCGGAAGGCCCCAACGGCCAGCCGGATCCCATGGCGTCGGCGCGCGACATCCGCGAAACGTTCGCCCGCATGGCGATGAACGACGAAGAAACCGTGGCCCTCGTGGCCGGTGGCCACACGTTCGGCAAGGCGCACGGCGCGGGTGACACGGCGCACGTGGGCGCCGAGCCCGAAGGTGGCAGCATCGAACTGCAGGGCTTCGGCTGGATGAACAGCATGGGTGTCGGCAACGCCGGTGACACGATCACCAGCGGCGTCGAAGGCGCGTGGAAGCCCAACCCCACCACCTGGGACGGCGGCTATTTCGCCACGCTCTTGGGCTACGAGTGGCAGCTCACCAAGAGCCCGGCCGGTGCCCATCAGTGGACACCCACCGATCCCGCCGCCGCCACGACCGTGGTGGATGCGCACGATCCGACCAAGCGACATGCGCCGATGATGTCCACGGCCGACATCGCGCTGCGGACCGACCCGGCCTATCTCGCGATCTCCAAGCGCTACAACGAAAACTTCGATGAGTTCGCGGACGCGTTTGCTCGAGCGTGGTTCAAGCTCACGCACCGCGACATGGGACCGAGCACGCGCTACCTCGGCTCGCTCGCGCCGAACGAAACGCTGATCTGGCAGGACCCCATCCCCGCGCTCGACCACGGGCTGATCGACGAACAGGACATCGCATCGCTCAAGAGCACGATCCTCGCGTCGGGACTGTCCATTGGCCAGCTCGTGTCCACCGCGTGGGCGTCGGCGTCCACCTTCCGCGGCTCCGACAAGCGTGGTGGCGCCAATGGCGCGCGCATCCGTCTCTCGCCGGCCAAGCACTGGGACGTGAACCAGCCGGTAAAGCTGGCTCGCGCGCTCGAGATCTTCGAGACCATTCAGCAGCAGTTCAACAGCGCGCAGACCAACGGCAAGCAGGTATCGATGGCCGACCTGATCGTGCTCGGTGGCTGCGCCGCGATCGAAGCGGCTGCGGCAAAGGCCGGCACCAACGTGACGGTGCCGTTCACGCCGGGCCGCATGGATGCGACACAGGAGCAGACCGACGCGCATTCGTACGCCGTGCTCGAGCCGCAGGCCGACGGCTTCCGCAACTACCAAAAGACGGCGTTCACCGTGACGGCGGAAGAAATGTTGGTGGATAAGGCACAGCTGCTCACGCTCACCGCGCCCGAGATGACGGCGCTGTTGGGTGGCATGCGCACGCTCAACGCGAACGTCGGACAGTCGAAGCACGGCGTGCTCACCGATCGTCCGGAAACGCTCAGCAATGACTTCTTCGTGAACCTGCTCGACATGGGCACGACCTGGAAGCCGATCTCCGACTCGAAGGACGTATTCGAAGGGCGCGACCGTGCAACGGGTGACGTCAAGTGGACGGCCACGCGGGTAGACCTTATCTTCGGATCGAACTCGCAGCTTCGCGCGCTTGCCGAGGTGTATGGCCAGCACGATGCGAAGGAGCGTTTTGTGCACGACTTCGTGGCGGCATGGAACAAGGTGATGAACCTCGACCGCTTCGATCTCGCCTGATTCGCGTTCGTCCTGCTGTCCTCCCAACCCCAGCGCCTCATGTATAGCCGTCGTGACTTCATCGGCACTTCCCTTGGCGCGCTGGGTGCAGCATCCCTGTTTGACCCGCGCGTGCTGGGCGCCGCGCGGGCGCCGAAAAAGATTCTTATTCTCGGCGGTACCGGATTCGTCGGACCGCACGATGTCCGCGAAGCGCTCAAGCGCGGACATCAGGTCACGATTTTCAATCGCGGCAAAAGTGCCCCGGGCATGTTCGGAAAAGACGTTGAAGAGCTGGCCGGCGATCGCGCCAACGACCTCAGTGCACTGAAGGGTCGGAAGTGGGACGCCGTGATCGACGAGTCAGCCTCGCTCGCCAGCGCTCCCGACTGGGTGAAGTTGTCGGCCGAGCTGCTTCGCGACAACGTGGATCAGTATCTGTTCATCTCCACGCGCTCGGTCTATCAAGACCTCAGTCGCGTACCGATGTCGATCGACGCGCCGGTGCTGACGCTTGAAAATTCGCCGATCGAAGCGGGCAAGCCGCTGAGCTATGGTCACGCTAAGGCGTACGCCGAGAAGGCCGCACACGCCGCCATGCCCGGACGCGTCACGGTGGTGCGTCCCGGCTTGATCGTTGGCCCGGAAGACGACACCGATCGGTTCACGTATTGGCCGGTTCGCATCGCGCGCGGCGGCGAAGTACTCGTGCCGGGTGACGGCAGCGACCACGTGCAGATCATCGACGCGCGCGACCTCGTGAAGTTCTGCATCACATTGGTCGAGAACCGCACGTTCGGCACGTTCAACGGCGTCGGCCCGCAAATGGGGATGCCGTTCAAGGAATTCGTATCGCGCATTCAGAAGGGCGTCGGTAGCAACCCCACGTACACATGGGTCGATGCCGATTTCCTGCGCGCCAATGGCGCCAATCCGTATGGCCGTGAGTTACCGGTGTTCCAGGTCATGCGCGGACGCACCGCCGGATTTGCGCGCATGGATCTCACGCCGGAGATCAAGGCGGGGCTCACCACGCGTCCGATGGAAGACACCGCGCGTGACACGCTGGCGTGGTGGAAGACGTTGCCCGCCGAACGTCAGGCCGCGATCAAGACCGGATTCACGCCGGAACGTGAAGCGGCGTTGTTAACGCTGTGGAAGGCGCGAACACCGAAGTAGGCTGGAGCATCAGCACGCCGCGCCT
>JBBQXC010000109.1:0-15875 GCA_038210005.1 Gemmatimonadales bacterium
CTCGAGAACCCCGGATACAGTCTCACGCAGGTCGCGTTCCTGCTGGAGTACTCGTCGCCGCAAAGCTTCTCGCGACATGTCATGCATTCACTGCAATGCGGCGCGGCCGACTTTCGCAAAGCCTACAGTGGTGAGGCGATGCTCGAGCACATGCGACAGCGCCTGATTCTGCCCTTTCAGCGGCAACTCATCGCCTTCGTACCGGTCGAGGTTACGCCGCAATGGATTTCTCGCCCGGCGCTGGCGTTGGCGAGCCCGCCGGAGGCACCGCGGGTCGTGCCGTCGGCGTAGCGGTCGGTGGCGGCTCTTCGTGACCGAGACCGCCGGGAGGCGGCCATCTGTGTGCCGACGTTCGTCCTCCGTTCGTCCTCGCCGAAACGGGGGAGTTAGTCCACCTCGGCCGCGTCCAGCTCCCGCGCCCGTTCGAGGAGTGGCTCGACGACCTACTCGGCGGTAAGGTCTACATCCCGGCCGACCTCACCGCCGACGTGGTGCGCCGTGCGCTCCGGTGCAAACGGCTTTGGGATCAGGCCATCCGATGTTCGACCGCTTCTTCCTGCGGAGCCCACTTTTCCTGTTGGCGAATGCACTCGAAGGTCTTCTGAGCTAAGCGGCCAGTGCGGCATACTCCGCGGTGCGCGTCGTCGCCGCAAACTCACTGGTGTGACGCAACGCGACGGCGCGCATGCGGGCCGCCGTCTGCGACAGCTGCGCCGCGCTGCGCGACAATTCCTCGATGCTGGCGCGTTGTGCGATCGAAGCATCGGCAGCGGTGCGTGCGCCAAGCGCCGCGCGTTCGGCCGAGCTGTCGAGGGCTTCGAAGGCCTCCGCGACGCCGGCTGACAGCTGTGCCTGAGCGTGCGCGAGCAAGGCCACGTCATCACTTTGACGTGTAATGCGTCCGATACCGCTTACCAAGGCCGACAACGCCTGCGTGGCGTCACGTGCAATGTGTCCTGCACCAGCCACTTCATCGGCGGTGGTGTCCATCGACAGCACGGCGGCGCCGATGTCCTCGCGCACGCGCTGCACCGTGGCGGCAATGCGCTTGGCCGCTAGTGCACTTTCCACGGCCAGTGTGCGGATCTCGTCGGCCACGACCGCGAAGCCGAGTCCTTCGTCGCCGGCGCGCGAGGCTTCGATCGCGGCATTGAGCGCCAGCAAGTTGGTTTGCCGAGCGATGCGTGACACCGTCGCGACGAAATCGCCAACCTGTTCCGACGCGGGCGCGAGCAGTCGCACTTGCTCGGCCGTGGCATTCACATCGGTGCCCACGCGCAACAGCGCCTGCGTTGCGCGTTCGATCGCCTCTCGGCTCGCCGCCGCCGCCCGGTCCACGTCGTGCGCGTCGGTGGCCGTGGACGCAGCGGTCTGCTGCGTGGTGTCGGCGGTGCGCCGTGCCTCCTGACTCGCCAGCACGCCATCGCGTGCGCGTTCGCGCTGATGCACCAGAGCATCGCTGAGCGCGGTCGCACCCGATGCCACATCGCCGGCGCGGCGCTGCATCACACTGGCCGCACCATGTACCTGGGTGGCGACCGCGGCCAGTTCATCGGCTTCACGCTGCACCGTCTCGATCAACAGCGTGAGTTCATCGAGCATGCGATTGAAGCTCATCTCGAGAAACCCGAGTTCATCCGCGTGACGCGCGTCCGCACGAGCCTGCAGTTCGCCGCGTTCCACCTGCGCCATGCGTTCACGGGTGCGACGGATGCGTGTGATCAGCTTGGACGGCATTTGAATGACCTGCTGTGCCACGACCACCAGCATCACCGCGGCCAGCAGCACCTGTGGCCACGGGGCGGCATCGGCGGGTCGTGCCTGCGCGTAGGCGTAGCTCGCGATCAGAAACCCCGCGGTCGACGAGAGCGTGGTGAGATAGCCGAGGGCCGGTCCGCGATCGAACGAGTAGGGAACGATGGCCAGGATGTAGGTGAGCACGAGCACCGGTGATCCGAACAGATAGACCACGCCGCTGATCAGCGCGGTATCGAACACCGCGAAGACGTACTTGAACCAGCGCCGATACGATCGGGTGGACGCACCGATGGCCGCGAGCGCCCAGTTGGCGGCAATGGCGGTGCAGAACATCGTGAGCACCGCCGGCAGCGAGACATCGGCGAGGCCCAGGCGGAGGCCGGCGATGAGCACCCCCGCGATGAAGATCGTACTCCAGAACCGCCGTTTGGCTGCGATCCGGAAGGTGGCGATGTCCTTGGCGCGCTCTTCGTCGAAGAGCGCCTGATGCTGGGAGGCGACGCTGGGCGTGTGCATACGTCTATAAGACGCGCCACGACCCAACGCGGTATCAGCGCCGCATCAGGCCGGTGTGATCAGCGGCAGGAGGTCGGAGGCGGTGACCAGACTGATCACTTTGAGCCCGGCGGCCTCGAGGGTTTCGCGACCGCCTTCTTCGCGGTCGACCAGCGCCAGGACGCCCAGAATCTGACCACCGGCAGCGCGAACGGCTTCCACGGCTTTGAGGGCGGAGCCGCCGGTGGTGATGACGTCTTCCACGACGACCACCTTGTCACCGGGCAGGAACGGCCCTTCGATCAGCTTCCCGGTGCCGTGCTGTTTGGCTTCCTTGCGAACGGTAAACGACCGAACCATCCCGCCGGTACCGGCTTCCGCTTCCAGGGCGGAGGCGTGGGCGATGGCGTAGGAGATCGGATCGGCGCCCAGCGTGAGGCCGCCGACGGCGTCGACGGGCCAGCCACTGTCCCGGAGGGCGGCCAGGGCGGCCCGGCCGATGAGCAGCTGGCCTTCGGGGCTCATGGTGCTCAGGCGGCAGTCCACGTACAGCGTGGATCGGCGGCCTGACGCCAGCACGAAATCGCCTCGCGTGGCCGAACGTTCGGCGAGCAGGGCGATCAGCCGCGACGGAATAACCCCTTCACTTTACCGAAGAGACCGCCCTTGTCTTCACCGTCAGCCGCGGCCGGACTCGCACCGATAGCCTTGCCGGTCGAGCTGCTCGCACTCGACGAGCTGCTGGCGCTCGACGAGCTGCTGGCGCTGGCCATCGCAGTGGTCTGCGCAGCGGCCGCAAAGGCCTCCGAGAAGTCCTTGACCGTGGGGTACCGATCGCCGGGCTGCTTGGAGAGCGCCTTCATGACGACGTTCTCGACGGCAACCGGAAAGGCCAGGTTTGGCTTGGCCTTGTTGAGCGCGACCGGCGGCTGGGTGAGCAGCTGGGAAAAGAGCTCGCGAGGCGACTTGCCGGTGTAGGGCAGGGTGCCTGTGAGCAGGAAGTAGGCGATGGTGGCCAAGGAGTACTGATCGGCGGCCGGCCCGACGAGTTCGCCGGAGAGCGCTTCCGGCGCCACGTACATGAGCGTGCCGACGAAGAAGCCGGCGCGCGTGAGTCGCTGATCGGGCGCGGCGTCGGTATCGGCGGCAATGCCGAAGTCGAGCAGCTTGACGTGATGTGTGGCCGGATCGTACATGACGTTTTCCGGCTTCAGATCGCGATGCACGATACCCTCATCGTGCGCGGCCTGAACGGCGCTGCAGATCTGCGACAGGATGCCGGCGACTTCCTTCGACGACAGCGGACCCGACTTTTCCGCGTACTTGTCGAGGATCTCACCCCCGGCCCATTCGATGGCGAGGTAATAGCGCTCGCTGTCGGATTGACCATAATCTAGGGTGCGCACGATGTTCGGGTGTTCTACCCGTGCGCCGAACTGCGCTTCGCGCAGGAATCGCGCAACAGCGGTCTTGTCATGCTGCAGCTTTTCGCGCAGCACCTTGAGCGCGACTGTACCATGCGTGGCATGATCGGCACGAAACACGGTAGACGTACCGCCCTCGCCGACTTTTCCTCGCACTGTATAGCCGGCCAGCGTCGTTCCGACTAGCGTCTCTATGGCCACGGGGCGAACGTAACGCCGACCGTCGGTACCAGCAAGAAGTTTTCGGACAGAAAGTGCAATCCGTGACCATTTCGCATGATCGGCACGGCTTTCGCGGGTGATCAGCAACCACGGCGGGCACCCGGTGCCTGCATGGACGGTACTATGCGTTTCGTGAATCCACTCCCCTTGCCTCTTCGCATTCGCTCCCTGGCCCTGACCACGACCACGGTCGCCATGCTCGCCACCATAGCCGCATGCTCCGGGCGTCGACCTGCCGTCGGATCGGGCTCAGCCGTGGCACCGTCGGGCCCCGGTGGGCCGGCGGCCACTGGCGTCATCCCCGGTTCTCCGGCCGACATGCAGCGGTTGTATCGCAGCATGGGACTCATCGCTGGATCCGGCTCGATCCCGTTCGTGTCGTCGGTGTCCTTCCTGCGGTCCCCAACGCCCGACAGCACGCTTACCCTGATCGCGGTCAGTCTGCCGTCGCGCGTGCTGGGCTTCACACGGCAGGGCGATCGCTACGTGGCGAGTTACGCGGCGCGTCTCGAAGTGCGACAGGGCACGACCGTGGTGAAGCTCATCGAGGTCACGGAAAAAGTGCTGGTACCGACGTTCCGCGAAACCTCGCGTACCGATGAAAGCATCATCTGGCAGCAATTCCTGAAGCTGGCGCCGGGCCGCTACAGCGTGGTCCTCAGCATCAAGGATGAAGCGAGCATCCGCAACGCTACGGAAGAAGTACAGGTCGAGGTGCCGCGTCTCTCGCTCGACATGCTCGGCTCACCCCTTCCGGTGTACGAAGCCATTCCGCGGGCGACGGCCGATTCGCTCCCGCGCATCCTGGCTCGTCCTCGCGCGACAGTGGTGTTCGGACAGGATTCGGTCCTTCCGCTGTACCTCGACGCGGTGGGGTCGGCCGCGCCGAGCAGTGTGCATGTGCGCATCATGGGTGAGGGCGACACTCGCTTGTTCGACACCGATATCGAATTGCCGGCCCGTGGCGAGGGGCACAGCACCACGTACGGCGTGCCGGTCGCCAAGATGGGTATCGGCATCAACACGCTGCTGGTGAGCGTGCCGGGGCGCGCCGACACCGCTCGCGCGCGCGTGCTGGTGAGCCTCGGCGACGATCTGCCGATCGCGTCATTCGAAGAGATGTTCGCGTATCTGCGCTACTTCACGACGCCGGACCGGCTCAAGACATTGCGCGAGGCCACCCCGGCGCATCGCCCCGAGGCGTGGGCGGCCTTTCTCAAGGCGACTGACCCGATTCCGGGCACCGCCGAACATGAAGGATTGCGCGACTATTTCGCGCGCATTCGTGTGGCCAATGTCCGCTTTCGCGATGACGGTCCGGTGGGCTGGCAGAGTGATCGTGGCACCGCCTTCGTCGCGCTCGGCGATCCCGACAACATCGTCGATACCGGTATGACGAATCCGAACGCCCGCGTGCGCCAGCAGATCTGGGAATACCGTGAAATTCGCGTGCAGATCGTGTTCATCGATCAGACCGGATTCGGACGTTGGCGCCTGTCCGCGCAGGCGCGTGCTGAACTCGACAACGCGATCCGTCGTCGCATGGTGTCGCGGCAGTGAGCGAGGTGCAACGTCCCACCGCACCGCGTCTCTTCCTGATCGACGGCTACGCCCTGATCTACCGTGCGTTCTTCGCGCTGATGACACGTCCGCTGACCACGAGCCACGGTGAAAACACGTCGGCCGCCTGGGGCATCGCCACGTTCCTCAAGCGGCTGTTGGTCACGCACCAACCGGAGTTGCTGGGCTGGGTGCACGATTCGGGCGCGACGTTCCGCGACGATCTGTATCCCGACTACAAGGCTACGCGCGAAAAGCTGACGGACGAGCTGCAGGCCGACTTCGATCGCGGCCTCGAACGCATCAACCAGCTGCTCGCGGCGTACAGCATTCCCGTGCTCGCGGTGCCTGGTTTCGAAGCCGACGACGTGATCGGCACACTCGCGCGCAAGGGCGTCGAGGCCGGCTACAACGTGGTGATCGTGTCGGGCGACAAGGACTTCCAGCAGCTGGTGCGCCCGGGCGTGTGGTTACTCAATCCCGGTCGCGGTGGCCCGGCCAGTGTGGAAGAGCAGTGGGTCGGCGTCGAGAACGCCAACGATCGGCTCGGTGTGCCGCCCGAGCGCGTCATCGATTACCTCGCGCTGGTCGGTGATTCGTCGGACAACGTGCCGGGTGTGAAGGGCATCGGCGAGAAGGGCGCGCAAGAGCTGATCGCGCAGTTCGGTACGCTCGAGGACATCCTCGCGCATGTCCACGAGATCACGAAGAAGCGTCCGCGTGAAGCGTTGCTGGCGCAGGAAGCGGACGCGCGCCTGTCGAAGCAGCTGGTCACGATTCATCAGGACGTGCCGATCGCCCTCGATCCGTCCACGTTGCAGATCAGCGCACCCGATACGCAGGCGCTGCGTCATCTGTATCTCGAGCTCGAATTCACGTCGCTGTTGAAAGAACTCGGCGGTGGAGCGCCGTCGCAGCTCGCATCGGCGCAGGCCGCGGTGTCGGTGTCGTCCGATGAGCCCGCTGCGGCGCCGTCGCCCGCGAGTCGTCCGGCGGCGTTGCCTATGACGATGAGCGCGAGCGGCGTGCCGGTGCTGGCCGATGCGCGGTATGTCACGGTGGATTCGATGCCAGCGCTCGCGTCGCTGCTGACCCGCGTGCGCGAGGCGCCCTTCATCGCCTTCGACACGGAGACGGTGCCGGAGCCCGGTGCGCCGGATACGATCGACGCGATGCGTGCGACGCTGGTGGGCTTGTCGATCGCGGTCGCGCCGGGCGAAGCGTACTATCTGCCGTTCGCGCATCGTCATGAAGACGGCGGCGGCAATCTCGCGCTGTTGTCGGGTGACGCGGGTATCGCCGGCCGACGGTTGAATGCCGGCGTGGAGCCGCCGGTGAATCTGCCGGCGTTCAGCAGTGACGCGATGGCGCCGTTACGCGCCATGCTCGAAGACGCGAGCGTGAAGAAGCTCGCGCAGAATGCGAAGTACGACGTACTCGTGCTACGTGGCGCTGGCGTGCGGTTGGGCGGTCTGGAGTTCGACACCATGCTGGCCAGCTACGTGCTCGATCCGGGGCGTCGTTCGCACGGACTCGATCTGCTCGCGCTCGAATTTCTCGGTCACACCATGACGGCGTACGAGCAGCTGTGCGGCAAGGGTCGCCAGCAGTTGCCGTTCGATGTGGTGCCGGTGGATGCGGCGCGCGATTACTCGTGCGAAGACGTCGATATCACGATGCGATTGCGCGCACGGCTCGAACCCATGCTCGGCAGTCACGGAATGTCGGAGCTGTTCCGTAACGTGGAGGTCCCGCTGGTCGAAGTGCTGGCCGACATGGAGTGGGACGGCATCGCGATCGACTTGCAATGGTTCGCCTCGTTGAAGACGCGATTCAAGAGCGAGCGCGAGCGTGTCGAGCAGCTGATTTACGCGGAAGCCGGCCAGGAGTTCAACATCAACTCCAATCCGCAGCTGCGCGTGATTCTGTTCGACAAGCTCGGACTGCCGGTGAAGAAGAAGACAGCCACCGGGCCGAGCACGGATGCGAGTGTGTTGCAGGAGCTGGCGGAAGAGGGCCACACGCTGCCGACGTTGCTGATGGAGTATCGCGAGATCTTCAAGCTGGAAGGCACGTACATCGATGCGTTGCCGAAGCTGGTGCATCCGCGCGACCACCGGTTGCATACGTCGTTCAATCAGACGGTTGCGGCGACCGGCCGGTTGTCGTCCACCGATCCGAACCTGCAGAACATTCCGAACCGGCGTGAACTCGGGCGCGAGATCCGCCGCGGCTTCGTGCCGCGTGCGGGATGGCGGTTGCTGAGCGCCGATTATTCACAGATCGAGCTGCGACTGCTGGCGCATTTGTCGGGCGATCCGGCGTTTGTGTCGGCGTTCAAGGCGGGTGGCGACATTCACCGGCAGACGGCGGCGATCATTTTCGGTGTGGAGCTGGGCGATGTGACCGGCGAGATGCGGGCGCGGGCGAAGACGATCAACTTCGCCACCATCTACGGGCAGGGTGCGCACGCGCTGTCGCGTCAGCTCAAGATTCCCAATGCTGAGGCCAAGGCGTTCATCGACACGTATTTCGAGCGTTTCGCCGGCGTGAAGGCGTTTCTCGATCGGTGTGTGGTCGAGGCGAAGGCGAAGGGATATGTGGAGACGCTGTTCCATCGTCGTCGTTACATCCCGGAGCTCAAGGAGCGGAACCACAACATGCGCGCCTTCGGCGAGCGGGTGGCGGCGAACGCGCCGATTCAGGGGTCGGCGGCCGATCTGATCAAGATCGCCATGATCCGGGTGCACGGGTCGCTGGCGGCAGAGGGGCTCGCCTCGCGGATGCTGCTGCAGGTCCATGACGAACTGATTTTCGAGTTGCCGGCCACCGAGCAGGCGGCGTTGTCGGCGCTGGTGAAGCGGGAGATGGAGTCGGCGGCGGTGCTCGATGTGCCGTTGCTGGTGGAGATGGGCGTTGGCGACGACTGGGTGGCAGCGAAGTCGTGAGGGCCAGGGACTTGCCTCGTTTCGCGAATAGGTCGGTGTTGCACTTTGCATGAACTCGTGGGCGCTGCGAGACTCGATCCCGTCGCCGTCTCCCGGTGGCGATCTTCTAAACCGTTGTCTTGTTGAGGTTTAGGCGATTTAGTGGGGCGCGGCACCTTGGTTGCTAAGGAAGAGGCTATCGCGGGGAGCTCGTCTCCCGCCCCCAATGCCTGTGCTCGGGACGAAGTGGTCCCGGGCCGACCCCGAGGAAACCTCATGCGACCGTTCCGTTCCCGTCAGGGATTCACACTGATCGAGCTGCTGATTGTCGTGGTCATCATCGGCATTCTGGCGGCGATCGCGATCCCCAAGTTCCAGGATACCAAGGGCAAGGCCTACGCCGCGTCGCTCAAGAGTGACCTGAAGAACGTGGCGTCGATGCAGGAAGACTATTTTTATTACAATGAGACGTACGCCAACAACGTGGGTTCGCTGAGCTTCAACAGCTCCAACGGCGTGACGATCACCATTGCGGAAGCGGACGGTCGCGGTTGGTCGGCAACGTCAACACATCCCGCCGCCTTCCCGCTGACCTGCGCGGTGTACTATGGAGAGGCGGCGCCGCTCGGTGGTGCCACAGCGGAAGGCAGGATTCACTGCCGGTAGTCGTCAGTACTGCGCCTGCAACGGCGCACAACAGCAACAGTTGAGTGTTTCTGGACGCGTTTGAACATTCCATCGCGACGGACCCTGACCCGCAGCGGCGAGCCATTCGCATGCGCGAAGTCACCTTTGCGTCCGGGGCGCGTGAGTTCCGGAAACGGCGAGCGGGGATGATTCACGCGATGGACGGCGGGTTGTGGCTCCACCGACACGTCTGGCTGGGTCGCCCCATGGTGCATTTCGTGAGCACCGACCGGGCGCGACTGCTTGCGTACGGTGACGCGGTGGGGATCCCCGTGAGCCGGCTGCAATACAAGCCGCTGCGCGATCCGCGCACCGACGAGCGCCGCGAGGCCTGGCACTGGGACCTTGGCGGTCCGGTGTATCCGCCGATGGACGAGCGGTTGCTGAGCGACTGAGCTGCGGGGGTTGGTGTGATCTCCAGAAAAACACGACCACGGAGACCGCGGATCCGTGCATTTCCGTGTCATCGGTGGTTTCCGTGTTCCGGCTGTCGCTGTTCGCTGTAGCCTTCAGCCGCCAGCCGTTCCAGCGCGAAGGCGTCCTGGCGAATCGCGTCGGCCTCCGCGAGCAGCTCTGCCTGGAGCGCCGGATCGCGCCGGAACGCGAAGTAGGCGCGAGCCCGATCACGGGCGCGTCGGGTTCGGTCTCCGTACTGCAGGTCGCTGCTGGCTGAGGGCATCAAGGTCAGAAAGAAGGCGAGCGCCCACCAGCCGCCGGCCAGAAACGCCACCAGGGCGGTCTGAACGATGTAGGCGGCCAGCACCAGCAGCAGCCCGACAACCAGAGTGCGCATGGCCGGTTCGTCCCGTGCGCGCACGTTCCGCAGGGCCAGGCGGCGGGCGAGTTGGATGGGTACGAAGTGGGTGAGGCGACCCCAGAGCCCGATCGGTGCGGCGATCATCGCCAGCATCGCTTCGCGGACCGCGAAGCGCATGCCCGCGGAGGCCTGGGCGCTGATCGCGATATCGTGCGGATCGATGCCGCGTTCGTCGAGGCGCGTACGGAACGTGCGCACCCGGGCTTCGAAATCATCGAGTCGCAGCTGCAACGCCGCGTCGTCGCGTGCACGCAACGTGCTGTGCACGCGGTCGAGGCGGCGCAGTAGGTCGAGCACGCGACCCAGGGCCGGCGCGCCCTCCGCAACAGACGGCGTCGGCTCGAGCAAGGCGCTCAGCGTATCGCCCACCCGCTGCAGGCGTTCGGCGTCGTCCGGGGAATCGAAGTTCAACGTCACGGCGGCGAGCCGCGCGGCAACCAGCGCGGTAAGAGTGGCGACCGACACGCCAGCATCCACCAGCGGGTCCACCTGAATCGGTTCGCCGACCTGCATCAGTACGCGCGACCGCGGCGCTTCCTTGCGCTCGAAGAGCAGGCCGATCGGCACGATGCGGATCCCGCGCACGCCATGCAGCTCATACGCCTGCAAGGTCATGCGGGCCAGCCCCGTGCGGAGTGGCGCGAGCTGTGGCAAGTCGTGACTCTTTCCCTCGGGGAAGATCACGATGGCGCCCTGTTCAGCGAGCGCCTGCGCGACGGATTCGAACGAGGCGGCGTTCCGCTCTACGTTCCGCTCCACGTTGGCTTCGGCCTCCGCGGCAGTCGATGCGTCCGTCGCGCGTTCGTCGCTGGCCCGTCGCAGCGGCACGACGCCGACGGTGTGCAGGAGCTTCGCGACGAGAGGATTGGAAAAGATCGTCGCCTTCGCGGTGAAGCGCACGCGTCGCGGCACCGCATATCCCACGACCAGTGCGTCGACCAGTGCGTTGGGATGGTTCACCGCGAGAAACACCGGACCCTCCGTCGGCACGCGCTCGATGCCTTCCGTGAGGATCGAGCGATAGTACCAGTGCAGCGCGACCCCGACGACGGGTTTGAGCAGGTCGTAGAGCATCAACGAGGCATCACCGAAACATCTCGGAATCCGTCGCGCGCCGATCGCGCATTAGACGATGCGCAGATTCACGTCGGCTTCGCGTGCGGCGCGTTCGCCTTCCTTCACGTTGACCGTGGCCAAGATCGCGCCGCCGATCACGAAGAACGCGATCATCCACAGAATGGCGCCACGGCTGCTGCCCGTCTGACCGATCGCGATCGCGAACACCAGCGGACCCAGAATGCCGCCGAACTTTTCGAACACGGAGTAGAAGCCGAAGAACTCCCCGCTCTTGTGCTTCGGCACCATGCTGGCGAACAGCGAGCGGCTCAGCGCCTGCGTGCCGCCCTGCACGAGCCCGACGAGCACGGCGAGAACGTAGAACTCCCGTTCCGTGTGAATCCCGTAGGCGTAGATGCAGATGCCCGTGTAGACCACGAGTCCGAGGAAGATCGACCGCTTCGCGCCGAGTTTACCCGCCAGCGCACCAAAGGCGAAGGCGAACGGAATGCCGACGAACTGCACGAGCAGGATCGCCTTGATCAGCGCGGGCCGTGCGATGCCGATCTCGGTGCCGAAGGCCGTCGCCATCTTGATGATCGTCTGAATGCCGTCGTTGTAGATCGTGAACGCCAGCATGGCGAGAAAGGCCTGTTTGTAGTGGCGCATTTCGCGCAGCGTTTCGCCCAGACGCGAGAAGGCGACGGCAAAGGGGTTCGCGGTGGAGCCTTCGTCGCTCTCCACCGTCCGAGGCGGTTCCGGCACGGTGCGCAGCACGGGAATCGAAAAGACCAGCCACCACACCCCGACCGATACGAACGCCAGGCGCGCCGGCAGTGTGGCCTGATCGGCCGTGATACCCTCGCCGCTGGGCAGTCCCAGCAATCCCGGATTGCTGATCCAGGCCAGATTGATCGCCAACAGCAATCCACCACCGATATAGCCGATGGCATAGGCGGCGGTCGACACCCGATCGATCTCTTCCTCGGTCGCGATGTGCGGCAGCAGCGCTTCGTAGAACGTCATGCTGCCGGTGGCGCCGGCGATCGAGAGCACGAACAACGCCGAGGCGAAGAGCAGTTCACCGCGGTCGATGAAGAACATTCCTGACGTGGCGACAACGCCGATCAGCATGAACGCGAACAGGAAGCGCTTCTTGGCAGCCTTGAAGTCGGCCACGGCCCCGAGAACCGGCGCCAGCAGCGCGATCACGATCGCGGCCACGGTATTGGCGTAGCCCAAGGACTGTGTGGCGGCCTCCGGTGTACGATTGGCACCGGCCACCTGGATGAAGTAGATCGGGAACACGGCCGTCGTGATCACCGTCTGCATGGACGACACGGCCCAGTCGTACATTGCCCAGGCACGCAACTCGGGTCGATGCAGGCCGAGGGCGTTCAACAATCCCTTCCGGGATCCCGTGCGGGCATCAGCCATGAGCAGTCTTGGTCAGGAGTCTCGTAATGGGCATCACCATGCGGCAGATTATAGTCCGTGCGCACACACACGCTGTCCAGTACGCTGCATGACGTATCCCGGTCTTTCCATGCGTAGCACTCTCCGCGACACCGGTCGTACCCTTCGCGTCGTCGCCGGCGTGGTAGCGCTGCTCTCGGCCGTCGCCTGTGAGAGCCGACCATCGGCGTCGAACCCCGATTCCGTGTCGAGTGCGGCGAGCCCCGGCGGCGTGGACAGCGTGTCCACGACGGTGTCTATCAGCGGCTGGGACTCCGGTGCCGGTGCGTTCATCGTACTGCCGACGGTGGACGGCGGCCTGATGGCCGGCTCGCTGTTGCGTCCTGACGCTACGGAACTGACCGTTGGTGATACTGCGGGCGTCGGCGCCGAGTCGGGCGACGGGCGGATCGAACTGTTTTCGCGATCCGGCAAGGTGGGGGTGGCGCGGCTGATTGTCGAAGGGGCGCCGCGCGTGGACGCAGGGTGTTCGGCCTGGCCAGTCGCGCGCCTCGCGGTGGATGCCGGCGTGACGGTGGTGCCGTGGACCGCCGCCTTCGTGATGGGACGCGTCACCGCGATCCCGCTCGACTCGATCGAAGGGCTCGCGCCACGCGATTCGGCGCGATTGGCCTCCGATCTCACGCGTCTCGCGTCGGGGTTGGCCGATGATACCAGCCGCACGTTTCGTGGCCTGCCGTTCGTGGTGCTGCGGGCGTGGCGCACGCGCGGGCTCGATACCGCCTTCGTCGTGGCCACGTTGGCCCGCCGCGTGAACCAGGAAGACGATCCCAAGGAAGAACGTCTGGTCATGGTCGTCGATGCGATCGGCGACAACGCGAAGCTGTGGACTGTGGCGTGGCACGAACGCGCCTCCGGACACGAGGAAGAGCTCGTGGTGGCCGAACCGTTGCTCGCGTTCCGGAATGTCGGTGTGCCCGATGTGCGCCTGCTGTTCGGGCGCGACGATGGCGTGGCACTGGGCGCCGCGGTGTTGTCGCGCGGGAAGACCGGGTGGGCTGTGCTCTGGGAGAGCGCCGTCGCGGGCTGCAACTGACAGTGACGATGCCTTCTTTGGGAACGCAGACGGCATGGCTGTTCTTGTTGGCGATCCCCGTGGCGTGCGCGGCGTGGACCGTGACCCAGGAAGAAGTGTTCCGTGAACCACGCGAGTTTTGCGCGAGGCGCAGTGAGCAGGCGGCAACGCTGGTGGCGCGGAAGTTCTTCTATCTGTTCACCTGCGAATATTGCTTCAGTCACTACGTCGCGTTGCTCGCGCTGTGGATGACCGGGTGGCGTTTTCTCTTGCCAGATTGGCGCGGCGTCGTCCTCGCGTGGTTCGCGGTGGTGTGGGTCGCCAACCTGTACATGAGCATCTACGGTCGCCTTCGTCTGGGGATCAAGAGCGAGCGGCTCGAAGCGCAAGTGCTTGAAGAACAGCTGACCGACGACGCTGGTGCGGACTGAGGTCGGAAACGCAAGGCGTGGAATTCGGTTCGCCTGACGAATAGAATCCGCGCACATGACCGAAACGCTTGCTCCCGCCATCGTCGCGCGTGTCGCGACGGAACTCTCGCTGAATCCGCAACAGGTTCAGCGCACGCTCGCCCTCTTCGCTGAAGGCGCCACCCTCCCGTTCGTCGCGCGCTACCGCAAGGAAATGACGGGCGGTCTCGACGAGGTGCAGCTGCGCGATGTGCGCGAGCGCGCCGAATACCTGAACGAACTCGAGGATCGCCGTGCCGCGGTGCTGAAAAGCATCGACGAACAGGGCAAGCTCGACGACACGCTCAAGGCGTCCATTCTCTCGGCGGATACCAAGCAGGCGCTCGAAGATCTCTACCTCCCGTTCAAGCCCAAGCGTCGCACGCGCGCGATGATCGCGCGTGAACGCGGACTCGGGCTCCTGGCCGACGGACTGTGGAGCGGCTCGCTCGATGATGGCGCGGCACTGGCCGCCGCCGCGGGGCATGTGCTGCCCGACGTCGATGGCAAGCCGTCGGAAGTGCCGACCGCCGAGGCCGCGCTGCAAGGCGCCCGTGACATTCTTGCGGAACAGGTGGCCGAAGACGCGCTCATTCGGGGTTGGGTGCGCGAGATCACACGCGCCAAGGGTGTCGTCAAGAGCAGCGTGATGACGGGCAAGATGCGCGACGAATCCAAGTTCAAAGACTACTTCGACTATGCGGAGTCGCTCGGCACGATTCCCAGCCATCGCATGCTGGCGATCCGTCGCGGCGAGACCGAAGGTGAACTGATGTGGCGCGTGGAAGCGCCGGTGGACGAGATCAATGCGCGGATGGCGCGCGAAGTGATCGGCCATCGCCCGGCGTCGCAGCAGCTCACACTGGTGGGGGCGGATGCGTACAAACGTTTGCTGTCGCCGGCAATCGAAGTGGAGTTGCGCGTTGAGCTGAAAACGCGCGCCGACGACGAAGCGATCACGATTTTCGGTCGCAATCTCGAACAGTTGCTGTTGTCGTCACCAGCCGGCGAGAAGCGTGTGATCGGTCTCGACCCGGGCTTCCGCAGCGGTGTGAAGGTGGCCGTGGTCAGCGCCACGGGTGCGTTGGTGCACACCGATACGTTGTATCTGCATCAGGAAGATCGGTTTGCCGGTGCGATTCGCCTGTTGCTGCAGCGGTTCACGCCGGAGCTCATCGCGATCGGCAATGGGACGGCCAGCCGCGAGACGGAGAATCTCACCAAAGCCGCGATGCGCGAGCTCGATCCGCCCGTCGGTGGTGAGCGTCCGCAGGTGGTGGTGGTGAACGAGGCCGGTGCGTCGGTGTACTCGGCGTCCGATCTCGCCCGTGCCGAGTTCCCCGAACTCGATGTGTCGCTGCGTGGTGCGGTCTCGATCGCGCGTCGTCTGCAGGATCCGCTGGCCGAACTGGTGAAGATCGATCCCAAGAGCATCGGCGTCGGCCAGTATCAGCACGACGTGAATCAGTCGCGTCTCAAGCAGCGTCTCGACGATATCGTGGAAAGTTGCGTGAACCGCGTGGGGGTGGAGGTGAACACCGCCTCGGCAGCGCTGTTGGGCTACGTGGCCGGCATCGGTCCCGGGCTCGCGCAGGCGATTGTCTCGTTGCGCGATCAGCGCGGCCGTCTCACATCGCGTGCCGACCTGAAGGACGTACCGCGTCTCGGCGCCAAGGCGTTTGAACAGGCCGCTGGCTTTTTGCGCGTGCGTGGCGGCGTGCATCCCCTCGACTCGAGCGCGGTGCACCCCGAGCGGTACTCCCTCGTGGAGCGGATGGCCAAGGACCTGAACGCCGACGTGAGTTCGCTGGTCGGTAACGAGCCGTTGGTCGATTCGATTGAACTGACCAAGTACGTGAGCGACGACGTCGGTATGCCCACGCTGCGGGACATTGTGGCCGAGCTCAAGAAGCCGGGTCGCGATCCACGTGCCGCGTTCGAGCCGCCGGCGTTTCGGGATGATATTCAGAAGCCGTCTGACCTGCTGCC
>JBBQXC010000110.1:0-15863 GCA_038210005.1 Gemmatimonadales bacterium
GTACATCTCCCCGGCGCTCCGTGTACAACGTCAGCCTCGTGATCAGAACGAGCCGAGGATGTCGTCCGACCCATTGTCATCGTCATCGAACGGGATCATCGCAGAGGCACTCATCGGGAAGACGTCGTCCGATGCATGCGAGCCATTCCCCGCGCGGGCCTTGGCGAGTCCCTTGGTCGCCGGACGCGCCGCCGTCTTGGAACGCGGCGCCGCCTTGGCCGCGGGCTTGGCCGGCGACTTCGCCGCCTGCGGCCGCGGGGCGGCTTGACGAGGTGACGAGAAGGCCGGCGAACCGTTCAGTGCGGCCTGACGGCGGGACGCCGAGGTGACCGAGTGACCAGCGTCGCTGTGGTGATGGCGATCGCCCACGTCGAACTGCGATGCCAGTTCCTGCATCTCGGCCGCTTGTGCCGACAGCTCGGCGGCGGCGCTTGCCGATTCCTCGGCATTCGCGGCCGTGCGCTGCGTCAGCCCGGCAATCTGATCCATCGACGACGTGACTTCGGTGAGCTCTTTCTGCTGCTCGGCTGCGCCTTCGGCGATGTTGTTCATGATCGCCGACGCGCGCTGCACGCCGCTGCGGATCTCATGCAGTCGGCGCGTCACGCTCTCGTTCAGTTTCACGCCGGTCTCCGCCTTCTGCACCGACTCTTCGATCAGCGTCGCCGTGTTGCGCGACGCTTCCGAGGCGCGGATGGCCAGACTGCGCACTTCGTCGGCCACGACCGCGAAGCCCTTGCCGGCGTCACCTGCGCGGGCTGCTTCAACGGCCGCGTTCAGCGCCAGCAGATTCGTCTGGAACGCGATCTCGTCGATCGTCTTCACGATTTTCGCCGTGGAGTCGGCCGAGCGCTTGATCTCGGCGACGGCTTCGGCGAGCGCCGTCATACGTTCCACGCCCTGCTCGCTGTCTACACTCGCACGCTCCATCGCCGCCCGCGCTTCGTTGGCGTCGGCCACGTTGGCCTTCGTGCGGTCGTCCACCACCTTGATACGGTTCGACACCTGATCGATGGCGCCCGCCTGATCGGCCGCACCGCTGGCGAGTTCCTGGCTGCCTTCGCCGATCTCACGCGCCGCCGAGTTCACCTGGCTGATCGCCGTCGTGAGCGAGGCGAACACTTCAGCGATGTTCTCGAGCGCCGTGTTCAGCGAATCCTTGATGGCGGCATGCTCGCCGACATACTGGCCGGTCACGCGGGCCGAGAGGTCACGGGCGGCGACGCGCGCCAGCACATCCTTCGCTTCACTGATCGGTTCGACCACCGAGTCCAGCATCTGGTTCGTACCCGAGATCAGCTGTTGATACGCGCCACGGAACTGTTCGGGGTTGCCGCGCTTGGCGAGATCGCCGTGCTTGGCCGCGTCGATCACGCTGTTGATCTCGCCGACGATGCCCTGCAGCGTCTCGGCGGCGCCGTTGATGCTCTTCGAGAGCACGTCGTGCTCCGAGCGGACGTCCACCTTCGACGTCAGATCACCGGCCGCGAGACGATCCGCCGCCTGGGCCACTCCGCCGATGTAGGCGAGCATCTCGCGGAAGGCGCCGGCCAGCGCACCGATTTCGTCGTTCGACGTGATGTCGATCTGCTGATCCACCTTCCCGCGCGCGATTTCGGTGGCAGCCGTCGACAGCGTCTGCATCGCGCCGATGATGTTGCGCAGCGTGCCAACGGCGAGCAGGCCGAGTGCGACGAGCGAGATGATCAACACGACACTCGTGACCAATCGCGTCGTCGACTGCAAGGTGCGCGCCGTTCCGAACGCAGCGGCGATCGCCGCTTGCCGTTCGTCGGTCTGCTGTTGCAGCGCCTGCGAGAGCGAGGCGTACTTGGTCTTCACGCCCTGCATGCCGCCCATCATGTCTTCCATCGAGCCGGAGATCATCCCCATGCTCGTGGAGCGGGCCTGAGCAGCGTACCTCGTGAACTCGACGCTGAGCGCGCGGACGGTCGCCGAGTCGACGCTCGGGTTATGGGCCAGCGAGTCGGAGAGCGTCAGGAACGTCTTGCCGATGGAGTCCGCAGCGACCACGGCACCCGTGTCGCTGGCGCCCACGGCGTCGCGCAACGCGCGCTGGTAGACGTCGAGCTGAGCCTGCAGCTTCTGGCTGGTCTCGAAGGCTGGAGATTCCTGGAGCTCGATGCGCTCGAGCTGTGCTTGCGAACGGCCGCCAAGCACAAACGTCGTACCGAACGTCGTCAGAAAGCCGACGGCCGCGACAAGCGGAAGGGCGAGGATTTTGGCCCGCAAGGACAGGGTTCGGAACATTTGGGGAGTGCGGAGGGCGGCAAAGGGAATTCGGCGCGGGCCACGTCGCCCAAACGCCGTCAGCTACGGGTATCGGAGGTTCCCCGGCATAGCTTGAGCAATCGGCGATTGCCGTCACACGCCCGGCACGATCGTCACGAAAGGGCATAGCAAAGCGGGGCGACGGATGATCCCGTCGCCCCGCTTTGCCGTGCCGCTGTCGGAACTCAGAGTCCGTCGAGTAGCGAGTCGTTGTTCGACGTGGCCGCGATGCGCTTGATGAGCCACTCCATGCCCGCTTGGGGCGGGAGCTGATGCAGGCCGCGACGCAGCAGATGCACCTTTTCCAGCTGATCGGGGCGATAGAGCTTCTCTTCGCGGCGCGTCCCGCTGGTACCGATATCGAAGGCCGGGAAAATGCGACGATCGGCGAGCGAGCGATCGAGCTTGATCTCGCAGTTGCCGGTGCCCTTGAACTCCTCGAAGATCACGTCGTCCATGCGCGAGCCGGTCTCGACGAGCGCGGTGGAGATGATCGTGAGCGAGCCACCGCCGTGCTGCGGCGCAATCATGCGCGCCGATCCGAAGAATGCCTTGGGCTTCTGCATGGCATTGCTGTCGAGTCCACCGGACATCGTGCGGCCGGTGCCGCGCTCGACCGTGTTGTAGGCGCGCGCGAGGCGCGTGATCGAGTCGAGCACGATCACGACGTCCTTGCCCTGTTCCACCATGCGACGGGCACGTTCGAGCGTCATCTCGGCGACTTCCACGTGCCGCTTGGGCGGCATGTCGAAGCTGGAGGCCACGACCTCACCGTAGCCCCACGTGATCATTTCGCTCACTTCTTCCGGTCGTTCGTCAACCAGGAGCACGAGCAGCCCCGCTTCGGGATGGTTGATGGCCACACCCTCCACGATCGCCTGCAAGAGCGTCGTCTTGCCGGCGCGGGCCGGAGCGACGATGAGCGCCCGTTGACCGTAGCCGATCGGCGCAATGAGGTCGATGGCGCGACGCGTGAGTTCCGGGCCGGTCTTGGCCGGACGTCCCGTTTCCAATGTCAGCTTCCGATCGGGATAGCTGGCTGTGAGCGTGTTGAAGTCGGGGCGCTTTTCGAGCACGACGGGCGAGCCGTCGTTGAGCTGCTGTACTTCGATGATGACCTGACGACCGCGCGGGTCGCGTCCAAACGTGGCGTCGAGCTTGTCGCCACGCCGGAGCTGATGCAGGCGCACTAACGCCGGCGGGACGAACGGGTCGGTCGGGTCGGGCAGGTAGCTGTTGATCGCGCGACGGAGGAAGCCGCCATCACGCGATGGGTCGAACCAGCCGGACATCGTGCCTTCAACGACCGTGGGCGTCGACGGCATCGACGGTGAACGCTCGACACCACCCTCGCCGCCCTGCGGCGAACGCACGTCCCCACCGGCCCCATCGCGACGCAAGCGGTTGCGGCCGCGGCGTCCATTGCGCCGCAATGCCGCATCACCACCGCGGTCCGGTCCGTTTCGGTCGCCACGGTCACCGCCGCGATCGGGAACCCGATCTGGTCCGCGATCGGGTCTGTCTTGCGGAGCGCCCTGTCCGCCGGTCGGCGCACTGCCGGCAGCGTCCGGACGTTCGCCGCGCGGTCCACGATCGCCGCGTTCGTGCCGCTGACGGCCACGGTCGCGCTGACGTCCACCGCGATCGGGGCGGCCGGAGCGATCGGGACGTTCAGGGCGCTCACCGTACGGGCGTTCCGGGCGCGCCTCGGGACGTTCCGCGCTGCTGGTGGGCGGGTTGGCCGGACGGTCGAAGGCGCGGTCGTAACGATCGGCGCCCTCCAGGCGAGGACGCTCAGCCGCCGGATCAAAGAAGGAGGGCGTGAATCGTGGCTCCGGTCGCGATTCCGCCGGCGGGGCAGGCGGGGCAGGCGGGGCAGGCGGGGCGGGAGGGGGCGACGGGGGCGACGGGGCCTCGCGGTCGGCGCTGGACGGCGTCTCAGCGGCGGCGTCGGCCGCTGGGCGACGAGGGGGCCGGCCGCGACGCGGTCGGGGGGCCTCGTCAGGCGCGCCAGCCGCCGGCGGCGGTGGTGCGGCATCCTTCGGCGCGGGCGCCGACGGAGCATCGAGATACGGATTGTCATCCCCACCGGAATCGGGGGACGGCGCGGCACTGGTGCGGCTGCGGCGAATAGGGCGTTTGCGTTCGGTCATTCGAAAACTGCGAGTGGTACAGTGGGCTCCGTTCCGATCTGGAAGGGAGCGCGACGCCGCCGCAGGCATGAAAACATGCGATGCAACAGGTCGAAAATTCGATGCCCGTGTCGGGCTCGAGATGCGCGAAGAGCGCTGATATTGCGGGTCGCTCTGGACGGGGAGAGTCGTGCCGTCGCACTTGCCGGAAAAGCCGTACGTGCCTTCGTACGTGCCTTCCGGTACCGCGGGGGTGCGCGAGAACCTCGCGCCTCCAGTCACAAGGGGAAGGTCGCAAACTCGCGACGGATCCCCGGCCGACCGATTCACCCGGTCTGCATGTACTGCGCCACGTGGTCTGGGACCCTTACGCAGCCAGCCGGTGTCGGTGGGCTCGTCACGCGTACTTCGTACATCACCGCGCGACACTAGGAGTATTACGATCCTGCCCCGATCGCGCAACCCATCAATCGCGGCCGTGACCTGACCAGATTGCCATACCTGTCTATTTTTCGATCATGATCGCACCTCCTCTCGACCTCCCGGCCGCCCTCGCTGATGCGGTGGGCGCCTACGAAGCTTCCGGAAACGTCGGCGCCCTGATGGAGCGCCTGCACACGCTCCGCGCCACGGTTACCCCCGACGCCCTCGTGGCCGCCGCCGAACCGTGGCTCCATATGCCCGAAGTCGTCGGCCCGCTCTACGAGCGCGTCGTCGACGAGCAGCCGACCAACGCGCGCGCCCTCGTCATTCTCGCCAACGCCTACTGGCTGTCCGGTCGCGGCCCCGAGGTCGTGGGAGACTTGGCCAGTCGCGCGCTGGCCTCCGATCCGCAGAATCGCGGCGCCTGGCACATGTGGGCGCTGACCGAATCGAATCAGCGCGATCGCACGATCCGCTGGCTGCAGGTCACGCAGCGTTTCCCCGAGGATCAGCTGGCCAAGGCCGCGCTGGCCGACAACGCGAGTTCGCTGGCCGCCGCCGAGCATGACAAGGAGGCGTTGGCGCTCGCCATTTCCGCGTACGAAGAGCTGTGGGCCAATTCGCCCACCGAGCAGCAACGCGCGGCCCTCGAGACCGCGCTCACCACCCTTCGCAACTACTCGCTGTGACCGACGCGCCAACCCCCAGCACGCCGACACCCAGCACGCCTCCGCACGACCACGTCGCGGGCGACCACGTCGCGGGCGACCACGTCGCGGGCGATCACGTCGCGGGCGATCACGTCAAGAGCGATGCGCTCGCCGAATTCCGCCTGTTCCGCGAGCGCATGAACACGCGCATCCTCGGCGAGAACAATCTCGTGATCAATCGCTTCTTCAATCTTGACGGCCGCGCCTACGAGGGCGGCGCGTTGAGCGTGAAGACGAAAGAACTGCTCGGACTCGTCGCCTCGCTCGTGTTGCGCTGCGATGACTGCATCACCTATCACATTGTCCGCTGCGCCGAAGAGGGCGTAAGCCGCGACGAAGTGTTCGAAACGATGAGCATCGGCCTCATCGTGGGCGGCAGCATCGTGATCCCGCATCTGCGTCGCGCGGTCGATCGCTGGGACGAAGCCGAGAAACTGCGCGGCTAGCGCGCGACGGTCTTCGGGTTGCCGTCGGAGACGTAGCGCGCCCATTTGCCGGGCTTGTCCATCTGATCGAGCGTCGCAGACAGTTTCGTTCCGCCCTGCAGCGGCACCCGCGGCAATGACTTCGGGTTGAACTCCGGATCGAACGGGCTGCGCGCCGGTCCGCCGGCGACTTCGAAGACGGCCTCGTGATGGTAGCGCACGTCACGCTTGATCTTCTTGTCGTACCACGAGCCGTTGAACGCCAGCGCCCGGTTCTTCGGCCACAAGCCATAGGGCAGGGCAAAGCCACGCACCTTGTAGCCCGGCACCGCCGAGTCGATCGCCATGGCGCCGCGCGCAAGCTGCTCCTGCACCACCGCGTCGGAGTACTTGCTGAGTTTCGCATGCCACAATGTGTGGTTGCACAGCTCGAAGCCCTGCTGCGCCAGGAACTGTACCTTCTTGAAGCGCCACTCTGTCTTCTGGCCGTCGATGCCCTTGTCACCGAAGAACGCGTGGCCCGCTTCGGCCGCCGGGAGCATGCAGAACAGCCCCTTGGCCTTCCAGTCGGGGTGCGCCTTGATGAAGTCAAGCAGTATCCCGACCGCACTCGTCGGATCTACGACGAGTGCACCGTTGCGCTCGATGTAGCGGAACTGACTCGGCGACGCATCGTCGAAGGTGAACAGCACGGGTGTCTTGCCGGCAGGGACGTCCAGCGTCTTGTCCAGCATCTCCGACAGGTTCACCGGCACGTAGCCGCGCGCGTGCAACTCACTCAGCTCTGCGCGGAATCGCTCGCGCGACACCTTATACGTGCCGTCGGCCGCGACCACCTGATGCCACTCCACAATCGGGATACGCCCCAGCTCGTTGGGCACGCGCGGGCCGTTTGTCGGCGCAGTCGGCGCCTTGGTCGGCGGCGTCTTCGCCGACTTGGCGGGCTGGAGCCTGGCACTTTCCGGGCGCTCAGGCCGTAGGAGTGCACGAGACCGTGCGTGCGCAGTGGTCGGAAGCAGGTGCGACGCAACCATGACGGCTGCTCCGACTGTCTGTATGAAGATCGACACGCGTGGCGTGGTGCGGACGGTGCAGTGACGGATGAGAGATTCCTGACGTGCCATGCTCGCAGAGGAGTGTGATGGAGGCTGAAGGTAACAACACACCAGCGCCGGCCGTAGCGCCGAACGTGACACCGGTCGGGACACCGGCCGTGTCGTGGCGCGCCCGGCTGTTCAAGCCCCTGCTGTATGCCGGGGCGATCGCGATTGCCGGGGCGCTCACGACGGCATCCTGGTGGTGGTCGTGCGGCTGGCAGGGCTGCCCCACGCCAGCGCAGCTGCGCGCGTGGAAGCCCACCGAGGGCGGCGCGTTGCTGGCGCGCGATAGCGCGTTCATCAGTGCCCTCTCACCCGTCAATCGCACGAACGTTCCGCTCAGCCGTGTGCCGGCGCATGTACAGGCGGCCTTCATCGCCGTCGAAGATCGCCGCTTTCACGCGCATCATGGTGTCGACTGGTATGGCGTGGGTCGCGCAACAGTCGCCAATGTCATGGCCGGCAGCGTGCGCGAAGGTGCCAGCACGATCACGATGCAGCTTGCCCGCAACGTATTCCTGGGAAATCGCGCCACCGAGCGCACCTTGGGTCGCAAGCTGCTCGAGTGGCGGTATGCCACGCTCCTCGAAGGTTCGCTCTCCAAGCAGGACATCCTCGAGCGTTACCTCAACGCGATCTACCTCGGCAACGGCGTGTATGGCGTCGAGGGCGCGAGCCGCGATCTGTTCGGCAAGTCGGTGAAGGGCATCTCACTGAGTGAAGCCGCGATGCTGGCCGGCTTGCCCAAGGCGCCGTCGTCGTATTCGCCGCGGCGCGACAAAACGCGCGCGCTTGCCCGACGCGCGATCGTGTTCGACGTGCTGCTCCGCGAAGGGGTGGCCGACAGCGCCACGTTTCAGTCGCTGCGCAACTCACCGCTCAAGCTGGCACGCGCCGAATGGACGCCAGCGCGGGCCGTCGATTCGTGGGCCGTGGAAGCGGTGCGCGTGACACTCGATTCGCTGCGCACCGCCGGTGTGATCCCCAAGGCGCTCAACGATGCGCAGCTCCGCGTCTGGAGCACGATCGACCGTCGCGCCCAAATCGCCGGCGAGCGCGTCATCGCGTCCGGTGCCTGGCAGATCGATCAGGAGCGCACGTATGGAGGGTTTTCCGTGAGCGGCGCCGGGTCGCGCACGCAGGGGGCGCTCGTGGCGCTCGATCCGACCACCGGCGCGCTCCGTGCCATCGTCGGTGGTCGGCGTATCGAGCGGAAGGGATTCAACCGTGCGCTGCGCGCCAAGCGACAGCCAGGCAGCACCTTCAAGCCGTTCGTGTACGCCGAAGCGCTGCGTCAGGGCTTTACGCTGGCCAGCATGCTCGAAGACGAACCGGTCGAGATCGACATCGGTCGTACCATGTGGACGCCGGCCAACTATGGTGACAACTATGCGGGGCACATCACGATGCGTGATGCCGCGGCCCGTTCCGCCAACGCGGCTACCGTGCGACTCAGTAGCAAGCTGAGTGTGCAGCGCATCGCCGATCTCGCGCACGCGCAGGGCATCATCAGCGAGCTACCCATCGTGCCGGCGCTCGCGCTTGGCGCCGGTGCCGTCACGCCACTCGAACTCACGGCCGCCTACGCCCCGTTCGCCAATGGTGGTACGCGCGTGCAGCCGTATCTCGTGGAACGCGTGGAAGATCAGTTCGGACGCGTGATCTGGAGCCATCCGCGTACCGCGGGTGTCAAAGTGCTCGAAGCAACCGACGCGTTTCTCATGACGTCGCTGCTGCAAGGCGTGGTCGATCGTGGCACTGGTCGTCCGGTGCGTGATGCCGGCATTCGTGGGCCTGTGGCCGGCAAAACCGGTACCACCAACGACGGCACCGACGTCTGGTTTGTCGGCTTCACGCCCACGCTGGTGGCCAGCGTGTGGTTCGGGGCCGACGACCCGCAGCCGCTGGGTTGGAACGCATCCGGAGGTCGCATGGCGGCGCCGGTTTGGGCCCGTTTTCTTCGCGACGGATGGCACAGCCCCGAAGAGGACAGCGCGTGGGTGCCGCCCGCCGGCATCGAGACCAAGCAGATCGATATCGGCACCGGCAAGCTCGCCAGCGACTGGTGCGGACCGTCGCGTAAAGAATTCTTCGTGCGCGGCAGTGGGCCCAAGACCTCGTGTGAAAACGATCCGTATCTCGCCATGCGTGACGCCGAGCCGCCCGATTGGCACGACAGCAGCGGCGGAGCTGGGGAGATCGATCCGGCGCAGATCGATCCGGCGCAGATCGATCCCGCGCAGATCGCGGCGGCGGTGAGTGGCGTACTGGAAGCCGTGGGCGGCAACGCCCAGGCTCGCGCCGCGGCCAATCGCATTGTCAGCGAGTTACGCAAAGCGCAGCGGCAGGCGGCTCGTGAAGCGAAGCGCGAGGTCGAACGGGTGCGTCGGGAAATGCGGTCGCTGCCGCAACCACCGGTGCCGCCTCGGCCGCCACGCGGGCGCGACTGAGCCGGCAATCGGAAGGCTTCAAAACGCCCTCTGTCATAGCGGAAACGCCCCAGATCACGCCTGGATCACGGTCAGCTCACCCGCTCGCCCCACACTCCCGTTGAACGCCAGACGCACGATGCCGATGGCGCGACCTCAACCGGAGTTTTGTCATGTCCGTTCGCCCGTTGCTCAGCACCCTTGGTCTCGCGTTCCTGCTCGGTGCTTGCAGTGAGTCCCAGATCGCCGACCCGCTGGCCGATGTTCCCGATACCGCGACCCTGATCCGCGCCGCGGAAACGGCTGGCTTGGTGCGGGTCACGGTGCCCCAACCGGACCCCGGCATTCCGGCCTATGCCCGCGCCTTTCCGGGCGAAAAACAGTTCTTCCAGAACGGGGAATGGCTGGCGATTCCGTTTTATCGGGCGCCGAGCGCGATTCCCGCAGACTTCAACTTGATGACGTTCTTCCACTTCCCCGGCCCCGGTGGGCCCGGCGCCTTCGCCACCCCGATCCTGATCAAGGGTTTCTACTTCATCGAGCCCAACGCCCCCCTCGGCACCTTCCCAGTACTCGCCGTTTCGACCGGTGATGCCGTGCCGATCTGGTTTGTGCGCTGGTCTGCGTACCAGACGGCCATGGCCGAGGGTGTGGTCACCATCGGCGACGTGAACGCCATGAACCCACTGCGGGGAATCGCGACCACGTTCACCGAAACACTGAAGCCGCGCACCGGCGATCACCTCACGGTCATCACCGCACGTGGAAAGCTCGCCGACGGCCGCACCTTCGACTTTCACGTGACCCACGTCGGCGACGTGTCGCGCGCGCTGCGCATCAGCTTCGGCCGATAGATCGAAAAGCTTGACGCGAAGGGCGCGAAGCACGCGAGGTCACGCGAAGAACAGCACAAGAAGAAAGAAAAGCAGTCGCTGTTCTCCGCGTGCTTCGCGCCCTTCGCGTCAAGCTTTGGATCTGCCGGCGTCCCGACGCGCTCAACGCGCGCGGCCCCGTCACCGCATCGTTGCCGCCCACGCACGGAAGCCAGGCTCGATCGCCTCCAGTCGTTGCAGCAACTCGTCACGCGAGGCCGGTCGTGTGGCTCCCCGGGGAAACGCCTGCTTCAATCGCCGCAGGAACTCCACGCCCTGTGTGTCGTGCACGCGCTGCACCTGCTGCTGAAAGCGGGCCTGATACCACACATAGTTTTGCGCGCCGACGCCGAAGTACAACCGCTCGAACGCCTCGAGGGTGCGGTGATCGGGGTGCGCCGCGTCGCGATACCCCTGCAGGATGCCTTCCCAAAGTTTGGCATCCGTTGGGCGTGCCGCGCGCAGGTACGTGTAGCAGAAGTAGGTCGCGAGCCACTCGTTGAACCATTGCGACGGCACGTCGATGCCGTAGGCGGCGGCGAAGGCGTGACCCAGCTCGTGCAGCCCCACGAGGTCGACGTAGCGCTTCGACGCCTCGGTCCACGTACGACCGGATACCGCAAGCAACCGCCGCGCCGTATCCGAGATCCCCGCTTCGAGTGAGAGGGCGTCGTTGGCCGCGAGGTTGTCATCAGTGGCGGGCAGGAACGCCACCGGCGGCCTGCCTTCGACACCAGGGATACCGTACGGCTGCCACGTGATCACACGCTCCCACGTCGTCCGCTCGAGCACGGCGATCGACAGCTCCGGCGAGATCCCAAGCGAGTCGGCGAAGAACTGCCGTGCATCCTGGATCAGCGTTCGAAGGCGAACGGCCTTGGCCTCGTGGCCGGGATTGAAGTAGACCGTGAGTCGATCGGTTGAACTGGGCAGGCCGAGTGCGCGGATCCGTCGAAGGAGATCGGTTGGTGCCGCCGCCGCCGGCGCGCTCTGAGCGAGCGCCGTCAACGGCGCAGTGGCCAGCGCGACCAGCAGCGCCGCCGCCAGTGCGATGCGGCGCGCAACCGTTCGCGGCGTGTGGGAGTTCGATGCCATGACGTGCTCCGGTGTGAGAATGGCCCGGCGCGCTCCAACCGACGCCTTGTCGTCCCATGTGGCGCGCGCGACCTTCCCCACGATGCGGGAGGCCTGCTATCTGTAGGTGACCCGAGCGTGACCTGAGGATCCCGACCGTGATATTCCGCGCCCTGTGACTGGAAACCGATGATCACCATCGCGGCGCTGGGTCCGCTGAACGTCAGTGAGCCGACTCGAGGGAGTTTGGCCACGCTGTTGGCGCAGCCTCGCCGCGCCGCATTGTTGGTGTATCTCGCAGTCGAAGGCGACGGCGAATTCGTCTCGCGTGATGCGTTGTTGGCGCTATTCTGGCCTGAAAGTGACGAGCCGCGGGCGAAAGCGGCACTGCGTCAGGCGTTGACGTTTCTGCGCCGGTCGTTGGGCGAACACGCTATCCTGAACCGCGGCGACGACGCCATCGGCCTCGACTCGGCCCACATCTCGTGCGACGTGTGGGCATTTCAACAGGCGCTCTCGGCTCAGCGCGACGACGACGCGCTGGCGTTGTATCGCGGCAGCCTGCTGGACGGACTGGTCATCGACGACGCCCCGGCTTTCGAACAATGGGTCGCCAATCGTCGGGAGACGGTGGATCGGCAAGCGGCCGGAGCCGCCGCCCGCAGCGCCGATGCGCACGCCAGCCGCGGTGATCTCGAGCGCGCCGTCGAATCGGCCCGACGCGCACAGACGCTGGACCCTTTCCGCGAATCCCATCATCGTCGACTGCTGGCTGTGCTGGATCGATCCGGCGACCGGTCCGGCGCCCTGCGCGAGCACGACGCGTTTGCGGCGCGGCTTCGATCAGAGCTCGATGCCGAGCCGGCTCCCGAGACGCTGGCGGTTGTCACAGCAGTTCGGGGGCGAACTATATCGAACACGTCGCCCAACACCTCACCGGTCGCCTCGCCGCAGGCGATCGATCCGACGAGCGGACCCGCAACCGTCGACGTCCCGCCGAGCACGACGCGCGCGATCGCCCCGCCGGCGCGCACCACGCGGTGGCTGATCGTCAGCACCGCCGCGGTGGCGATGGCGTTGATCGTCACACTGGTCATGCGTCGACCGTCGGCGAATTCCGAATCGGCGGAGCCAGCGTCCGGGCTTGTCGAAAACCGCATCGCCGTCCTGCCGCTCACGGAGTCGGTGACGGACTCCGCGCGATCCACGCTCGGCATCATGGCCGCCGATTGGATCACCGAAGGACTCTCCCGCCTGGATGGCGTCGAGGTGGTGCCGGCCACCGCCCTCCTCGCCACCGAGGCCACGCTCGACACCGCCTCACAATCCGCTGCGGTCAACGATCGCTGGCAGCGCGTGGCACGCGACGTCGGAGCGGGCATGGTGGTGCGCGGCGCGATCTATCGCGAGGGGCGTATGGTGCACCTGCAGGCGCAGCTGCTCGAGACGAACACGGGACGGCTGCTTCGTCCGGTCGAACGCGTGAGTGTCACCGACGACAGCCTCATGATGGGCATCGACCGGCTGCGCACGCGCGTGGTGGCAGCGATCGCCCCGCTCACCGATACGGTCACGCATCTGCGCCGTGCCATCGCCCCGCCCACGTACGAGGCGTATCGCGACTATGTCGCCGGCCTCGCGACGTTCGTGAATGGCAACCCTCGTGCGGCGCTGTCATTGTTTCAGCGCTCAGCCGCCGAAGACTCGTCGTATCCCATGCCGCGCATCGCGGCGACCATCATGCACCTCAACCTGAACGAGGCCGATGCTGCGCAACGCGTGATGGCGTCGCTGACGGCCGAGCGCGTGCGACTGGGACCGCTCGAGCAGAGTACACTCGATATGGTGCAAGGACTGCTCGCCGGAAACCTGCCTATGGCGTACGACGCCGTGGTTCGGCAGGCCCGCATTGCACCGGGCACGATCGGCGAATACATGGTCGGGGAACTGGCGCGAAAGATGAATCGGCCGGCCGAGGCCGTGAGCGTATTGCGGGCGCTCGGGCCCGACCGCGGTGAACTGCGTGGGTGGCGTCCCTATTGGCAAGAACTGACGTTCGCCGAGCATCTGCTGGGCCATCATGACGCAGAGCTCATCGCTGCACGCGACGCGATGCAGCGCTACCCTGATGACATCACGATCGCCGGCTACGAGCTGCGCGCGCAGGCGGCACGTGGCGATCGTGCTTCCGTCACCGCCGCGCTGGCCCGACTCGACGCCTCGTTGGCTTCGCTGGGTGAGCGTGCGACACTGCGGGTCATGAGTGCCACGGAGTTCGTGGCGCATCACCCCTCCGATAGTCGCGCGATGGCGAGCGCGGTCGCTGCCTGGTTCGACTCGCTGCCACCTGCCGCGCGCGATGCATCACTGATTCGTCGTCAGGAGGCGCGCGCGCTCCTGTTGGCTGATCGCGCTGCCGAGGCGCGAGTCAGACTGCGGCCGCTGATCACCCAACCCACCGCATCGTCGACGATGACGTTTTCGTTCATGGGGCTGGCGGGTGCGGTCGCGGCCGCGAACGGCGCCGTGGTCGAAGCACGTGGCTGGATGGACCAGATCTCAGCGCGCGCGCGGGCGATGACACCGGCCGCGCGCGGACTGTTGTGGGGCGAGCCGACCTACTGGCGCTCGACCATCGCCGCCCGACTTGGTGACAGTACGCTCGCGCTCACTTTACTGCGAGACGCACGTCGCGAGGGACTCGGCATGGAGCCATCGGTGCACGCTGAACCCGCATTCGCGGCGCTCCGTCGATGGCCGCCGTTCGCTGCGCTGCTGGCGCCGGTGACGCGCTGAGCGGAGGCCGTGCTGCGGTTGGCTCCGCGCTGGCGCTTGATGGTCCGACGGTTCGCGCGCCGTGATGCCTCTCTGGCTAGACACCCTTGCGCGACGTTCGCTGACGCTCGGTCTTGATGCGATCGGCGAGATACACTTTGAGCAAGCTCTGATACGGGCCATCACGTTCGTTCGCCAGCAGCTTCAATTCCCTCTACAGCGTGTCCGAGAGTCGAACAGAAATCGCCGTTGAGGTCGGTCGCAGATTCGGAAACTGCACCAGACGCGCCTTCGACCAATCCACGTACTCGGTCGAGTCGGCAGTCGCCCAGCACTCTCGGTCGGCATCTTCCGACTCGAAGGTCGGAATTGGTTTCAGTGCGCGCTTGGGTTTGCTCATACGCTCCTCGCTCCTTGCGAATCATGGATCGGGCCGACAACACGCGAATACGTGATCCGCGCAGCGTAAACGCCAGTTACAACAATCGACCGTTCGCGTTGCTGCCGAGCGTCCGCCAGTGCGCGTCTCGCGCGGAGTGCGCCGCGTCAGCCGAGACCGTCAAGGGCGCGCCGAAAAACACGCGCTCGCACTCCCCGGGCTCTACCGCATGTCGCGCGCGAGCACCTTGATGACGATCTCGCGACCGAGCGCCGTCTCGGTGGCGAGGAACACGCGAGACATGCCACCACCGCCGAGTTCACGCTCGAAGCGATAGCGGTCGCCGAGGGCGGTACTCGGTCGCTAAAGGGTACCCGACGCATCAGCCGTCATTGCGCTGCGGCGCAAACACCGCATCCACGGCGCGCCGAAAGGACGGAGGATCGATGGCTGGAAACCGAAACAGCTCCGGCTCCATGCGCGCAAACTGTTCACGCACACTGTCGGCGCTGATCAGACCGTGCGCATGCATGGCGTGTACATCCGCGAGGTCGCGCGCGTGTCCGCGTTCGATCTTGGCGAGCGCCTGTGCGACGAAATCGAAGTGTCGAAAAGTGACGCGCCCAATACGGGTGATCACCGGGCTGCGTTGTTCCCATCCTGGCGGTACGGGAATGAACAGATCGGGTGAGGCTAGCTCCACGTTGAGCTGCAGTCGTTCCTTGAGCAGCGGAATCGCGCGGAGCATCGCGTCCGACTCTGGCCGAAACACGAGATCCACATCGATCGTGGTCGCGCGCCAGCCCACGAGGACCGCGCTCGTGCCGCCAACGAGAAAGACATCCACGTCCGCCGTCGCGTGTCGCGCGAGCGCCGTCATGAATGCGTGAATGCGCTCGCGATCCGCTACCTCGCGCATGCTACCTCGCGCATGCTACCTCGCGCATGCGGCCGCATGTCGGAAGCTCGCAACACGCCGGAGCAGTCCATTGTATTGGCTATGCGCCGCGTCGCCATCCCGCGACGCCAACAGCGCGTATAACTGAAACTCGGCGTCAGCGATCGGCTGGCCCACCGCGAGACCGACGTCGCGCAATCCCGGGGCCGCGATCGAGACCAGCAAGGACTCGATCGTCACCAACCCTGCCGTGAGATCGGCAAGGCCCGCTTCAATCAGCTCTGCTCCGGGAAAATGGGCGACGACCATAAATGAATTGTACTGCCTCGTGCAGGGCGCGACCACGTTACCACACCA
>JBBQXC010000111.1:0-15800 GCA_038210005.1 Gemmatimonadales bacterium
GACGGTCCCGCGCGCCTCAGCGCAACCGACCGACCTGCATCGCCTCGCCGTTCAAATCGAGACCAGACGAAACGACCCCGTTGACCACGCCCATCAACCACTTACACCGCTCCGACGTGAAAACGTTGGGACACTACTGACTCGCAGTAGATCTTTCCTTCGGCATCGGACACATAACTCTTACCCACACCACCTCGGGCATGTCCGCCAGCACCGAGTTGGACATCCGATCGGCGGCGGTCAATTGGTCAGACGTGAGAGATCCGACGTTACGCTCAATGATGTAGGTTGGCATGGTGACTCGGGGTGGGAGTGAATGGACTGCGTACAGGAACGGGAGACCCTACGGACCAACGCGCACCACGCCCTACGTGATCGCGGTGACGGCGTCGCGCAGTGCGACGTCTGCAAGCTCGTGCGCAATTCGCTCGGCGCTCTGCGTGGCGCTCGCCGCCTCGGCGTGATTCCCGAGCGCGCGGTGCACCCGCGCCTTTCGCTCCAGCAACCATCCTTCGCCACGACGGTCGCCCATCGCGAGCCGGATGGTCATCGCGGACTGCAGGTACTCGAGTGATTCGTGGAACCGTCCCCGGCCGATGCACACATCGGCGAGCGCCGAGAGCGCGTGGCCAAGCAGCGCTTGCTCACCGCTGGCCGTCTTCACGCGCACCGCGTCGGTGAGCGTGGTCAGCGCCTCATCCCAACGACGTAGTTTGTTGAGAGACGTCTCGGCCTCATACGAGCGACTCGTATGCTTCTGGTGTAACTCGCGCGCCTTCATCCACGCCGCGCGCGCTTGCTCGGGTGCGCCACGGTGTTCGTGAACGCCGGCCAGGCGACGCCACATGAGCGCCTCACTCCGGTGGTCTTCGATCTGCGCAAAACGCGTGGCCGACTCGTGCAGGTATGCCACTGACTCTTCGTGACGTTCGAGGCCGACCAGCACCTCACCCAATGAGCGACAGCCGAGCGCAATGCCTTCAACGAAGCTCGCTAGCCGGTTCAACCGCAGCACGTCCCGGTATGACTCGAGCGCCTCCTCCACGCGTCCCTGCTGCAGCTGGATATGGACAATCGAAGTGAGCGAGAATGACGCGTACACCGTGACGGTGAGATAGGCCTCGGTACGACGGAAGAATTCGAGGGCCGTATCGAGATTACCGAGTTCGCGATGAATGGTCCCCATCACGTTGAGCAGCGCGCCATATCGCGCGGGATGATCGCTGACCTCGGTGCGTTTCAGAGCCGCTTCGAGCACGGCCGGCGCGCACTCCAATTGCGCGAGTGCACGATCGGCCGCTTCAAATCTCTCGAGCAGCGTGTACGCGTCCCCTTGGCGGAGATACACCTGCGCCGATCGCTCCGACGGACCGAACGGTGCGAGCAGTGCGATCAGCGCATCCACGATGGATACTTGGCGGGTGCGCCCTGATCGCTCGTGTCCGGGGTGCTCATGTCACGTCAGTCGGGAAGGAGATATCGCGCTGTGCCAATTCTGGCCCGCCGTTCGATTCACCCTGCCCGCACCGGTTTGATGACACGGTTTCCATACGAACCCGCCATCGTATGGATCGATCCCGCTCGACGACTGAATGTGTAACTGGTTTGCTGGGTATACTGCCATGATGAAAGCCACCATCGAGTTCGACGACGCGCTGTACCGACGGCGCAAGGTCGAAGTGGCACGTCGCGGCCGCACGATTCGCGACCTCGTGGCGGAAGGGGTGCGACAGGTGCTTGACGCTCCCGCGTCGTCGTCAACGCACGAGGAGGCGGCGGCGGCATGGCGACCAGCCTGGTTCGGGGCACTCGGCGCATATGCGGCCACCGTCGACGATCACTCGATGGCCGCCGCCAAGCGCAGCGTCGCGCACGGACGTGCGTGCCAAGGGGCGCGATGAGCATCGGCCTCGACACCTCTGTCGTACTCCGACTACTGACCGGTGCGCCGGCCAGGCAGGCGGATGCCGCCCGTGCGTTGCTGGCCACCAAGCGCGACACCTTCTGCATTTCGGATCTCGTCGTCGGCGAGTCGTACTTCGCATTGCGTCATCATTACGCGGTACCGCACACCGAGGCCGCGAAGGCGCTCGCCGCGCCGCTGGACGACCCACGCATTCAGTGCACGGGCGTCGCCCGTCGCGTGTTGCAGAACGCCGGCGCGCGCGGGGCCGCACGCGCAGCGCCGGGCGTCATGGATCAACTCGTTCTGGCCGACTATCGGGCCGACTTGTGCACCGTGGCCACTTTCGACCGCGATCTGGCCAAGGCGGATGGCGCACAGCTGCTCAGCGAGTTGCCGTAAGCGCGACCCCGTTTCGTGCATCGGGTGCGTTGCATCACGTTTCGCGTTCTGAGCACGCTCCTTGCTTTGCACACCGGCATTCCTCAACCGGATCCCGCTGTGCCCCAACTTATCCGTCTGATCATCCGCGCAGTGGTTTCGATGCTCGGCATCGGCATCGGGCTCAGCGGCTGTCGCGACAAGGCGCCCTCCGCCGCCAACCGCGCCAGCGGTGCGACCGACAGCGGTCTCACGCTGGTCGATAGCACGTCCGCGACGCCCGCCGCTCCCGACACCGCCGACATTCGTTTCGAAGTGGATCTCGCCTCCCGCGTGGTCCGCGTGCTGGGCGCCGGCAGCGACACGCTCGCCGTGCATCCGGTCGCGATCGGCTCGACCGAATGGCCCACGCAATCCGGATCGTGGTCGATCAACCCGGTCGTGCTCAACCCCGAGTGGATTCCGCCCGACGAAAGCTGGGCTGAAGAGCGTGAACCGAGGAAGCCGGGCGACCCGAAGAATCCTTTGGGCCGCGCGCAGCTCGTGTACGACATGCCGCGCACGATTCACGGCACGAACGATTCTTCCTCCGTCGGCAAGGCCGTATCGCACGGATCACTTCGCGTGACCAACGCCGTCGCGCTGTGGCTCGCGACCCTCGTGCTGGAACGTACGGGCACGACGAACGCCAGCGCGTTGATCCAGCGCGCCGCCGCCGATCGCTCGGAAAAGCAGATCATCAACCTCTCCCGCGTCGTGCCGATTCGCGTGTTCTGAGGTCGCGTCATGACGCTATGTTTCGCGTCATGACGGCTGTTTCTGAACTCCTGCCTCTCGATCCACACGGGCGTCACCGCCTGAAGGTGGCGTTCGTCGGCACGCACGGCGTCGGCAAGACGACGCTGTGCTTCGATCTTGCCGCGCAATTGAAACGTCTCGACCTGAGCGTCGACATCGTGAAGGAAGTCGCGCGACGCTGTCCGTTACCGATCAACGAGGACACCACGCTCGATGCGCAGCGGTGGATTCTGCACACGCAGATCGCCGAGGAGATCGAAGCGGAGGCCGACTACGAGATCGTGATCTGCGATCGGTCGGTGCTCGACAACTACGCGTATCTCGTCGCGCGCACCGGCCGTCGACCGGAGCTCGATCCGCTCGTGCGCGAATGGGTGAGCGGGTATCACGCGCTGTTCAAGGTGCCGATCCTTGGTGCGCCCACGTTCGACGGTAAGCGCGCGGTGAGCGTGACGTTTCAGCAGGAGATCGACGAGATCATCGACGAACTCATCGCCGACTTTGCCGTACCCGTGTGCCGGCTCGATCCGTCGGCCCGCGATCGATGGACGCTCGATGCGGTCGTACAACTCGGGCTGCCGACGCACCCGCCGCAAATCGATCTCTTTGCGGCGGAGCGCGTCGCGCCGTAACGCGAGTCACCCGAGCGGGCGCACCCGCACCGGCGTGCCCCACGCATCGGCACCCACCTGACCCGCGCTTAAAACTCGATCTGCGCCCCCATCTCGACCACCCGGTTCGACGGCAGATGGAAGAACTGTGCCGCCGACTGCGCGTTGCGCGCCATCAACACGAAGAGGCGCTTCCGCCAACCCACCATCTTGGTTGCTCCCGTGGGGAGGAGGCGCTCGTGGCCCAGGTAGTAGCTGGTCTCCATGGGCCGGGCGACAAGGCCCTGCTCCGCGCACTGCGCGAGGAGCGCGGGGACGTCGGGGCTCTCCATGAAGCCGTAGCGTGCCGTCACGCGCCAGAAGCCGTGCTCGAGTCGCTGGACCGACACGCGCTCCTCGCGCGGGACGGTCGGCACATTGCTCGAGGTGATCGACAGCAGCACCACCTGTTGGTGCAGCGCCTTGTTGTGCTTCAGATGATGCAACAGCACCACCGGCGCACCTTTGCTTTCGCTGGTGAGAAACACGGCCGTACCGGGCACGCGGGGGGCCGGCCGGCGGCCCAGTTCATCGAGCATCAGATCAAGCGGCAAGCCAGCCCGCTGGAGCACCTGCTGCAACGCGTGGCGCCCACGCTTCCAAGTGGTCATCAACAGCAGTAGCGCCCCGGCAAGCGCCAGCGGCACCCATCCGCCGGCAGCGATCTTGATCACGTTCGCACCGAGAAACGCGAAGTCCACGACGAAGAAGAAGCCGGAGAGGGCGAGCACCTGCCAGAGCGGCCAGTTCCAACGGGTCCGCGCCACCGCGGCGAAGAGCAGCGTAGTGATCGCCATGGTGCCTGTGACCGCGATGCCGTACGCGGCCCCCAACGCCGCCGACGACTTGAACCCCAGCACGATGCAGACCGTCCCGATCATCAACGCCACGTTGATCTGTGGGATGTAGATCTGTCCGTATTCCTCGTGCGACGTCTGCACGATCGTCATGCGCGGCACGTATCCGAGCTGAATGGACTGCCGAGCCAGCGAGAATGCGCCGGAGATGAGCGCCTGCGACGCCACGATCGCGGCTAACGTGGCGATGATGAGCAGCGGCACGAGAAACCACGATGGCGCGAGCAGATAGAATGGATTGCTCACCGCCGCCGGATCGCGCAACAGCAGCGCCCCCTGACCGAAGTAGTTCAGCAGCAGCGCGGGAAGGACGACCGCGAAGAACGCGCGACGGATGGGCACCTTGCCGAAGTGTCCCATGTCGGCGTACAGCGCCTCCGCGCCCGTAACGGAGAGGAATACGGCGCCAAGCGCGATGAATCCGCCCGCACCGTGATGCAGCAGAAAGCGAAAGCCGTGTAGCGGATTCAGCGCATTCAGCACTTGGGGCGTGGCGATGATCGACGCGAGTCCGAGCGAACCGATCACCACGAACCACAGCAACGTGAGCGGGCCAAAGGCGCGGCCGACTTTGGCCGTGCCGAATCGCTGCGCGGCGAAGAGGACCACCAGAATCGCCAAGGTGATCTCCACGACGTATTTCGAGAGGGTCGGTGTCACGATGTCGAGTCCTTCGACCGCGCCGAGCACCGAGATGGCCGGGGTGATGATCCCATCGCCGTACAACAGCGCCGTGCCGAACACCCCCAACAAAATCAGTACCGTGCGTCGGCGCGGACCGATGCGTTGCGAGGTGTCCTGCAGCAACAGCGCGAGCATCGCCAGCACGCCGCCTTCACCGTTGTTGTCTGCCTGCAGAATGAATACCAGATACTTGGCCACCACGACCAGCAGAATCGACCACGTGACGAGGCTGAGCACGCCGTACACGTTGATCGCATTGGGCAGCAGCCCGTGCGACGCGCCGAACGCCTCCTTCATGGTGTACAGCGGACTCGTCCCGATGTCGCCGTACACCACGCCCAGCGCGGCCAAGGTCAGCAGGGACAGGCGTCGGCCACTTGGGCTGTCACTCGATGCGGTAGGCGAGGATTGTGTCATGCGTTGACGCTACGGCGACCGGCATCAAGACCGCACAAAGACCCGCCGCCACGGCATCAAAAATTCACAAAGATGCCGGCGCCTGGGCCAGCGCCCCGAGATCGGCGGCGGAAAGCTCGAGTACAAAGCAGCTTCCTCCGCCGTCGCGTGGCTCGTGGACCAGTCGCCCGCCCTGCAGCTCGGCCAGTCTCCGGGCAATCGATAGCCCAAGGCCGGTACCGTTGGCGTCGGGAATGTCGCCGACGCGCTGAAACGGCTGGAACATCCGCTCGCGATCAGCATCGGGGATGCCGACACCTCGATCGGATATCGACAGGCGCACCACGTCACCAATCCGTTGGACACTCACGTGAATCGGCTGATCAGCCGGCGAATATTTGTCGGCATTCTCCAGCAGATTGACCACGATGCGCAACGACTGCGTGAAGTCGAGTTTCGCCAGCAGCAACGGCTCGTCGGATGGCAGCTGCACATCGATCACGCGATGCGGCATGACGCCCGACACCCGTTGCAGCGCGGCGCCCAGCAGATCTTCCACCGCCGTGATCTGCAGCGCAATGGGTGTGGCGCCCCCATCGAGCCGGGACAAATCGAGAAGATCGGCCACGAAGCGATTCAGGCGGTCCGCTTCCTCTTCGATGATCGCAGCCCGATCGTCACCTTCCAGACGAATCGCATTGGCCAATGCCTTGATCGTGGTGAGTGGCGTACGCAGATCATGCGACACCGAGGCGAGCACCGCGTCCTTCATCTTGTCCGCCTGACGCAGTGCCTCGGTGTGCTCGGCCTGCGCTACCAGTCGCGCGCGTTCAATGCCGAGCGCCGCGTAATAGCTGATCGCGCGCAGAAAGCGTTGCCTCGACGGCGTGAGGTCAAGTGGAATGCCGCGCTCGATGTGCACCACGCCGACCACCTGCTCATGCACGCGCAGGGGCAACAGCAGACCGCAGGCATCGACGATCCCGGCGCCGCCGGTAATATCCAATGGACCCTCGGCGCTCTGCGCAGTACTCGATACGGCGCCCACACGCATCGACCCGTCGAGCCGTTCCACGCCTACGCGTCCATTGTCTGCGACCCATTGCAGCAGATGCGCACGCGTGGGCATGCCAAGGTCGCGCGACGGCACGAGCGCGGTCGTGGGGGGTGCGCCGGCCGGTACCGGCATCAGCGAATCCGCCGATGCGGCGAGGAGTTCGCCGCGCTCCGCCACCATCGAGAGCGCACCGTTCGACTCGCTGACCGCGAAGATGCGGCAGCGATCGACCGCCATTGCGTCCAGTATCACGCCGGCGATGGCGGCCAAGGCCTGCTCGGCGGGACCGGCGTTCAACGACTCGGCGCCGAGCACCGCCAAGCGGTCGATTTCGGCCGCGCGCTCCCACGCCGTACGCGCTTCGCTTTGCGCCACCGACAGCAAATGCGCGGCGACGAAGCTCGTGATCAACAGCGCCACCAACACCAGCCAATCGAGCGGCTCGGCCACCACGAACGAGTGCAGCGGCTCGACGAAGAAGAAGTTGAAGCAGAAGAAGGACACGATCGACAACACCAGTCCCACGCGCCGTCCGGCACGCGCACTCGCCGCGAGAATGAGCAGCAGGTACGCCAAGGCGACGTGTGCCTTGTCGAGCGACGGGCGCAGCGGCAGCAACCCCAGCGTGAGCAACGCGAGGGCAATGGACCAGCGAAGCAATCGCATGGGTGAAGGTTACCGTGCCCCTCGTGCGATACGCTATCAGCGCCTAGGTTGCCACCCATGTCCTCCAGCTCGGGATCCGCGCCGGTGTCGCCCGCCCCTGTGGTGCTGGTGATCGAAGACGAGCCGTCGATCCGCTCGATCATCCGGGCCGCCGTCGAGTCGGAAGGCGCTGTGGTCTACGAGGCCGCCACGGCACGTACGGCGCTCGAATTGGCGCGCAGCTGCAAGCCGTCGCTCATTGTGCTGGATCTGGGGCTGCCCGACGCCGACGGCTCACAAGTGTGCGCGCAGATCCGCGAGTGGTCGGCCACGCCGATTGTGGTGCTGTCGGCCAGACACGACGAAGCGGAAAAGGTTCGATTGCTGGATGCCGGGGCCGACGACTATCTCACCAAGCCGTTCAGTACGATCGAGTTGCAGGCGCGCCTGCGGGCGCAGCTGCGTCGGGCGGCGATGGGCCCCGTGCGCGGCGGCGACGTGCCGTACGCACTCGAAGGGCTCACGATCGACCTCGCCAGCCGCCTGGTGTCCCGCGACGGGCAGCCGATCCACCTCACCCCGACCGAGTGGGAGTTGCTGCGCACGCTGGTGACAGCGGCCGGACGCACGCTCACGCATCAACAGCTGTTCGACGCGGTGTGGAGCCGTTCGCACGGCGATGCGCAGCAATACCTGCGCGTATACGTCGCGAACCTCCGACGAAAGGTCGAGCGTGACCCGATCCGCCCCGTGCTGATCCTCACCGAGCCGGGGGTCGGGTACCGGATGTCGCTGCCGACGGCCGCCGGGCCGTAGCGGCACCGGTTTCCTCGACGACCGAGATACCCCTCGCCGGCATCCCTCGCTACGTTCCACGGCATGGATGTCCGCCGACGCATCGCCGCGATCGCGCTCTTCGGAGTGCAACTGCTACAGGGAGTTTTCCCCGCCGTCGGCGCCGTCTGTGAACTCCAGACCAGTACGGTGACGGCACCCGCCACCGTATCGACTACCGCATCGGCCAGTGCGCATCACGACCACGGTGCGTCCGCCGACCACACGCCGTCGCCGTCGGCGGACGTCTCCACCGGCGCCCCCGTATCGGCGCCGGTCCACCATCCGCACGCACCAGTTGCCTGCCCCATGGCCATGGCCTGCACGGTGGTCGGCGTCATGGGTTCGGCCGTCGCTGTCTCCACCGTCGATGTCGCCATCGACGTACATCGCCCCGTGCACGTGGCCGATTGGCCCGTGTCGCTCGACATCGCCCCCGAGCCCCCGCCGCCGCGAGGCTGAGCACTCGGCTCTTCGGGTCATTCCGGATCGAGCCGCCCCAACGTGATCGCTGCCGATGCCTGCCCGCGCCCTTTGCGCGGCGCGTGAGCGTCTGCCTTTCGTTGCGCCCCGCTCGCCTCTGTCCCACTCATGAATCTGTTTCTGAACGTCCCACGCTTCGGCGTCACGGGGCTGCTCGCGGCCGTCACCGCACTCTCGGCGCCCGTGGCCCCGCTGTCAGCGCAAACCGACTACTACAACACCGATGCCGGACGGCCCGTTCGCATCGAAGACGCCTATGCCATCGAACGACGCGCCGTAGAACTGCAGTTGGCGCCGTTTCGTGTCGAGCGCGCTCGCGGCGGCGCATACCGATGGGGGCTCGAGCCCGAACTCGCCGTGGGACTGTTCCCGCGCACGCAGGTGGAGATCGGGATTCCGCTGGCGCATGTCGAAGGCATCGCCGGCCGACGTCAAACCGCCCTCGCCGGCATCGATGCCTCGGTGCTCTACAACCTGAACGCCGAAACGCGACTCCCCGCCCTCGCCTTGGTCGCGGACGTGCTGCTCCCCGTTGGCGCATTGGCTCCCGGAAAGGCCTATCCGTCGTTCAAGGCGATCGCCACCAAGACCTTTTCGCGTGCCCGCTTTCACGTGAACGGACAGGTCACGGTGGGCGATGCGCCGGTCGCCACAGCCGGCAGCAACAGCACCGCCGCGTCGGCCGAACTCTCGCGGTGGCTGGTCGGTGTGGCCGTGGATCGCACGCTACCGCTTCGCTCGCTGCTGCTCACGGCCGAGTTGGTCACCTCGCAGCCGCTCGATGACACTCAGCGGACGGTGTGGGATGTCGCTGGTGGCGCGCGCTATCAGCTCAGTCCGCGCCTCGCGGTCGATGGTGGCGGCGGATACCGCCTGACCGGTGCCGATGGCGGTTGGTTTCTCACCGCCGGTGCCGCCATGTCGCTTGGACTTCCCTGGTCTTCCCGTCGCTAACCACGAGCCGATCACATGATGTCTCTCCGTTCCTCCTCAGCTCTGGTCCGCGGCCTCGTCGGCACCGCGCTCGCCCTCGCGACACTGTCCACGCCGCGCACCGCGCAGGCGCAATGGACAACGACCTACGAGCAGTTCTATCTGCAAGCCCCGCACAACTGGACGTTCCGCAACCAGTATGCGTCGGCTGACCGACTGTTCAACGCCTTTGACTACGGCCACGCGATTCTGTATGAAACGCTTTGGACCAAGCCCAACGCCCCCGCGTCGCGGCTCGAAGTGAAGGAGTTCGACTACCTCACGAAAACAGTGCTCGTAAAGCCACCTCGCGTACCGCTGGAAGAGGCGGCGATCGAGCCGAAGTATGCACAGCTGGCGCCCGAAGCGAAGGTGATGTTCGACTGGGCGCATCTGCTGCATCGCCAGCTGTACGACATACTCGCCGACGAACGCCTCAGTGATGCCCAGCGCGACGCGGAAGCCCAGCGACTGCTCGCGTACTACAAGAGCCGCCCGGACCTCGCGTTCAGTTCGAAGCCGAAAACGATGGCGCTGATGCAGGAGCAGTCGTACTCGCTCGCCTTCCGCAAGCGCTTTCCGAAGTTCAATGGACTCATCTGGGGCTATCACTGGCTGCAGGTCGGTTTGTACGAACCACTGGTCGTCGGCAAGACGGTCGCCGCGAAACAGGCCGGTGTGCGGGCCACGGTTGCGCGCTTCTGGCAGATGGTTGACGGTGCGCCCACGTCGCTGCCGTATCAGATGCCGATGACCGCTGCGGTCGCACCGGCATTCTCGGCTCGCTTTCCGGAAGCGGCGATCATCTTCGACAATCTGCACTCCATGCACGATGTGGTCTCGGACATTCTCAGCAACCCCGCCGTGCCCCGCGAGCGGAAGCGTGCGGAGATCATGCGCGCCGCCCGACTGTATCGCGACGATACGTCGTACGTGATGCCGGTGGCCGCGTGGCTCGTGATGTCGGGACACATGGGCATCGAGAACATGGGCGGCCCCGCGGTGGGATTCCTGCCATCGCTGCCGACCGCGACGGTGACCTTCGGTGCCGTCATGACGCACGACTGGGACACGGGCGCCATGAAGGGTTTCACGTATGGTTCGGCCACAGGGGGAGAACATGCCGGCCACGACATGTCGGCTATGGCCATGCCGATGGCCATGCCGATGGCCATGCCGACGGTGAACGACAGCGCCGACGTGGCCGCGATGGTGCACCGCTTCCACAGTGCGCTCGAACAGGCGGACAGCCTGACCGCCATCAGCCTGCTCACCGACGACGCCGAGATTCTGGAAAGCGGCTCGGTGGAAACGGTGTCGGACTACCGGGCGCATCACCTGCCGGCGGACATCGCGCTCGCCAAGGCGATCAAGAGTACGCGAGCCCCGCTTCGCGTGTCCGTGCAAGGTGACATGGCCACCAGCACCTCCACCTCGGTCACGACAGGTACCTTCCGCGATCGCGCCGTAGATACGGCAGGCGCGGAGCTGATTATCGCCCGTCGCACCGCGCAAGGCTGGCGGATCTCGGCCATCCACTGGTCGGCACGTCGGCGCAACTGACCGGGATCGGGGTACCTTTCCGTATCATGACGCATCCCCGACTCGCTCCACTTGCGGTTGTCGCCATGGCGCTGACCGCTGCCGCGCCGGGCCTCTCGGCGTCGGCGCTGTCCGCGCAAACGCCGTCGCACACAGCGGCTGCGGCCGACGTGGCGTTCATGCGAGGCATGATGATGCACCACGCGCAAGCCATCACCATGTCGGCGATGGTACGGTTCCGCAGCACGCGCCCTGAACTGCTCCTCCTTGCCGAACGTATCGATGTGTCGCAGCAGGACGAGATGGCCGTGATGGGCCGGTGGCTCGAGGAGCATGGCGCTCCGCACGTCACTCCACACGAGTTGAATGGTGCGCACACCATGCCGGGGATGCTGTCGCGCGAGCAGCTGACGCAGCTTGCTGCGGCGCTCGACGCCGCGTTCGACCGAGCGTTTCTGCGCTTCATGATTCAGCATCACGAGGGCGCACTGCAAATGGTGGCCGACCTGCGACGTGTACCCGGCGCCGCGCAGACGCCGATGCTGTTTCAGTTCGTCAACGAGATCGACAACGATCAACGTGCGGAAATCCGCCGCATGCAGACGCTCTTGACGGCGTGGTCGAAGTGATCATGACGCCGTGTTCCCTCATTCACGCCAGGATGCCCTTCGTGTCGTTCATTCGTTCGACGACTCGCTTCATGCCGCTCGCACTGTCGGTCACGCTCTCGCTGGGCCTGTTGACCACGGTGGTTGCCGCGCAGGACTCGCGCATCACCGACCCGCGCGCCTCCCTCAAGGGCGGCGTCAGCAACGCGCAGCAGGCGATCAAGCATTTGCAACTCGTGTCGAGCACGCCAAAGGCCGAGGGCTGGTTCAATCCCAAGGATCTCGGGGATTTCGGCTTTGCCAACTCCGATCTCGCCTTTCAGAAGAACATGGTGTTTCAGGGCGGCTGGCGCGGTTGGCAGGCATGGGACATCACCGACCCGAAGGCGCCGACGCGTCGCGCCGCGGTCGTGTGTCAGGGCGGACAAGGTGACCCGTCGGTGTATGGCAACCTGCTGTTCATCTCCGTCGAAGACGGCAGCGGCCGTCTCGACTGCGGCACGCAGGGTGTCTCCGACACGGTGAGTACCGCGCGCTTCATGGGCGTCCGCGTCTTCGATATCTCGAACCTCGACGCACCGAAGCAGGTAGCCGCGGTCCAGACATGCCGCGGCTCGCACACGCACACGCTGGTGACCGATCCGAAGGACAAGGCGAATGTGTACGTGTACGTGCAGGGCACGGGCGGCGTGCGCTCGTCGAATGAGCTGGCCGGGTGCGTGCGCAGTCCCGACGACACGAGCACGGCGCTGTTTCGCATCGAAGTGATCAAGGTGCCGCTGGCGTCACCGCAGGATGCGAAGGTCGTGAACATGCCGCGCATCTTCGCCGACGCGTCGGGTAAGGTGGCCGGACTGTGGAAGGGCGGTGATCACGGCCGCGGCACGCAGAATACGGGCCGCACCGATCAGTGCCATGACATCACCGCCTATCCGGAAATCGGACTCGCCGCCGGCGCCTGCTCGGGCAATGGCATTCTGCTTGATATTTCGAATCCGGCCAACCCGAAGCGCATCGATGAGGTGATCGATCCCAACTTCGCGTACTGGCACTCCGCCACGTTCAGCAACGATGGCCAGACGGTGCTGTTCACCGACGAATGGGGCGGTGGCACGCAGGCCCGCTGCCGCGCGAGCGACAAGCCGGAATGGGGCGCCGACGCCATCTTCACGCTGGGCGCCGATCGCAAGCTCAAGGCGGCCGGCTACTACAAGCTGCCTGCCGCGCAGGGCAACACCGAAAACTGCGTGGCGCACAACGGGTCGCTAATACCGGTGCCGGGGCGCGACATCATGGCGCAGGCCTGGTATCAGGGCGGCATTTCGGTGTTCGACTTCACCAATCCCGCGAAGCCGCAGGAGCTGGCCTACTTCGATCGTGGGCCTATCGACCCGGCGCGCCTCACGCTTGCCGGCTACTGGTCGGTGTACTGGTACAACGGTCATCTGATCGGCTCGGAGATCGCGCGCGGACTCGACATCTTCACGCTGCAACCCAGCGAGTTCCTGTCGCAGAACGAGATCGACGCGGCCACGCTGATCACGCGAGATGAGTTCAACGCGCAGCTGCAAACGAAGATCGTGTGGCCGGCGCACTTCAGTGTCGCACGCGCCTATGTCGATCAGCTCCAGCGCGGCAGGGTGTTGACGGAGGCGCGCATCGCGGCCATCCGCGGCGCGCTCGATTCCGCCGAGCAGGCGCGTGGTGCCGCGCGCAGGGCGGCGCTGACGACGCTCGCCGAGTCGCTGGCGCAGGATGCCACCGCGTCCAGCGATGCCGCCAAGGTGCGACTGCTCAGCGGTGTCGTGCGCGACCTGGCGAAATAGCCGGGTGTCGGCGCCGGGGTCGCTTCCCGACGATTTCGTCCGGAGGCACCCTCCTTCCCCGGTGTCGCATCGGTTAGATTTTGGAAGAAGGTTTTTTTGACGCCCATCATCGAAGGTTTTGCCCATGTCGGACGTACTGCAGGAATTTTCCTTCGTTGACCGAGGTCGGACGTTTCAGTGTCGTGTCGCCGCGTCGCGCGTAACGGGACCGGATCCGTGGTGGTGGTTCGAAGTCTCGACCGAACAGCACCAGCGTCACGCGCCGTTCCGTGCCGACCCCGATGACACCTTCGAAGTCGTGCAGCAGCGCATGGTGGCGTACTACGACAATCTCCTCGAGCGTCGCGCCGCCCCGGTCGTGAAGAAGTGGAGCCGCCCCGCACCGCAGGCGGCAGCCGCTGCGTCCGGCGACGAAGGCTCTGACGTGATCGAGATGGACGCCGAGACCGAAGAGGTCGTGGCTGAGATTGAAGAAGAGATTGCCGAGTTGCCCAGCGAAGACGAGGACGCACCAGCGGCCTGATGGCGGCGTGACAGGTGTCACCGAAGCGAAAAGCGCGATGTCCACCGTACCGATTGATGGGGGCGCCCTGCGCGCTCGGCTTCAGCGACAGCTCGAGGGCACGTACGTCATCGAGCGCGAGCTCGATGGTGCCGGATCATCGCATGTATTTTTGGCCACGGAAGTCGCACTCGATCGCTCCGTTGTGTTGAAAGTGCTGCCACCCGAGCTCACCGCCGACGTCGATGCCGAACGGTTCCGTCGCGAGATCCAGTTTGCGGCGAGACTGCAGCACCCGCACTTGGTTCCGCTGCTCAGCGCCGCTGTCGTCACCGCCGATGACGACAGCGATCAGGTACGCTGGTACAGCATGCCGTACATCGAAGGGCACACGCTTCGGGAGCTGCTCGTGCGACGGGGCACACCGCCGTATCCGGAGGCGATCCGGCTGCTGCGGGAAATGGCGCTCGCGCTCTCGTATGCGCATGCGCGCGGCGTCGTGCATCGCGATATCAAGCCGGAGAATGTGCTGCTCAACGACGGCATTGCGATGATCTCCGATTTCGGCGTGGCCAAGGCGCTCGATGACGCCAGCGACGTCGCGCTGCGCACTGGAAAGCGCGTGACGACCGTGAGCACGGTACTCGGTACGCCGGACTACATGTCGCCCGAACAGATCGGATCCGCGCACGTGGTCGACCACCGAGCCGATCTGTATGCGTTCGGCTGCGTGGCCTACGAGCTCCTCACCGGCGCTCCGCCCTTCGCACGGCCGTCGCTGCGCGCCACGTTGGCCGCGCAGCTCGCAGACCCGCCCGTGCCGATTCTGCAGCGGCGTCCGGAGCTGCCGCCACCGATCGCCCAAACGGTGATGCAGTGTCTGGCGAAGAATCCCGCCGAGCGTCCGGCGTCGGCGTCTTGGATAGTCCGCGCAATTGAAGGCGCGAACGGCGCGGACGCATCGGGCACTTCGCCGTCGTCGGCATCGACCGCGTTTGTGCCAGCGCGCGCCATTCCGCCCGCACCCTCACGGGCGGCCATCGCAGCCACCACGCGGACCCTCATTGCCGGCCTCGCGATCGCACTCGCGGCGGCCGCGGCCCTCGGGATGCTGCTCCGGTAGCCTCGCTCGGCACACGCGGCCTTGTGGTGGCATCGCGGAGACGTACATTAGCGCTTCTCGCCCCAGCCAAGGCACTTGTGGCCCCACAAATTCATACCTCTCGTCGTTCCGCGCTGCTGGCCCTGCTCGCCGCCGGCGTCGGGGTGCTGATGCCGCGTCGGGCCACCGCCTCCATCCGGCGCTTTGCGCATCCCACGCCACGAGTCGGCATCACGGGCGCGAAGGTGCTCAGGGCGGCAGATCTCACCAAATCCCCGCATCTCGTCGAGCTGTTCAATGGCATCCGCGCGATACCGCAGATCGCGGATGGGATTGGCTGTCACTGCGGTTGCGCGGAATTGAGTAGCCACTACTCGCTGCTGAGTTGCTACGAGGAGGACGCCATGGCCAAGTCGTGCCCGATCTGTCAGGGGGAAGGGCGGGTTACCGTGCGCCTTGCCAAAGCCGGGAAGTCGCTCGACGATATCCGCGTGGCGATCGATGCCCAGTTCGGCTGATCGGATCTTCCCTTGCATGAGTGTGCACATGTCTGAATTCCG
>JBBQXC010000112.1:0-15694 GCA_038210005.1 Gemmatimonadales bacterium
TGATATCTCGCTGCAGCCCTGAAGAAGCCGCAGGTCATCGATACCGTCCCACACATCCATCGATCTCGAACTTCGATTGTCAAATAGCGATCCTGCTTCCCTGCTATCACGTCGCAACCGCTTGCGGTTGCGTCAGTTACCCTTTTTATGTTCGCCACCATTTAGGTGGCAGCCTTTAACTTTACCAAGCAGAACACCGAAAGTCAACCCCATTTCCGCATCCGCGTCGCGCAATCTGTGTGCGCCGACAGCAGCAGGAGGCCATCCTTCCAGCGACGGCGTTCAGCGAACTGAATCCGTTTGTACTGCGGGGTCGCAAGTATGCGATTTCGTTGCGCGTTTCGCAACCCCCAGTTTAATCTTTTCTCAACCGGAGCCGGTCGCCTACCCGCTAGGCACTCAGCTGATCACCAGCAGACGCCCAAAAAAGACGGCCGCTGAGAGCGGCCGCCGCAATCCGACGCTTTTCAGCATCGGGGAGGTCCGGGTTGAAAACCCGGCAGCATCCAGAAGAGAACTCGTGTTCGGTCGATGCAACGATGAGCGTGTACCGCACGGCTCACATTGGAGCCTGCCAGACGACACCACCAGCAACCAACAAACCAAGTACCAACCAGCCTGACAACGACAGGAAAACTCAGAGAGCTTCACCGCGCCGAACCTCGGAACGCGTTCGATTCGAGCATCGAACGACTGCGACATTCCGCCCAACCCTCCACCGGTACTATAGCACCGGCACCAGCAAAAGTGCACCCTCTAGGACTCGAACCTAGAACCTACTGATTAAGAGTCAGCTGCTCTACCATTGAGCTAAGGATGCGATACCGAACAGCAGAGTCGCTTACCACACCGACGTGACGCGCCAGGAGGGACTCGAACCCCCGACCAACAGCTTAGAAGGCTGCCGCTCTATCCACCTGAGCTACTGGCGCCTGCCCTGCCGCTGGTCCCCCTTGCGGAGTCCCGAACATGGATCCACATCGGATCCGCCACATCGAACACGTCTTACCACGAGATCGGGGCGGCCGGATTCGAACCGGCGACCTCCTGCTCCCAAAGCAGGCGCGATACCGGGCTACGCTACGCCCCGCAGATCAGCGGCCGCTTATGTTAGCCTGCTGGTGCGCCGAGGTCAACGGGGGCTCGCAAATCCGTTGCATCTTCCTGCCCACACCACACACACACAGTACACGCACACACCACGTACGCCAACGCCCTGCGATCAGATCACGCGCGCCAAGCACGAGCGCATGGCCTCGTGCTGCAGCAATGCCGCGAAGGCACGACCGCGGTGACTCACGCGCGCCTTCGCATCGCGCTCAACCTCCGCGAACGTGGCGCCGAGGTCATCGGAAAAGAAATAAGGATCGTACCCGAACCCGGCCGTTCCTCGTGCGCCCGCCAGCAGCTCGCCCGTGGTTTCCCCGCGCGCCACGACCTCGCGCAACACATCGCCATCGCGCCAGACGCACGCCGCCGCACACACATACCGCGCTCGTCGCGAGATCGACGCCGTCTGCATGGCTGCCTCGGCCAGCGCCTGTTGCAGGAACGCATTGTTCGCCGCGTCGAGCGACGCGCCGTGCAGATCCGTCCGACCAGACCAGCGCTTGCTGTGCACTCCGGGACGACCTCCCAGCGCATCGACGGCCAGCCCGGAGTCATCCGCCAGCACGATCGCGCCGGTGAGCCGCGCGAAGTAGCGCGCCTTCGCGAGGGCGTTCTCCTCGAACGTGTCGAACACCTCGAGCGCGTCCTCGTCCGGCGATTCGGGAACACCGAGGTCGGCCAGCGTCATGACCTGCACGCCGACCGACGCCATCAACGGCACGAGCTCCTTCACCTTTCCCGCGCTGCGCGTGGCGAGCACGACGCGTGCTCGCCACGCGCCATCGCCACCTCGTGCCGGCGACGGCCTCTGCGTCGTCAACGCGGCTGCGGGAACGGCCCGCTCAGCGCCTGAAGCTGCATGGCGTCGAGCGTCTCGATGCCCCGCATCGCAATCGACAGCAGCGCATCGAGTTGCTCGCGCGCAAATGTGCCGTGCTCACCCGTGCCCTGCACCTCGACGAATCGTCCTTCGCTGCTCATCGCCACGTTCATGTCGACGCCGGCACGAACATCTTCCTCGTAGTCGAGGTCTAGACGCGGCTGATCGTCCACAAGGCCGATGCTGATCGCGGCCACACGGCGGCGTACGGGCGAGACCGGAATGCGGCCGGTCTGCACCATCCACGTAAACGCGTCATGCACCGCCACGCAGGCACCGGTGATGGCCGCCGTGCGCGTGCCGCCATCCGCCTGCAACACATCGCAGTCCACCTTCACGGTGAACTCGCCGAAACGGAAGTCGTCGAGCATCGCGCGGACACTGCGGCCGACCAGACGCTGGATTTCCTGAGTGCGTCCGCCGATCTGCTGACGCTCACGCGACGACCGCGTCTTGGTGGCGCGCGGCAGCATCGAGTACTCGGCCGTCACCCAACCTTCCCCCGAGCCACGGCGCCAACCGGGAACACCCGTCTCCACCGACGCGGCACAGAGCACGCGCGTGTGGCCAAACGAGACCAGGCAGGAACCTTCTGCATACGGTACCGCGCCACGCTCGAGATGCACCGGTCGCATGGTATCGTTGGCGCGCCCTACACGCGTGGAGAGCAATGGGCGCTCGTCGTTCGTTCCGTCAGATCCGTTCACGGCAGCGTCAGCCACGCAGTTTCTCGATGGTGGAAGTAGTGGAGTGTCCGTCGACGAGCGGAATGACCACCACGCGTCCACCGCGTGCCGTCACGAGATCCGCGCCGACGATTGTGACCGGCGAATAATCGCCGCCCTTTACGATGACATCGGGCTCGATGGCTCGCACGAGATCGATCGGGGTGTCTTCATCGAACACCACGACGGCGTCGACGGCCTCGAGCCCCGCGAGGATGATCGCCCGCTCGGCCGACGTACGAATCGGCCGCGCAGGCCCCTTGAGCCGCTTGACCGACGCATCACTGTTCACGCCGATGATCAACGCGGCGCCTTCTCGGCGCGCGCGGTCGAGCACGTCGAGATGGCCAGGATGCAGCAGATCGAACACGCCGTTCGTGAACACCACCGGACCGTGCACCGTGCGTCGCCAAGCGGCGGCCGCTTCCACCGTCATGACTTTGGACGAGGGCAATCGAGGCGTCTCGCGCGTCACCACTGCGATTGCACGCCTTCGACGAGGTCGTTGATCAAGCTCTCGAGCGCGTTCTTGCGTCCGGCCGCTTCACCGCCCTCGGCGTACTGTCCTTCGCGCTGCAGCCCGCTCTTCTTGAGCAACGTACGTCCCGTGGTCTGATCGATGATCTCGACATCGAGCACGATCAGCAGCCGTCGCCGTGTCGAGGTGGTCTGACGACCGTCCGCACTGACACCGGCCGGCAAATCGACGTCGTACTTCACGAGCGTACCGCGCACCACGACATCGGCGCGCGCCGCGGGCGCCTCGCGCAAATTGAGGCGATCGCGCAAGGCCGCGCGAAGCTGTTCGAACACCTCGCGCTGGAGCTCGGGCACCGCCGTCTGATTGTCGAAGGGTTCGATCGCCACGGTCTTAAGCTGCTTCGGTAGTCCGCCGCCACCGGAGAATCCGTAGCAACCGGCCAACAGCAGCGCGCCAAGCATCAAAGCGGGAACGCTCCGCGCGACGCACGCGATCCTACGGACGGCGCCAGATGGCGTCATCGAATCCCTCGACGGTCGTGGTATCAGTCACGGCAATGGCCAGACGCCGCTTGCCTCGCTCATGAACATACTGCAGTTGCCACTGTCCGTCGGCCCCGCGACGTCGCGACATCCATTCGATGACCTTGCCGTCTTCGATGCGCTCGACTCTCGCCAGCGCGGTTCCCCCGAAGGCCAACCGCCACGCCCGGCCATCCGCCCCCGACGCATCACGCCCCCGCAGCATACCGAGATCGGCGCGCAGCGTGTCGCCATCGATCCGCGCGGTCGTGTCTGGCGTGGGCGGCAGCGCCAGACGGCCCAAGCTAGACCACAGCAGTGGCACAGGCGGCAGGAGGCGCTTCACCAGGTCGACCCCGGGAACGGTCAATGAGTCGCCGACGAGGATGGCATACCCACCTGCCATCCCATTCTTCAGGAAGAAGTCGAGTCGAGCCCGATCTGGTGCCTGCGCCCGCACGGCCCCGTCGCCGTTTGCTTCGAACGTCTCGTCTTTGTACGTCCAGGTGAAGCGCAAGATCTGCGACCCGGCCGTCATCGCCGTTGGCGGCAGGACGGCGCGCGTCGGCGAGCCCACCAAGGGACGCGCCGCAGGAGCACAGGCGGCCATCAGCACCGAGAGCATGGCCATGACCGGGGTCTGCGCGCGGAGTCGGTGCACGATACGAGCTCGAGGGAGCATGAATGGGCGTGGAGTCGGGGCGAGTGGATGATCACAGAATGCGGATGCGCAACATGCGATCACCTTGCACGATGCGGTCCATGACGTCGAATCCGGTCAGCACGCGTCCGAAGACGGTATACGCGCCATCGAGGTGCGGCTGACTCGAGTGGCAGAGGTAGTACTGGCTGCCGCCGGTGTCCGGTCCCGAGGTCGCAAGGCCAAGGCACCCGCGCTCATGGCGCTGTCGGGAAAAGCTCTCGCGGAGCGAGAACCCGGGGCCGCCGCTTCCATCGCCGCGGGGATCGCCATCCTGCACCACGAAGTTGGGTACCACGCGATGGAAGACGGTGTTCCGATAGAAGCCGTTCCTGGCGAGACGGACAAACGCCTCGACCACCAGCGGTGCTTCGCGCCCATAGAGCTGCAGCGTCACCACGCCGTGATCCGTCTCGATGACGGCCACGGGCTGACGACGGCCGGCGGCGCCCCACTGACGGACCAGCCGCTCATAGACGGCCAGCGGTCGAGCAACCAGAGAATCCGGGGGCGCCCGTCGGGGCGGACGGGCCGCGATGTCGCGCGGCGCGAGGAGACGCCGACCGACCGTGCGGACGATCGAATCGCGATCGGTGCTGGCACGTTCCGCGAGCGCGCGCACGCGGGCCGCGAGGCTGTCATCGACAATGGTCGCGAGACGCTGCAGCGCCGCCGTGCGTACCCGCGCATCAGCGTCCGTGATAAAGGCCTCTGCCGCGCTCACGCGATCGGCATCACTGACTCGGGCGAGATACTCGAGCGCCGCCATGCGATAGCGCCAATCGGCGTGCTGCTGCCAAGTCGCCACTTCGGCATCGAAGATCGGCAGGGCGAGTCGGCGCACATGGGTGAGCATCAGGCGACGAACGGCCAGCAACGTGTCACGCGCCCACGCGCGACGCCATCGCAGGGAATCGCGACCGAACACCACGGACAAACTATCGGCGGCGACGACGCGGACGTTCGCGACCGAGTCGGCGAGTCCGCGTTGCACGTCATCGAGCGCCGACGCACCAAACGTGGAGACGCTGCCGGCGGCATTCGCGCGCACTCGCCAGTCGACGTCATGCATGAACTCATGCAACGCCTCGCGCGCCGGCACGGCGAGCGAATCCCCCACCGTGGAGCGCGTCAGCGCGCGGGCGACGTACTGCCGGACTTCATCGTCGGCGTGTGCACGCACCGCGAGCAGCGCGCGCACTCCGGCCGGTGCGCGCAGTCGTCCAACCACATACGCGGCGGCGCGCACGACCTGCGACGAAGTGTCGGCCAACCACGGCACGACCAGAGCAATCGGCGCCGGGCGCAACTTCACCGTGGCCAGCACGAGCGCGGCACGAACGGGCGCGTTGCGTAACGCCGCGGAGCTCGCGCGTAGTGGCACCGCGAGACCATCGCCCAGCGCGACCGACAGCACGGTACGAGACGGCTCGCCGATTTCACCCAATGCCCACGCGGCTTCCCGCGCGACGGGATCGGGCGCGCCGCCAATCGCACGCGCCAGCGCTGCCACGGCCTGTGTGTCCTTCGCGACACCGAGCGCGTAGGCCGCATTCGCCGCGATCAGGGTATCGCCGTCGGTGAGCAATCGACGCAACTGCGGGAACCGTGCACGCATGTGCAGTTGGCCGATCGCCAGCGCGGTGCGGGCACGGCGCTCCGGATCCGCGTCCGCGAGCAGTGTGTCGACGAGCAGCGTATCGGCACGACGCACATCGAGCATCGCCATGAGGCGTGCATCGTGTCGTACGTCAAGCGCAGACGGGCGAGTCGCGCCGGCGCCGGCGCGACCGCCGGCGTTGGCGCTGACGCTGGCGCAGCCTGCCCCAGAGAGACTCAGGCCGATCAGGGCCATGGACACGATGCGTCGTGCGGTCGCGTGGTCAGCGCCCATTGACAGCCGGCATGACTGCCGCCTCGAGTAGCGCTCGCACGTCCCGGGGCATCGCGGCCAAGCGACCGGACTTATCGATAGACACCAGCGCCGTCGTCGCCGATACCAAGAGGGCATCGGTATCGGCGCGCATCACGCGATAGGCGAAGGAGAGGCCGCGTGACCCGGCCGAAGTGAGTCGCGTATGCACGCGGATGGGATCGTCGTATCGGGCCGAGGCATGAAAGCGCATCGTGACGTCAGACACGGCCAAGAGCACGCCCTCGCGTTCGAGGTCGGCGTACGACTTCCCCAGTGCGCGAATGAAGTCGGTACGACCAAGCTCACACCACACCAGATAATTGGCGTGGTACACGACGCCCATCTGGTCGGTCTCCGCGTATCGCACGCGCAGTTCGGAAATGGTTTCGGACACCATGGCAGGCATTGGGGACACCGACTCCGGCCGGTGGAATGGGGAACGGGGAAGATGCCCCTGTCCTGCTCGGTCGCCAAGCGGCGGTCCCGTGCGTTTGTGGCCGCCTCCCAGAACGGTTAGACTGCCATTGTGCTCCACACTCCGACACTGGTCATCGGCGACGCACATCTCGGCGTTGCTTCGAAGGACGCTGAGCGTGCCCTGCTGCGGTTGCTTCGCGACGTGCCCGCGCGCGCCCGGTCGCTGGTGATCATGGGCGACTTATTCGATTTCTGGTTTGCGTGGCGATACGCCATGCCCCGCACCGGGTTTCGGGTGTTGGCCGCGCTCGCCGACCTCCACGACGCCGGGATTCCGGTCCTCTGGATCGGCGGGAATCATGATTGCTGGAGCGGGGATACACTCATGGCCGAAACGGGCGCGGAGTACACCCTGCACCCTTGGACCGGCTCGATCGGGCCGTGGCGGGCCGAGCTGGCGCACGGCGATGGGCTTCGCGAGGTAGAGGACGCGCCGTATCGCCGACTCCGTCGTGTGTTGCGCCATCCGTGGGCGATTCGCGCCTTCGGCATGCTGCATCCCAATCTTGCATCGCGCGTCGCGCTCGCCTCCTCGCATACCAGCCGCACGCGGCGGGCGGGCGATGAAGGTCGCGGACTGCTGGCTATCGGCACGCAGACGTTGGCGGCGCCAAATGGTCCGTCACTGGTCATTCACGGCCACTCGCATGTGCCGATGTTGCGTCGGGCCGGCCGCGGCTGGTATGCCAACGCCGGTGCCTGGTATCTCGATCAACAGTATCTGCTCATTGAGCGCGATCGCATCACCCTGCGCGCGTGGCGTGACTCAGGTGAAGACGTGGTACTCGACAGCGGTGAGCGGTACGTCGAGGAATCGACCGCCGAGCGCGAGGAAGTGCTGCGGCGCATCTGACGCGACGACGCGGTGCACCGGGCCGGCAACGTGCTCCCCGGCCGGATCGTGCAGCAGGCCGCGCTCGTGGAGAATGCGCTCCACTTCCGCCGCCGTTTCCTCAGCGCTGTCGATCAGCCGGACGTCAGGTCCCATCTCGGCGGCGATCACGGGTGCCAGCAGCGGGTAGTGCGTGCAGCCGAGGACCAGCGTATCCACCTGTGCCTCGCGCATCGGCGACAGATATTCGTGCGCGATGAGCCGGGTGGCAGGGTGGTCGACCCATCCCTCTTCAACGAGCGGCACAAACAGCGGGCATGGCGCCGACAGCACTCTCGCCGTGGGCGACTGCTGCTGAATGGCCATCGCGTAGGCGCCGGACCCGATCGTTCCGCTGGTGCCGATGACGCCAATCGGCCCGATGCGGCTGGCGCGCACGGCGGCCCGCGCGCCCGGCTCGACGACGCCGATCACCGGGACCGGAAGCGACGACTGCAGCGCGTCCAGCGCATGGGCGGTCGCGGTGTTACAGGCCACCACGATGCACTTCACACCCTCCTGCACCAGCCACTCGCCGATCTGCAGGGCATAGCGCCGCACCGTCTCCGGACTCTTCGGACCGTAGGGGAGGCGAGCCGTGTCCCCGAAATAGAGCAACGATTCCGACGGCAGTCGGCGCATGAGGGCATTGGCAACGGTGAGGCCGCCGAGGCCCGAGTCGAACATCCCGATCGGCGCACGACGAGACGCGTGCAGACGAACGTGCATGCGAATCAGAAGCGAATGGTGGCGACGAACACCGCACCCGCGGGTCGCGGGAAGGCCGACAACTCCACGGGCACGTCCCACAATTGCGCCGACACGAATGCATCAGCGCCGGCAAAGAGGTGATTGAATGCGACGACGGCAAGCCAATCTTCAACGTGCAAGCGTCGCGTTCTCACGAGATCACGGGTGAAGCGATTGGTAAAGGTGCCGTTCTTGATCACCGAATCGCCGGAGACGCGATACTGATCGGGTAAGGAGTCTATTTGATAGCGGCGCGCTTCACGCAAGTCCATCTGACTGCGTCGGATCATGACGAATGCGGCGAGTTCGATACTCGCGAACAGGGCGCCCGAGGTTCCACGATCGAGTCGCGACTGTCCGAATCCGGGCAGCAGCGCCGAGTAGAGGAACGCTTGCTTGGGCGTGAGCGGCGGCGTGAATCGGCCGCGCTGGGTGAATGGTACGGCCGTGACCGCCGGCTTCGCACCGGCCGGCGGAACGGTCGGCGGAACAGTCTTCGCCGTCACCGAGTCGCGCTGCTGCGCTGCCAGGGGGGCGCCGATCGGCGCCACCAGCGTCACCAGCAGCAGCGCGCGAGGAACCAGACGAAGCATGCCTCTGATACTCCTCAGCGGGCGGGGAGAGCCGCGACGAGTTCGATCTCAACGCTCACATTGCGCGGCAGCCCGGCGACCGCCACCGTAGAGCGAGCCGGACGGGCGTCACCCAGCACCCGCGCGTACACGGTGTTCATCGATATGAAATCGTCCATGCTTTTCAAGAAGACGGTCGTCTTCACGACGTCATTCCAGGTGACGCCGGCTTCGTCGAGCACCGCGGTGAGGTTGGAGAGCACGCGCTCAGTCTGCGCGGTGACATCGCCGGTCTCGATCTCCATGGAGACGGGATGGAGCGGGATCTGCCCCGCCGTGAACAGGAATCCGTTGGCGCGAACAGCCTGCGCGTACGGTCCGATGGCCTTCGGTGCGTGGTCGGTGTGGATCGTCTCGATGGACATGGCGTGAATGCGCGGAATGGTGATCAAGGATGGATGTGAGCGCGGCGCGACCTAGGCGGCAAGCACGGTGTTCGGCAAGTCGAACAGTTCCCTCGTGTTGCGGAGCGTCTGCCAGCCAAGGGCATCCACGTTTTGGCCTCGAACGGCGGCCAATCGCGCCAACGTGAGCGTGACAAAGGCCGACTCGTTGCGCTTCCCGCGATGCGGCACGGGGGCGAGATACGGCGCGTCGGACTCGACGAGCAGTCGATCGTCAGGCACCATTCGCAGCAGTGCCTCATCGGTCCAGCTCTTGAAGGTAATGATGCCACTGAACGAGACGTACCACCCCACGGCCAGCGCCGCCTCGGCAAGGGCGATCGAGCCCGTGTAGCAGTGGAGAACGCCACGCACGCTGGCCGTCTCGGCGCGTTTCAGGAACTCGGAGGTGTCCGCTTCAGCCTCGCGGGTGTGCAACACGATCGGCTTCCGCAGTTCCTCGGCGAGTGCGAGCTGCGCATCGAGTGCATGAAGCTGGCTTTCGCGCGGCGCGTGATCGTAATGCGTATCGAGTCCGCACTCGCCGACCGCGACGGCGCCATTGGCGACGGCCTCGCGTATCGCCTGCGGGTCGGTCGCATCATCCCAGGAAGCCGCATCGTGGGGATGGACACCGGCGGTAGAGAAGACGAAGCCTGCGTGGCGTGCGGCCAGCCACTGCGCGCGGCGGGCCGTGGCGGCCGACTCGCCGATACAGACGAGGGCCCGCGCACCTGCTGCGCGGGCCCGCTGGACCACCGCGTCCGCTTCTTCAGCGAACGCGGGATCGGCCAGATGCACATGACTGTCGGAGAAGACGGTCACGAACCTTACCGCGTGGCGAGGCGCTCCGACTTCCGCGGACGCGTATCGCCCGAGTTGTCGTTACCCGCGTTGACAGCCCGGCTCGTGGAGTCGGACGTGGTGCGCGGATACTTCGACTCGATCCAGATGAGCAACGGACCAGCGACGTAGATCGACGAGAACGTGGCCACGAAGACGCCGAACGCCATCACCCACGCGAACGGGCGAATGACTTCACCGGCGATGATGAGCAGCGCGAGGGTGGAGGCCAAGGTGGTGGCATGCGTCATGACCGAGCGCGGCAACGTTTCGTTGATGGCGCGATCCAAAACGGCCGAGAGGGTTTCGCCCTTCGCCCGCTTCTTGAGGTCTTCACGAACGCGATCGAAGATGATGATCGTGTCGTTTGCCGAGTAGCCGAGCAGCGTGAGGATGGCAGCAACGACCGTGAGCGAGACCTCGATGTCGAACATCTTGATGAACGCGAGGGTCACCAGGATGTCATGCGACGTCGAGAGCACGGCCGCCGCGCCGAAGCGCCAGTCGAAGCGAAAGGCGAGATAGATGAGCGTAATGAGCGAGGCGAGAATCATGGCGGTAAGCGCGCCGGAGCGGAGCTCACTGCCGACCTTCGGTCCGACCGCTTCGGTGCGGACGATCGTCACGTTGCCCGCCCCGAACTGCTGTTCGAGCGCCGCCGCGATCTTCTTGGAGATGCCCTCGGCACCGGCAGCCTGCGCTTCCACCTGCTTTTCGTCACGGGCACGGATGGTGTACTCCGTGGCGGTACCGTACTGCTGGATTTCGCTACCCGTGATGCCCGCCTTGTCGAGCGTACTCCGCACCACGGCGACATCCGGGGCCTGCTTGAACTGGACCTGCATCAGCGTCCCGCCCGTGAACTCGATGCTGTAGTTCACGCCGCCCGTGATACCGAAGGTGACGAGTCCCGCTACGATGAACGCGATCGTGAGAGCCGCGGCGATGCGCCAATGCTTGACGAACTCGAACTTGGTGTTGTGAAAAATTCGCAGCATGGCGTCCTCAGATGCTCAGCGTCTGGTTGCCGCGCGTGCGGCTGAGCCAGATCATGAAGAAGGTCTTGCTCACGAAGATCGACGTGAACAGCGAGGCGACGAGGCCCGCGATGAGCGTGACAGCGAAACCGCGCACCGGGCCGGTGCCGTACTGATACAGCACCATGCCGGAGAAGATCGTGGTCGCCGAGGTATCGATGATCGCGCTGAGGGCATGGCGGAAGCCTTCGTCGATGGCGAGGCGGTTCGACTTGCCGTGGTCGAGTTCTTCGCGAATGCGCTCGAAGATCAGCACGTTGGCGTCGACGGCGATGCCGATCGAGAGCACGAAGCCGGCCAGGCCGGGCAACGTGAGTACGGCATTGAAGCCGGCCAGCACCGCGAGGGTGTACACGAGGTACAGGAGCAACCCGGCCACGGCGAGCATGCCGGCGAAACGATAGTAGCCGATCAGAATCACGACGATGAGCAGGAACGCGACGACCAGAGCCAGCGCACCCTTGTTGATCGAGTCGGCGCCCAAGCTCGCACCGATGCTGCGGACTTCCGCCACCTTGAGGGGCACCGGCAGCGCACCGGCGCGCAACACGAGCGCGAGGTCCTGCGCGGCCTGCAGTGTACCGCCACCCAGCGTGATCTGACCATTGCGACCGATCGCACTGTTGAGGACCGGCGCGGTGACGACGCGCTGGTCGAGCACGATGGCCATGTTGTCCTTCACGTGCTTGCCGGTTTCGACCTTGAAACGGCGCGCGCCTTCATTGTTGAGCGTGAACTGCACGACGTTTCCTTCCACCGGATCAGTGGACGGACGGGCGTCGGTGAGCACTTCACCCGTGATGATCGGGCGCGAGTCGAGCACGTACAATGCGAAGAAGCGCTGCGTACCGGACACGAGCGAGTCGACGCCCCAACGCATCACCTTGCCCGGGGGCATGGCGTCTTGCATGGCGGGCAGTGTGAGCGCGCGTTCGATGGCGGCGTAGGCCGCTTCCGGCACGATGTACTGTCCGGGAATCTGTCCGGGCTGCACGTTCGTGCTGAACAGACCACCGGCCACGGCCGCAGGTGTCGCGGCACCAGTATCGGCTCCCGTGGTCGCCACCGCCTTGCCGGTCGAGTCCTTCGCAGAATCGGACTGCTGCGTGAGCAGCGAGGTGACACCGACCTTCTTGGTGGTGTCGCCCGACGCCTTGGCCGCCGCCGCGGTGGACAGTCCAGCGTTCTTGGCGATCTCGTCGAAGCGCGGCATCACCTTTTCGAACGCCTGCGTCTTGTCGGTGATCTGGAACTCGAGGAAGGCCGACTTCTGCACGACGTCCTGCGCGCGTTCGGCGTCGTCGATGCCAGGCAGTTCGACGATGATGCGCTCCGTGCCGGCTTTCTGCACGACTGGCTCGGAGACACCGAACTCGTCGATGCGCTGACGCACGACCTTGAGTGCACGATCGAGCGCTTCGGACTTGTCGGCGACCGCCTGCTTGGACTCGTCGACCTCGAGCGTGAGGTGCATACCGCCCTGGAGGTCCAGCCCTCGCTTGAGCGGCACGCGGCGCACCGTGTCGTACACGAAAACGCCATCGCGCTTCACCCGTTCAACGACGGTGCGCGGAAACAGGGCCCACACGGAGGCCGCGAAGAGTCCCACGATGAGCAGGATGCGGTACTTCAGGTTCGCCATCGATGCCGGTGGCCAGAGGTAATGTCAGCGCGTCAGGAGGAGAGACGCGAGAAACGGCGCAAAGTACGCCTAGCCTCTTAACTTAGGGGTCCGGCGCTCGCGGCGGTAGCCAGTCCCTGCAGAGTGTCGCGCGCGGCGGCCTCGTCGAGGGCGAGTTGCGCGCGCAGTGCGTCGATTCCGCTGAACGACCTGGTATTCCGAATCCGTGCGATCAGGTCGAGCCGGATCGGCGCTCCGTACCAGTCGTGCGTGGCATCGAACACGTGTGTCTCAATCCGGCGTGACGCATCCCCGAAGGTCGGCCGTGGACCAAGGTTCAGCATGCCGCCGAAGGGTCCCTCTGGCGTCTGCACCCGGACGGCGTAGACACCGTCGGGAGGGAGCAATTTCCGAATGGGAGGCGGCTGCAGATTCAGCGTTGGATACCCGATCGATCGCCCACGTTGATCGCCTCGGATGACGGTGCCGGCGAGACTGTAGGGGCGGCCCAGTCCGGCCGCAGCGGTCGGCAGATCGCCCTGCTGAATCGCGGACCGGATGACGGTCGACGAAATAGCGCGACCGTCGGCGGCGTGTACCGGCGGTAACACCGTGACGCCGAACCCCCGAGAGGCGCCGAGTGCTTTCAGCACATCGATATCGCCAAGTCGCCCGCGCCCGAATCCGTGATCGTGCCCGACCAGCAGTTGGGCGACCCGGAAACGCTCGATCAGCACGGCGTCCACGAACTGCTCCGCTTCATACGACGCGAGGGTGGGCGTGAAGGGGAGCACGGCAACATAGCACACACCGCATTGCGCGAACATCTCGAGCTTTTCGCTGTGCAGCGTGAGCAGGGGGGGCGCGGCCGACGGACGCACCACTTCCAGCGGATGCGGCTCGAACGTCACGACCACACTGGGCCGCGCGGTCGCCGCGGCGAGCGCGGCGAGCCGTGCCAAGACATCATGATGGCCGCGGTGCACGCCGTCGAACGTGCCGACCGTGATGACGGCACCGGACTCGCCGATCGGCAACCCGACGGGATCGGACCACACCGACGTCATACCGTCGCTTCCTCACCAAGCATCACTACGCGCGGTTGCCACCAGTCGCCGGCGGTACGCTCGGCGATCGCGACGACGGTGTCGTTCCAGAGGAGCGCGCCCCGCGGGCCCGCCGTGGTCGCCGCGACCCGTCGGCCAAAGCGGAGCGCCGCGATTCCGGCGTCGTCGAGCGGCTCGTGCGCGATCTCGCCCAAGGCCGACAGTGGTGAGCGCAAGAGGACCCGGCCATCGACGATGCTACTCGGCTCGAGCCGTTCGAGCGGCTCCGCATTGGCCACATGTGCCGCGCCGCTGGCAATACGACGCAGACTCTCGCAGTGCGCTGCACTGCCGAGGGCGCGTCCGAGATCGCGTGCGAGGGCGCGGATGTACGTACCGCCCCCGCAGGTAATGCGCACGGTGAGCGACTCCGGCGAGCTCGCCAGCCACTCCCAGTGCATCACCTGCACCGAGACCGGGGGAAGCACGACGACTTCACCGCGTCTCGCCATGGCGTACGCCCGTTCGCCGTTCACGTGTTTCGCGGAAAACGCCGGAGGAACCTGCGCCAGTTTTCCCGTCAACGCGGCGATCGCATCGCGGAGCGGGGGTGCATCGGGATGCCCGAGCAGTTCGGCCGCGGGAGGATACGCTTCGCGGGTGACCTCCCCGGTGCGATCGTCGGTATCCGTTTCGAAGCCGAACCGAAGGACCGCGTCATACACTTTCGGCTCGCCGACGATGTAGGGCAGCAGACGCGTGGCGGAATTGACTGCCAACACGAGCAGTCCGGTGGCAAATGGATCGAGCGTGCCGGCGTGTCCGACCCGCTGGGAGCGGGCCGCGCGTCGCACGACGCTGACGACATCGTGCGAGGTCATCCCCGCCGGCTTGTCGACGAACAGAAGTCCTGACGTAATCATGACATCGCGCCCACGCCCGCGTCAGCGCACCATCACGCCGAGCGGGTCGCGTTCACACGGAAGACGGCGATGCGTCCGACGGGCCGGGATCATCTCCGGCCGCCGAATCGGTATTCTCCGCGGCTTCTTCCACGGCCTCGGTTGCCACGGCATCGCGATCCGTTCGGATCTGCGCCAGGAGCTGTTCGATGCGCGACGCATGCGCAATGCTCTCGTCGGCCTTGAAGTGAATCTCCGGCGCGTTTCGCAGGCGCAGTGTCTTGCCGAGCATGGAACGCAGGTGCGACGCGACGCTTCCGAGTCCCTCGAAGGTCGCCTTTATGGCCGCATCATCTCCCATCACGCTCACGAACACGTTTGCGTGCCGAAGGTCGCGTGTCATCTCCACCGCGGTCACGGTGACGAAGCCACGAATTCGCGGATCCTTGGCGCCTTCTGCGAGGAAGGTCGCCACTTGTTCGCGAATCGATTCGGCTACGCGGTCAGGTCGCCGCGGTTCGCCCATACTGCCTCCTCAGGACTTTGCAGCCTGGTCGAGAGTACGAGCTACTTCTTCCGTGCGGTAGCATTCGAACACGTCGCCGATTTTGACGTCGTTGAAGTTTTCGATGCCGATGCCGCACTCGTAGCCTTCCTTCACCTCGTTCACATCGTCCTTGAATCGACGCAGTGAGGCGATGCCGCCGTCGTAGATCTCGACGCCGTCCCGGATGACGCGCATACGTCCCTTCCGGTTCATGTTTCCCGAGCGCACGATACAACCGGCGATCGTCCCGACT
>JBBQXC010000113.1:0-15646 GCA_038210005.1 Gemmatimonadales bacterium
CTGCGCCCGCGAAGCCATCGGGCGACCCGAGCCGACAGCGCTGACAGTTGCGCGAGCCCCGCTCTCCGTCCGTCGAGATACACTTTCACCAGGCAGACGAGCTCAGCGTCAGCGTCACGATTGCCGGTTGGCATCATCGGCAACTCAGTCCCTGCACGCCATTCGCGCGCAAGATCCGGATCGGCCTCTGCAGGCACATCCGATGGATTATGATTGCATTCCGCAGATTTGGTCTTCGTCAGAACGCCGATGATGGCTCAAGTCTGTTATGTGTCGTGGCATGAGCGTCTTTCGCATGTTGCCTCTCAATACACGCTCTAGCGGCGACTGTCAGTGGGTAGTTGCATGGTTCGTCCATGCCGACTCGCGACGCCCGTCTCCAAGCCGCACCTGCTTCCCGCGGTCTGTACTCCGCCCTCGCCCTCGCCCTCTCGATCGTCGCGTGCGCGCGAGCACCGCTCGACATCACCGCCCCGGTGACCGAGATCGTCGGCCGAGTCGCCGATGCGACCAGTGGCGTGCCGCTCGCCGGCGGCACCGTCACAACCGACCCAGCATCGTCCACCGTGAGCGTCGCTGCCGACGGCTCCTTCCGCATCTCCGGCGTGACCGCAGGGCGCTACGAGGTGCGCGCCCAGCGCGACGGCTACCGTGCCGCGACCGCAATCGTCGCGGTGCGCGAGGGCGAACGAGCGGTGGCCGATCTCCGCCTGCAGCAGCTTGGCCCGGAGCTCGCGGTGTCGACCGGGAGCGTGACGCTGGATATGAGCGCACCTGTCGCCACTGTGACGGTACGGAATGCCACCGGCGTTGGAAGCATCGCATGGCGCGTCACGTCAGATGCGCCGTGGCTGACCGCGCTGCCCACCGGCGGCGTTTTGACCACCGAGCCGGTCGTGCTCACCATCGGCACGGACCGCGCCGCGGCGCCCGTCGGCGTATCCGTGGCGAACCTCACGATCACGACGCCGCTTGGGACCCGGGTCGTGACCGTGCAGCTGATGCGGGAGGATCCCCTGGCGCCTCGGCTCGCACTCGGGACGACGCGTTTGACGCTCGACGCGTCGACCACAGAGGCGACAATCGCCGCAGCGAATGCCGGTGCCGGGACGTTGACATGGCGCGCAGAGTCGTCGGCCCCGTGGTTGACCGTCACGCCGCGTGAGGGAAGCGGAAGCGCAATCGTGCGCGTGATCGTCGAACGTGCGGGCCTGACAGCGGGCACCCAGAATGGCGTGATCACCGTCGTCTCGAATGGCGGCACGGCGACGGTCGACGTCGGCGTTGTGGTCGCTGCGGCATCGGTGCCGGTAACCCCTGGCGGCTGGATGACCGTCGCGACATTTCCCGGCCAGCGCGAACGAGTCGCTTGCATTCGGCGACAGGCGCAGGAGAGTCTGGAGCTTAGAGAAGATGAACCATGGACTGGCACACTCCGGGAGCTGAAAGCGGCGCGCCGTCTGAACCCCGGCGCGGATGCGTCCCCGTATCCTTTGATGCGATGCAGCCTTGCTTGCGGGCATTCGGTGGGCGTCGGCCGTTCAATAGTTGCTTGAGGATCAAAGAAAGGAATGAGTAAGGCGACCTACACCAGCATTTCCGACAACGGCCTGGCGACCCGTATTTCCGCCGCCAGGGACAAAATCATTCTCGCGGTTCCCGGTCTTGGGGACGCGACTGCGAAGCGCTGCTCACGCGTGTGCGCGGCGGTGTCACCGCGACGGTAATGATCGATGCAGCCCCGGAGGTCTACCACCTTGGATACGGCGACGAGTCGGCGCTAAGTCGTCTCCACGAGGCGATGTTGCCGGGGGAGAAGGGCCTCGATGTCCGGCAGGCGCGGGGCCTTCGGATCGGCCTGCTGATGGTGGACGACGATATCGTCGTGTGGGCTCCGACGCCGCGTGCAGTGGAGGCCGAGCGTGAGAGTGTAGAGCAGAATGGGATTGTGCTCACGGCGAGCGACGCTGGCGCGAACGAGACGGACGCGGAGAGTGCCGCGAGTGCCGCAGCATCAGTCCCGAACAGTCAGGATCTCGCACTGGAAGCGGTTGCGAAAGTCCTCGAAGTGCTCAAGACGAATCCCGCCGTGCCATTCGACCTGTCGCGGAAGACGCGTGTGTTCTCGACCAAATTCCAGTTCATCGAGCTGACGAGGTCTGGCGCAGAGTGGACGCAGCGGACCATGACTCTGTCGAGCCTGCTACTGAACGCCGACCTTCCGGCTGCGCTGCGCGACATCCTTGACACCGCGATCCGTCCGTTCAAGAACAGCGCCGATCAGAAATTCAGGGTGGCGCTCGTTGTGGACGGGCAGCGTGCGTTCGACGAGAAAGGTGAGCGCCTTATGGTGAACAAGTCGCAGGCGGAGTTGAGCAACGACTGGGACGCGATTCTGGAACAGTATCTCTGCGACGTCCAGCCATTCGGCAAGCTGATTCCGCGCGAGGATGTCCCGCGTATGCAGAAGGCGATCGATGCATATCTGGAAAGTGTGCGCGCGTGGGTCACAGCGTTCGAAAAGGGAATACGAGAGAATCGGGAGGAGAACAGCAAAATGATTGTCGAGGCGATCGTACACCGAATGGCCAAGCTACCACTGAAGTCGCAACTGGATGACGACGATATCAGAGTTCAGGTCGAGAAGAGTCTAAAGAAGATAGGAATCACCGAGCCGAGTGTGCGGATCGTGATAAAGGACGTGGCCTGGAGCAGCACTCGCGATGAGGAGTTCCTTGCTGCCATCAAACGCGCGGTACCACCTGAGGCACTCGATGGCTCGTTCAACGAATTCACCGCCGCGCCTGAGAAGGTCAACGACGCTCCAGAATGAAGAGCGTTTTTTGATATTGTTCGTTGGATTTGGTTGCCTGTCTGGTGGGTTACCGGCGCGGCTCGCTCGTTTCCCCCCGATCGCGTGCTTGGCCCGTAGAACCGCCCATGCTGCGCCGAGGGTAACTTGGTGATACGCTTTCAATTTCGTCCTTTGGCCGATGGGTCATTCGACGCGCTCGCTCGGTGGTAAAAAGCGACGCACCAACTGTCCAGCTCATAGTAGTCAACATTCCGAGTCGACTCCGTGAAGTCCGCGATCCCCATCGGCGGCGACATGCCGTTCGCGATCCACGTCCGACCGAACGCTGTAGCACGTCACGCGCCGAGTCCGAGCCGGTGTCGTCGAGCATAGTTCACCAGCAGTCCCTCGATCGCGTCATCGGGCGCGAGGAACTGTTGCCACGTCCGATACACGCCATCGAGCACGAAAAGACGCCGCTCGTCTTCCCCCTGGACCCAGCACTTGTTGATCTTTGACAGTGCGTGACGTGCCTCTTTGCACCGAAGGGATGCGGGCAGCGACTGAATCGCCTGCTCGACCAGATGCGCCGCCAGTTGTGCACCAACCATCTGAAACGCGAGGACGGTCTCACTCGCATAGTGTGCATGCTCACTTTCGATCCTTACGGCGAACCCATCGGCGCCGAGTGCATTGCTGGCGAGGAGTGCGTGAAACCACTGGGCATCGCGGAACGGGAGGGTCGAGGGCTCGTTGTTCAACATCCGCAGTTGCATGTCGACCAACAGCAGGTCGGCGAGATCGCGCAAGGAGACGGCTGGCGCGGCGTACAGTTCAACGAGGCGTCGCCGACGGACATGCGCCAGGAGCGTCGCGGCGGGTATGCTGAGCGGGGGATCGATGGAGAGTGACGGGAGTGACATTGACGACTCAGGAATTCGAGTGATCTGTCGTGGGCTGAGGTGCCCGCGTCGAATTCCGGGGCGTTGGCGCTCAGCCACGATCCCACCACGAAAGCCTAAGAGCTGAGGCGGGCCGCCTGCCGGCGCCTTGGTCCCGGCTTACGGTGCGTCGAGCCAGGAAGGCGACGCCAACCTGCGTGCGTGCTGCGGGGAGTCATGGGCGGGAGGGCAGGCAGGCAGGTGCGTTGCAGTAGGTGAGGCTGACGTCAGATGGCACACTGTCCGAGCGGTATCAGACACTTGCCACCATGTACCACTCACCACCACCGTCCTCGTCCACGATCGGTACGCTTGTGGGCATGAACGCGGGGTTGGTGAACACGCAACACGATTCGCCTGTCCGCGTGAAATGCGCATTGTCGAGCAACTCCGTCCCGTGGCTCAGCCGACGCAGGAGTTGCTGCGCGCGCACGCGAACCCTGACGTCGTCTGCCGCAACAATACGGAGGTTGATGCCGACAGCACCCTGGTGCGCATCGAGCACACTTCCATATTGAACGTCGTGCGGTCGCCTCGGTCCCAGTCGGCACGATCGATCGGGTCCGGGTGCTTGACGAGTCCGCTCGTGACGCGTGATACCGTCGCAGTCCGTTCGGCCTCGAGCGCCCCGCGCCGGACCATCAACTCAATGGACATATCGAGCGGCGAGAGTCGCGCTGGGCGCGGTAGCCGCGGACCGGCCGTGCCCCCGTCGATACAGGCCAGGAGGGCGCCGAGCAACGTCGGGTCGAGATAGGCACGGCACGACTCACCCGATCGCGTGTAACTTGCGTTGGCGAGCAGTTCCGTTCCCTCCGTGAACTCCTCCATCAATGCTTTGACTCGAACGCGTGCCAAACCTGGGCTATTGGCGACCACACGCATGGTCATCGACGCCGGGACACCGCGACGCGCGCTGCAGACGATGACGTAAAACATGGTACCGTCCTCGGTCCAGCCGTCATCTGACATGTCGACATCGTGGTCAGACGTAGCTTGCTCACGCTCGTCGATCATCTTCGCGACCGTGAGAGTGGTCGCTTGCCATTTCGTCAGGTGCTTTTTATGCGGCATCATACAATGGTGAGTTGCGGCAGGAATCCGTTTGCGCACGCGGGGAGTCGCGTGCGCGGTCGATCACCGGCGGTAGAGGCGGACGACGTCGAGACCCGTGGTACGGTTTGATCACGCTGCGCGTACCGCGACTCCATGCTCGGGCGCACGACATCGCCATTGGACGGCAGCATAGGCGCACCGGCGGGCCGGCCACCATGCGTCGCCGTCCGGGTTGCATGGATGGCGTGGTAAGGACACGCCCTGGGGCTCGGGCACCCTAAGCGCGTTCGGAACGTACCGAGGAGGCCGCGCACGGCCGCGCCCGCCACGCCATTGCGGCCCGCCGAAGGGACGTGCGCTGTCACGTCTTCGCCGGCCGGCGCGACGCGCGCTGCCCCAGCTCGGTCTGCGCCTTGAGCCACGGCAAGACACCCAGGAGCAGCGTGCCCTCGCGCGCGAATCGCGCGACCGTCGCCTTGGCGAGCGCTGCAAGGGCCTGCGCCGTGATCTGGCCGGGGACGATCAGCATGTTGGGAGAGAGCACGTCTTCGGCGAGGGAAACACACCGTCCCGTGCTGAACCCCTCCTCTTCGTAGATCCAGTTCATCCACAGGGCAGCGTTCGCCGCCGCAGCGAGCGCGTCGCTGGTGAACACGGACTCGCGAGTACCGTCAGCGCGCGTGCGAGTCCGGCGGCCGCGCCGAATGGCGGTCACGTGCCGGCCCAGCGGGCGACGCGGTTGCCGTTCCGCCCGGAGATGCTTCAGGTCGATCTCCTGCGGTGCACGCGCGACGGGGATCAGGCGTGTGCCGTCGGCGCGACCGATCCACGCCAGATCGTCGTCGAGGGTGTTGTGCTCGTGCGTCTCCACGCCGGAGCGCCCGTTGGGGTAAATCGCGAGGGAAGCGATCAGGTCGCGAGTTCAATCCGGACCGGTGGGCGCGAGCACGAGCGTCCGGTCGGTCGCGAGGCACGCGGTGAGCGTCACGGGTCGGGGGACGGGCTTTCAGGTCGTCGTCATTTACAGAGACCTCTCTCAGGCGGATGGGTGTGCGGCGGGCCGAGAGGGCATTCCTCCCGCCCTTGGGCAGCCAGCAGCGTCCGACTGGCCGGGCATGCATTGAAGGGTCGGTGGCCTGCGGCTCGAGGGGGCTGGGCAGCCGTCGGTCGCCGGTGGCGTCGCAATGCCCCGCGCGGGCGAGGGCTTGGGAACCCTCAGACGCCACCGCCGGTCACGTCAGCAGCGCGTCGGTGCGGGATGTCGATGTGGGTCGTCGGCACGGGTCGCCGCTGCGTCCGCCGCCGATTTGTTTGTTCGAGAGGTCGGCGGTCCAATCCCCATGGACAAGCGACCGCGACTTTAGGGCAACGGGACTCGGTTTTCCCCTCTGTAGGACAGGTGGCCGAGCGGTTGAAGGCTCACGTCTGAAAAGTCAGCGCCTCGCGTAAGAACGCTCACCTTGTCTTGGCGTGGCGCTCATCTTACCACGATAGACGTGCGTAGGCGCAGGTCACCGGCAGATTCTGCGTCGCGAGAGTCGAGATCATGAATCCCGGGCGCTGAATCCGCGATACCCGAGGGACGCCGTTTCGGGATCAGGCGACGACGCAAGCAGCACTGCTGCCATCTCACGAGCCGGTTGTGCCCATTGGCACACGCGGTCCACGAACTGCGGCAGCCTTTGAAGGCGCGTCCACCGGCAATGCACGAGCGCCGCGAACACGGAGAGCCATGCGTGCTCATGCGCGTGGAACTTGCTTTAAAGTCGGGCGAGCAGTTCCGGGTTGTAATCCGCGATGTGCTGCCAGTTCGTGCTCGCGATCATCGGAAAGAGGTTTGGCTGGCAGGCTCGATGGTTTAAGGCGCCAGAAGCGGCGCAGCCGCGCCAGTAATCATTCCGCTGCGCACCCGCGTCGTCGACCACGTCGTCCACATCAGTGTCCGACATCGCCCGCCAAAAGGCACCGTAACGCGATAACACAATTAAATGAACAGTATTGAGCCTAGGCGGGGATGCACGTCGGCCGCGAACGGCGTTATTATCGCCAGTGGTGATGGCTGGTGCCCCGGCGGCGCCGCTCGCGACGCTTCGCTCGGCGCGGACTCGTTGCGCTCCGTCCGTTGCGAGGTGGCCCAGCGTCCCGATCGGGGTGAATCAGTCGACTCAGAGCGACCCTGTTCAGCCCTCAGCCGGCCGTGGTCGCGTATCTCGCTGTTTCCGATGAGTCGGTTCGGTCCCAGTCGATCAGCCGTTTCGCTCCATCTCGCTTATGGAGTGCGGTCGACACCGTGCAGGGGTGACTTGGGGCACGGACGCGAGAGTAGTCAGCGGGGGAGGCGACGAGATCGGGCGCGACGAGGCGGCGGTTCGTGCCGCCTGCGCGAACGTGTCTAGCAACAGCAGAAGGCGCTCGGCATCCAGCGCGTTGAGACACTGCGCAATACCGTCGTGCCCGAAAATGTCTGTTCACGTTTCCGGCGACATTTTGTCCACGAATGTGTCCACAACGGGTCGCCAGTTCGACGGCGAGTTACGCAGGTGAGCCTGCCACCGCGTGCGCGTGAATCACGCGTCTCGCGCGCTGCCGTAGGCGGCACCGGTCGCGGGGTACACGGTCCGCGTAAACTCCATGACGGCCCGCGCTTTGGCGAGCAGATGTGTCGCGCGGGGATCGAAGTACACCCGGTTCAGGGTGTCATGACGACCGCCTGCTTCGGTGAGTGTCCCCATCGTTGCTGCCCCATCATGGCCCGTGATGGCAACGTGGATGGCGTGGTTTGCCTGCCAATGCTTCTATAGGTCGAGAAACAGCCGGCGAAACGTGTGCAGTGCGGTGACGTCGCACTTGATCTCGAGTGCGCGTACGAGCGGATCGATCCAATCCCCAAGCCTACGGGGTCAGCAAAATCGGTGCTACCACAGAAAAAACCGTTGATGCTAAGGCTGGCCAATCAATTTTTTTCTTTTTAACAGCATCGAAGTTTCCGCCTTTCGCCGTCCTTACGACCTTCAGCCACTCACTGACTTGTTTTCGTTTAGTCACATCAGAGATGAGATTGACATCTGATTCGACAAAAACGATTGCAGCACTAATTTGATGTGTAAGCTGAATTCCATTTCGCCCAAATTGCCGCAGTGTTACGGTTGGCGTGGTTGGTAGTACGGTCGAATCGTTGACCTGAAGCTCTGCGAACAAGTCCGCATCTTTCACAAGTATAGACATGGACAGACTGTCACTTGGATTCACGAGCAGTTTCGTGCTGTTCGTCTCGCGTAGCGTGCCATCAAGTGCAGGGTATCCAATACTTACGCTAGCTGAGTCAGGCTTCGTTGTTACTCTCCAAGCGATTTCGACACCAATTCCTGGCCGGATACGAAGGTTAAGTGGGCCCTTCATCTCAAGGGGCGCGAGCGCTTTCGGCATCATAAAGATCACGTTTTGAACAGGCGCAGCCCGAGTGCCATCCTGAGCGATGGCCGTGACATCGACTGCGTACGTTTCACCGCCGGAGAATCCACTAAATGGAACTGTCTGGTCCGTTGTGAAATCGCCAATCGGCGCGGTTGGGCGGCCAAATTCGTCAACGGGAAAATCCTCTCGAGACTGCCACGCAAAGACTTCCCGGCCTCCTACAAACCGCTTTAGGACAACGCGCACGAGGCTGCGCGCTCCAGTGGTTTGAACGCGAATTGAACCACCGCCCGGAGCAGGCCTGACCGAGTCAGCAACTATTATTGGTGAGTTGCTGTCAGATACGATAAAAGTCATAGTACCGTCGGAGAGACACTTGCTCGTTTCTCTCGCCGGTGCAAGGCTGCAAATTCCGCGACGAACACCGGTGGCTTCTGAGCTGTTCGCCCGATTCTTTAGTATTTCAACGAGTACGTTGTATGTGCCAGCGCGAACCGTGGGAATGTCAATTCGTGTTGAGGTAAATGGAGTATTAGCTATGGTGTCGTATTGACCATTCCCATTCTGCTCTCGGACGAGGACACGCACGCGTCCTAGAGTAGGCAGCCTGATGCTAATTGTTGCACGGCGACCGAGAGCCGCTATCGAGCTCTCATTGAACCCGATAGGCTCAGGGAAAGGAGACTGCGAGATTGCAACAAGTAATCGAGTGATCGAATCTTGCGCAGCTCGAAGAGAGCCACGAGTGCTGGCGAGCTGCGTTTGGGCAGCAATAAGCAACGTAGAGTCAATCTGCTGAGGTTTCGTTGTGGGCCCCGCAGTGCTCGCGCTGTCCTGAGCACAGATGGCAGGTGCGAAAAAGCCACTGAGTGACACAACGACAGCTGAGGCTACAGCTTCATAGCGTAGTTTGCGGAGGAGCCAAGATGACATGAGAAGGGAGGGTTTATGTCCAAAAATGGCGAGCGACTGAAAAGTATATATTGAACCCTAGGCGGCTTCCGCAAGTCTGTCCGGCAGCGAGCTCGACAACTTTGCTGCGCCGTGACTTTGATCTTAGATCATTATTTCTCAGGTAGTATGACCCACAGCGACTGCCTCATCGATCATGAAGACCACACTATAGGTGCCGATGAGGGCGAGCGAAGGGACCACACTGCCGCTCGCTTGTCAGATGCAATCTGCTGTTAGGCGGACCCTTGGGTGTCCCTGGCGTCGCTCGCGCCTGACCAGCACGAAAGCGAGGAGCACGATGCCACTTGCGCCTGTGATGAGCACCGGCATCATGCTGCGGAGCTCAGCGGGAATGGTGAGTGCGTCCGATAAACCGGTTTGCCAGAACACTCACTCGCCGCCGAGTTGCGACGATGAGCGGGCTCTGCCCGCAGTCGCAACCCGCCGTGTATGCTTAACTTGACGTCGCGGGCGGCGAAGGAGCCACGACCGGAGTGATCATCCAGCGAAAGATCGCAGGACCGCTTGTGCTCACGGCGCAGGCCTTCGGACAGCGCCGGTCCAATGGAGGCAGGCTGAACCTTCCGCATCACGATCCGCGCTCTGCGGCCACGGCGTTCCTTCTCGGCGCGCAGAGCGACGATGGTGCCTGGCGTGACTTCGCGCTCGAACCCGGCGAATCCGACAGCTGGCTGACTGCGTTCGTGGCACTCGTCCTGACGCGTGTGTCTCACGATCCGAACGCTGCTCGCGCCGTCGAGCGAGGCGTCGCAGTTCAACGGGCAGTCGGGTTCCTCCTGGCACGGGCGCGCGTCGATGCAGCCAGCCTGCCAGTCTGGGGTTACAACAGCCACGTACCGCCCGACGCCGACAGTACCGCGCATGTCGCACTGCTGCTGCACGCCACCGGACATGAAGACGCACCACGCGCTGGCCGTGCGCTGCTTGGCTGGATGCAGCCGGACGGCGGCCTCGCCACCTTCCGTCGCAGTCGTCACGGCGATTCGTGGGGACAGTCGCACGCCGATGTGACTGGTGTGGCCGTGCGCGCCATGCACCGCACTGGAGTGGATGGCGCCCTTCTGGCGCCCACTATGGAGTACCTGCGCGCAGCCATGACCCCTGCGGGGCAGTGGTCATCATACTGGTGGACGACCGACTGGTTCGCCACGGCGGCCGTGCTGCGTGCCTTCCGTGAACTTCGTACGCCCTTTGTGGCGGACGGCACAGTATCCACCTTGCAGCAGTCTCCGGTCCCGACGACCGCGTTCGATGCCGCGCTGCAGCTCTCGATTTCGCGGCTGCTCGGCGATGGTCAACACCGTGAGCGACGACTCCTTGCGCTCCTTCGTCGTACGCAGCTGGCCGACGGAAGCTGGGAGTCCGTTCCGCGCCTCCGCGTGACCAATCCATACGCCGGCACGTCCGGGCACCTCCGGACAGGACCAGTCGGTGTCGATCAGCGCCGCCTCTACACCACGGCGCACGTGCTGCACGCACTGTCACGCCGCATCCCGCCAGCCGATCTGCTCTCCAGATCGGGTGAGGCATAGACGGTCAGTTCGTGTCGATCCTGATGCACACCGATACTGGCGTACTGCAGTCTCTCGACACGACGCAAGGCAAGCGGCAGTGGGGACAGGGCCTGCAGGAACTCGTCGTAGCGGTGTAACGGCAGCGCGAGCACGTGCAGTGTTCGTCGCAGCATCTCGTTGACGTGCACATCGCTCGACGGCAGCGTACAGAGTGCCACGTCGATTTTGGCTCGCACGGGGGCGCTCCGTGTGAACTCGAGGCATGGCATGACCATGCGCGGTCGCGACCAGCCGCCCAGTGCCTGACACGCAGCGATCAAGTCGTCACAGGTGGCGAGGTGACAGTGCGCTGCCGCCGCGGTGAGATACGGGACAATCGCGGCCGTCCTCGGCTCGCGCGACGCTGCGTACACTTTGATCCGCGCGACTCCCGTGCTGCCGATGTCGAGTGCGACGCCATACGGATTCAGGTCTACGGACACGAACCGTGACGCCATCTCCCACTGCTCGGCCGCACTCTCTCCCGCCACCTGAAGCACCGCCGAGCGAAGTCGAACGATACGGTCGGTGAGCGCCCCCCAGCGCTGATTGATGTACAGCCGCGTTCCAACCTCGCCTGTATCCAGGACCACCACGCCGCACCACACGGCACCAGTCCATCCGTCAAGATGCGCGACCGTAGGCGGCAGAAGTACGGCAAGAAGGTGATCGATCGCCGGCACATGTCTGAGCTGCCCAAGAGACTCGAGTACGGCGAGGAGTTGCCGCCCTCCGCGCAGCAATCGCTCCTTCATCGTGAGGCCCGGCCATCCGGCTTCGCCGAGCACGCGCGCGGCGGCAGGTCCGGCGCCGATGGCAAGGGAGAACTGCACAGGAACACCAGTGCCGTTGATGGCCGAGTAGGTGCTGGTGCGCGCCGCGTCTACACCCGTCACGGCTTCGCCGGCGACGAGGTCGGTGAGCGCGACAAACCGAGACAGCGCCTCGCTGCGGATACCGCTGGCCACGCCGACGCGGTGTGCCACGGCACGGAGACGATCCCGTGCCGTGGCCGACGAGCCATGCGGTGCAACCTGTATCACCATCCTCCTTATGGCTGCGGCGCGATGATCACGTTGCCCTGCCGACCTTCGGTGCCGTTGCGGTCACCACGAACGCCATTGGGGCCGGAGCCGCCACTCAGGTGCCGATTCACGTTGTCACCGTTCACGCCGCCCGCGCCGGGATCACCCCCCACGCCGGGATTGCCCGCGATGCCGGGCTGACCGCCGGCGGTGCGCACGACCGGTGTGCTGCCAACGAGGTTCCGGTAGAGGATGGTCAGGTCGCCGCCGCGGCCACCATCGCCACCGTTGCCGCCCTTGGCGCCCGATCCGCCCTGCCCACCGCGTCCGCCACGTGCATCGGGCTCGCACCCCTTGCCGCTGCCCCCGTGTCCACCTTCACCCCCTGGACCACCCTTTCCACCAGGTGCGCCATCGCCGCCCTTACCCCCCGAACAGTCCACGGACAGCCCGCCAAGAAAATTCTCCACGACCAGCTGCAATGAGCTACCATCTTCTCCACGCTGACCATCCTGACCGTCACTGCCTCGGAAGCCACCGAGGCCATCGCCGCCGTTGTTCGGCGCGTCGTCTCCCCATGTGCTGCAATTCGCATCACCACCGGAATCGGCCACCTGCGGTGCGCCGGGTGTTGGCGGTGCCGTCGGACTGACTCCGACTCGGCCCTTGGCATCGATCTCTGGCATCGGTCGTTCCTCCTAAGGTTCGTTGCCGCGGGTCGCGGCAGTGACGATGTCACGTGGAAAGACTTGCGCACTGAGGAGTCCTTCACCTTCGATGCTCACGCAATCGATCTTGATCGTCTTTTCCAGTCGCAGCTTGCCGTTCCGCTTGATCACGATACGCCGGAACAGTGCGACATTCGCACTGCCTCCCAACATAACGGTCGAATTACGCTCCACGATCAGATCATTCAGAAAAAGCACGCCGATGAAGCGTCGCTTATCGCTCGCATACGCCACGTCGAGCGCTGCTTCGAAATGCGAGACACGAGCAGAGTCTCCGTACAGATAAGCGTGTGACGCGGCATACAGTGCGCGATGCTGCTCACCATCGAGATCGGCGAGTGACTTGAAGTTCGGCGGGACGGACTCACCGGGCACGTCGACACAGCGACAGCCGTGGGAGCGAACCACCTCGTCCGGCGTACCGATGAGCCGCTTCAGATCGCGCACGGACTGCACGGGAATCTGGCGCAGCCGATCATCGAATCGCCCACTGCCATTGGCCTTCGGTGTGAGCCGGATGCACTCTCCCTCGTCGACAAGGAGCGGCTCTTTGGGAGCGTCCTTCACGTCCAGTCCGTAGAATGCGGCGCGCGCGGCGTACACCGCGTCGTCGCTGGTGGCGTCCGCCGGTTCTCGCTTCTTCTCAGCCATGACCCATCTCCTGAATACTGCATCCGCCGACGGGACCGCTGTCGTTCGACCGCGGCCGTCGTTGGACGCACGCGCGCGTGGCGCGAGGTTCGGATGCCACTGCGTGTGCCATCCGTGCTTGCGTGCGCCTGAGGCTCTGTTGCAATCACGCCGTGCAGTCCTTCCAGCCTCGGTGGCGAAGAAGAGAGACGCGGCCGCGTGCAGAGATTCTCAATGTTGCAGGATAGGAAATTCGATCGGGGTCGGTTGAGTATTTGGCGAACGTACGGCCCGATCGCCGACCCTGCGAGGGCCGGCGCGCCCGCGGCGGCCTGACCTCCGCCCGCCGCCGCACCTCGTTGGCCGTCCGGGCGGCGTTGCCCGTGGGCGTCCGGTCGCCGCGGCGACCGATCGGACGCCCCGGTGGGACGGACGCGCACGCCAAACGTCCCCGCGCGTGGGCGGGGCGTCGGGGTGAGGCTCAGCGGCCTTGGTGACCGTGTCCTTGCCCACGCCGATGCCTTGGGATATCAGGGCGTTGTACAGCTTCTTAGTGGAGATCGGTGATGAGTGACGCAGAGACACTTGTCCAAGAGGAGAACTACAACAATGAGTCTGGTGATCACGTCGAAAAGCTCCGCCGTCCGAGACTATCAGCAGCACATGCTTGATTTCTGTTCGTCGTCAGTCAGTAGAAACACTGGTCTGTCAAAGACTGCGCTACATACGAGCGTGTCGAGACAATTCGCCCAAACGAGGAAGGTCACTTCACTAATTGTGCGGAGCCAACGCTTCGATCTACATAAGGCTGTGACACGTTGCCTCTGTGCCGCCAAGGGTAAGTCTACTCTTCGCTCGAGAGATTCCAACATACAGAAGTTCTCGATCTCCGTTCGGGTTGAGGGTGTCTAGCGCCCCAAAAACGACTACGGCTCGCTCAAGGCCTTTAAACCTCGATATCGTGTCAACTAGGATGGCGCCCTCAGCCTCATGATCCTCCACCGCCCACTTCGCGCTACAGGGAAGTGTCATCGCGCGAAGCATCGAGTAATACCTCGCCTTCGGAGTTCCTGCGATCAATACTGCACTGTCCTTGGGTTGCACTCGATCAACCGAGACGAGCTGCGCAATGCGCTCGTGCAGTCGCTGACACTGTTCTTCTGGCGTATCTCCAGAACTCGATTTTAGTGGAATGCCGATCAGCGCCGGCGGGTCTGTTTCGTCTCGACGGAAGTACACATACGCCGCTGCGTGAATCTCTCGCGCGTTCCGACAGTTCGTGAGTAGAAGAAAAGGATCGCCAAGGTTCGGAAAGGAATCAACCCGTTTATAAATTGACTGATTCGGATCGTAGAAGACGTAAAGCATAGATTGAAGCTCACTCTGCAACATCATCTCGAGAGGAAGCCAATATTCCTCACCAAAATTCTGACCTTCGTCCACAATGATAGCATCGAATCGGTCCAGCGAATGCTCCGTTGAGAGGGCTAGCGCGTATGGAGCGAGTACATCGAACCGATCTTGGCCAGGGTACGCTTTCGCCGCCTCTGCAAACAAGTCACGCCCCATCATCTGTCTTACGAGAGCGACGCGCCACTCGCACGATTGATGGAAATTTGTGACGAGCAACTCCGCAGGGCGATCTGGTTGGCGTTTGAGGTAGCGGACGCGAGAGTCGTCAGCGGGAGGGTCGGCGAGATCGGGCCAACGGGAGCAGGCGGCACGCCGCCCAACCGCGATGTGGTCATCATCGCGCGGGGCGGGATGGTCATTGGGGTCGAGAGCTAAATCACCGACTGGATGGCGCCGAAGTGTGGATTGGGCACGAGCCTGGCGCCGCATCGCACGGGCGAGTCTTCCTACTGGCGACGTGCGGGCCTTCCGCAGGCAGACCGTCTCGCGCGCGCGGTGTACACCGGGACGGAGGAGTAGTGCTACCTCGACGTTCCGCAGCTGCTCAAACACGCGCTTGGCCTCGATCGCGCGGCGGGCAGTCGACCGTGGGCGCTACGCTCCGTGTACTTCGCGGGACCCGCGTTTTTCTCACGATGCACGGATAGGGCGGTTTGTCGCGGCAGTCGGTGACGAGCACGCGACTACCATACCGCCCACGTTGCGCTGTCGGGTGACGACTTCACACGACTCGCCGATGTCTTCTCAGTTGCGCGCGCCCGTGACAAGGTGACGCGCGAGGCGTACCGCCAGCGCCATGATCGTGAGTGTTGGCGGCGCCCATGCGCCGGTGGGGAAGACGGAACTCCCTGCAACATGCAAGTTGGTGGTTCCGTGGACGCGGCAGTTCACGTCAACGACGCCATCCGTTGGGCTTCGACTCATTCTTGTCGTCCCCATGTGGTGCGCTGCGGGTTGCAGACGCGCCAGCCACCCCGACTCGCCATCACGAGGGAACATCTCGGGTCGGGCGGCACCGAGCGCGCGACTCAGCACACGGATCGTTCTCTCGACACTCGCCAGGTCGCGATCGCTCACATGCCAGTGCAGCCGAGCCCGAGGCATTCCGAAGGCATCC
>JBBQXC010000114.1:0-15320 GCA_038210005.1 Gemmatimonadales bacterium
TGGCCGATCGTCGCCCATGAGTTCCAACAGCTCGGCGTTGCTGTCGAGATCAACTCCGGGGTGCAACCCTCGGCCACCACGAAACACCGGGATTACGGGCGCTGCACTGGCCGCCTGATGGTCGTCGAGCACGGCGGAACGCACCGCGTCTTCGATGAACTCGTTCAGCGAACGGCCAGCCCGCGCTGCGCGCGCCTTCGCCTCACGCAGCAGGTGATCGTCGAGACGGATCGTGGTTCTCATGCCTTGATGTTATCGATATGACATTTAAGTGTCAAGTTCAAAGCCGGCTGGAATCAGTTTGTTGCAGGACAGGCAATCCGTGAGCAACGTGGACCGCACGCGTGGCGCCCGCGCCGCCGTGATCCCGTCCTCCTCACTCTCTCCGTTCCGCACCTCATGAGCCGTGTGCCACTCCTCGCCGTTGTTGTCGGGTTCCTGACGGCGCCGGTCGTCGTTCATGCGCAGGGAGCCAATGCCAAGGTGGCACGCGGTTCACCGACCGCGGAGAAACTGCCGGTGTACGTGATCGACCCGACGTGGCCGCCGACGCTGCCGAACGATTGGATCCTGGGCGACATCCGCGGGCTCTTCGTGGATGATCGCGATCACCTGTGGATCATTCACATGCCGTCGAGTCTCACCGATCAGGAGATCGGCGCGGCGATGAAGCCGCCTATCGCCGACTGTTGCTATCCGGCACCGCCGGTGGTCGAGATGGACGCCGACGGCAAGGTGGTGCGGTCGTGGGGCGGTCCGGGCGCTGGCTATACGTGGTTCAGTCAGGAGCACGGCATCTACATCGATCACAACGGCTTCGTGTGGATGGGCACCAGTAACGGCATGCACGTGATGAAGTTCACGCAGGATGGCAAGCACGTGCTCACGATCGGTGAGCCGGGGGTGAACAAGGGCAGCAACGACTCGACGCACCTGGGTGGACCCGCGAACTTTTACGTCGAGCCGAAAACCAATGAGCTCTTCATTGCCGACGGCTACATCAACAAGCGCGTGATCGTGTTCGATGCCGCCACCGGCGCGTACAAGCGGCACTGGGGCGCGTACGGCAAGCGCCCTGCCGATACGGAGAAATACTCGTACCCGGTGAATCCGGCGACGCCGCCGCAGCAGTACTCCACGCTGCACGGTCTCGTGGGCACCAAGGACGGATTGCTGTACGTGTCCGACCGCCGCGGCAATCGTATTCAGGTATTCCGTCAGAACGGCGAGTACCTGATGGAGCGGTTCGTTCGCCCGCAGACGGGCGGCGCGGGCAGCGGCTTCAGCTTGCAGGTTTCACGCGACGCGGAGCAGAGTCTGCTGTACTTGATCGACGGTACGAACGAGCGCGTCTGGATCCTGCGGCGCAAAGATCTGGCTATTCTCGACCGCTTCGGACGGCCCGGTCGTCAGTCGGGCGAGTTCATCCGCGCGCACATGATCGCCATCGACTCGCAGAACCGCATGTACACGGGCGAGGCCGGAAACGGCCGACGCATTCAGCGGTGGATTCTCGAGGGCACGCGACCGGCATCGTCGGTGACGCCTCCGCGGTGATGCCTCCGCGGTAATCACCCGGACTCGCGCACGGAACATTCGCGCCATACTATCCCCCGCGCTGCGGCGAGGTTCGGCCTGCCGCGTGCTTGGTCACGACGAAACCACCACCCACTGGAACGCCCTATGACTGCCCATACCGAGACTGCTCGCGCGATCTATGCCGCCTTTGCTGCCGGCGATATTCCCACTGTGCTGGGTGGGATGGCACCGGACATCCACTGGACGCAGGCGGCTGGTGGACCATATGGCGGGGTGTACAACAGCCCGACGGAAGTGCTCGAAAACGTGTTCATGAAGCTCGGCACGGAATGGGACGGCTTCACGGTCGTCGCGCACGATTTCGTGAGCGAAGGCGATAAGGTTGTGGCACTCGGCGACTACAGCGGCACGTTCAAGGCGACCGGAAAGAGCTTCACCGCGCCCTTCGCCCACGTGTGGCAGTTTCGGGACGGCAAGGTGATTGCGTTCCAGCAGCACATTGACACGTTCGTGCATCGGGCGCCGATGGCGTAGCGTGCGTGAGGCCGAACTTCAGGGGTCATATGGTCAGCGATCACGGCGCCTTTGCCACCCGCTCCACCAGCCGCATCACGTCTCCCACGCGCGGATGCTGTCCGCACCACAGGATCCGCTCCCCGCCGACATCCTGCATCGCGCTGCCGCCATCGCCTACGGCCAACGCCTTCGCGACCACCAGTACCAAGGGCGTGTCTCCCGCAGCGCGCACCTTGGCGATCTTTGCAGTCAGGTACTCCGGCGTCCAGAATCCTACGAGTTCTACCGCGGCTTCACGACCGTCGGTGTGTCGCAGCGTAAAGTCCGGAAGGAACACCGCGCCACCGCTCGAGAGTGGGGAGCGTTCGCGCGATAGCTGCCATCCGTGTTCCTTGGCCCATGACGACGCGCGGAAGTCGCGCACGAAGCGTCGCTCCCATGCCGAATCGTAGCGCTCACGACGCGGCTCAGAGCCCACCGGCGCACCGGTGGCGAGTGCGCGCGCACGGCCGCGCAGTTGCACACGGCACGGTTGTCCATCGCGTATCACCTCGGCGTTCACGCGCCAACCGGGTGAACGGGCCAGCACGGGCAGCACGCGCGCAAAGCGCACGCCGTAGCGCGCGGGCCGCACGAGGAACGCCGCGGCGGGACCGGTGAGCACCAATCGATAACGTTTACCCTCGCGTCTCAGTTCGTGCATCAGTCCCGCCGCCTTGACGGCACGAAAGACATCGCGCCAGCCACCGCGCGTGTGCAGTTCCACGCGCGTGGCATCACGCAGCACGCCGCGGGCCAGCTCGAGGTTGTAGCGCGCCAGTAGCGCGCGGCCGTCACCGTCGGGCACACGGCGCAACCGACGCGCGCCCGGGCGATCGTCGTACAACGTGCGCTGCAACACGTCGGCGGCAAGGCCGAGCGTCGCGGCGGCATCGGCAAACGGCAGCAGCGCGTCGCCGGGTACGGGTGGCCAGATCGCACCACGCGCCATGAAGACCTCGTGACGCGCGGCCTCGAGATGTCGTGCGCCATCGGGCGCGTCGAAGTCGCACCATTCGATCAAGGCCCGCGAGATGCCAGCCAGGCGCGATGCGTCACGCACGCGACGCTCCTGACGACGCAATGCCTCGACGACGGTCTCGAGTGATCGTCCCTCCAAGCGGCGCACGAGTCGCAGCAGTCGGTCGAGGAACGGGGTCACGCGACCGTCGGGATCGGCGAGATAGCGGATGCGCAGCACACTCCCGACCACGCGAACGAATGGATCGACCTGCGCGCGGGTCAGCATATGCTTCTCAGCATTCGTTCTTCAGCATGCGGGCATGCCAGCGCGCATCACAGTCCGAAGCCCAGCTGCGAGTCAGCCACCTTGCGCACGGCCGCGCCGCGTTTCTGCGACGCGAAGAACTCCCATGTGCCGGCTGCGACCAGCTCAAACAGCGACGCGACCTGATCGCCCTGTCGTCGTAGTAGGCGGCCAAGTCGTTGTGTGTGTTGTCGCGCGCCGCCACGGGTGGAATCGCCGAGCACGATGCCGAGCTTGGCGTTGGGGACATCCCATCCCTCGTCGAGGACTTTTACTGACGCCACGGCGCGCAACGTGCCCTCGCGCATGGCGTTCAGAATCGCGTGACGTTCCGATGCCGGTGTAGACGCGGCGATGAGTGGAATAGCCAATCGACGCGACACCTCCATCGCCACATCGGTCCCGCCGCAAAAGAGCACCGCTTGCTCACCCGGAAACATGCGCAATACGCGCGCCGTCTCCTCGAACTTCGCCTCGGCCATGCGTACCACACGTTCGCGCTCGCGAAAGGCGCGCAGGGCGCGACGCGCGGCCGGTGACCGGCGCGCGCTGGCGGCGAAGAGTTTCCACGCCGTGTCGGGCGAGTCGGCCTGCGCGCGCCACTGCGACTGTTCGGCGTACGTCTCGAATCGCTCCGACTCGGCGTCGTAGCGTGCACGTTCGGACGGCGAGAGGTCGACGTAGCGACGCTCGATGGCAAAGCGCGCGAGTTCGGCGTCGGTCATCTCACCAATGCTACGGCGATACACGACCGGGCCGAGCGCGCGCACCAGCCAGCTGTCCTGGCCATCGGGATAGGTGGCGGTGAGGCCCAATCGATGCGGTGCCGGCGCGATGATCAGCGCATCCAGTCGGGTGCGGGCCTCACCGGTGGCGCTGTCGGCCAGGTGATGCACTTCATCGCAGATGAGCAGCGTGAACCGCGCGCCGTGTCGCTCGAGCAGCGTGAACGCCGAGTGATACGTGGTCACGGTGAGCGCGCGCACTTCCTTCTCGTCACCGTAGAAGGCGCCGACATGCTCGGCCCCGAACGCATCGGCGAGCTGCGTAAACCACTGCGACACGAGCGCGCGCGTGGGAACGATAATGCAGGCGTTGGTGCCAGTGCGTTGAATCGCCATCAAGGCCACGAGGGTCTTTCCGGCGCCAGTGGGAAGTACCACGGTGCCGCGCTGACCCGCGGCCATCCATCGCGTCACCGCTTCCTGCTGCGCCTCACGAGGCGTGCGCGGATCGAGCAGCGGCGCCTCGAACACGTTGGATGCGCTCGTCGCTTCGGGAACGTCGTTCGCGTGTGCCCAGTCGCGTAGGTCGGGGTATCGCGCGCCGGCGGCCACCAATGCGTCGAGCCGCGGATCGTGTCGCAGCCAGTCCGGCGCGCGTGCGGCCGGCACGCCGCGCAGGATGGCGAGGCCGGCGCGGAAGGCGATGGAGGGAGCGGCGACGGGGGGCGGCAAGCGAAGTGCGGTGCGGATGGACGGCTGGGGAACGAACTACCATACCCGCGACGACGTGTTCGCATCCCTAACAGCTGGAACACGGAGACGGCGGATCGCACGGAAGGGCACAGATGAACAATAAGCGCGCCGAACAGGATGACGTCGAATATCGTTTCTTGCCGATCTGTGCGGTTCCGCGGAGTCCGCCGGTTCCGTGTTCCAGCCGTTGCCCGTCCGTCCGCACATGCGGATCAGCGGTCCAGAGGATCGCGAATCTGGCCAGCATCCGGTATGCTATCCCAATGACACCTCGCCTCCTCGCCCTCCTGCTGCTGCTCGCCGTTCGACCGCTCGCGGCGCAGCCCGGCCGCCTCGTGATCGTGGGCGGCGCGCTTCGCGACACCAACACCGCGGTGTACCGCGCCATCCTCGACGCACGCCAGGGCAGCGGACCATTCTGCATCATCCCCACGGCGGGGGCCACGCCAGAATCGGCGATGGACGGCCCCATGCGCACCTTCGAACGCTACAGCGGCGCCGGCACGGCGCGCGGGGTCCTCATTTCGGCGAAGCAACCGGAAACCGCACGCGACCCCGCGGTCGTGGCGCAACTCAAGGCCTGCTCGGGGTTCTACTTCATCGGCGGCGTGCAGTCACGCGTCACGGCGGCGTTTCGCCCCGATGGACAATCGACACCGGCCTACGAGGCGGTGCTGCAGCGCTGGCGTGAGGGCGCGGTGGTGGCGGGGTCGAGTGCGGGCGCGGCGATCATGAGTGACCCCATGATTGCAAATGGCACGAGTGCTGGCGCGTTCACGCGCGGTGTCAAGCGTCTCGACGGCGCCGCCGCCGACGACGACAGTACGGCGGGAATGGCGATGAGTCACGGCCTTGGATTCTTTCCCGCCGCGCTGGCCGATCAGCACTTCCTCGCGCGCGGCCGTTTCGGTCGACTGCTGGTGGCGCTCCTCGATGTGCCGGGGTTCGATCTCGCGTTCGGGATCGATGAGAATACCGCGTTGGTGGTTGATGGACCGCAGGTGCGTGCGGTGGGCGCGTCGGCGGTCACGGTGTTCGACGCGCGCAACGCTGTACGCGCCGATCGCTCGGCGCGCGGGATCACCATGCACCTCATGAGTGCCGGGGATGCGTTCGACTTACGCTCACGCCGCTACACGGCGTCGGCCGAGAAGACGGCACTGGAAATCGGCGGCCCCGCCGTCACGTCGCCGGCGAACATCTTCGCGCCGTGGGAATTTCTCAAGACGCTCGAATCGTTCGGACGTTCGACCGACCGCGAACTGTCGTGGACCGTCTCCGGTGGCGCGATCACCCTGCGTAAGGCCGACGGGTTCCGGGCCACGCGCCTGAACGGCACGGGCGTCCAGAATGTCGCTGCGGGGCTCGGCATGACGGGGCTGCAGATGGATGTCGAGCGGGCGGGCGGCGGATTGCGCGTGCCGTAATCGCGACGACACACAGCGAATCGCGCGCGCGAACTGTTCGTGGCGTTACCGGTGAAAAGTACGAGTGGTACGGAGACGACGGCGACGCACCGTGGACCCGCGCGGTGTGCGCACCTACTCCGCACCTACTCCTCACCCACTCCTCACCCACTCGCACTGTGCGTCGCCAGCGGATGTACGCCGCGCTGCGTACACTTCAGCATGACCTCCCGCCTCTTGTTGCTGCACGCCGCTGCGGTACTCCTACCTGCCCTTGCGTCCGCGCAGTCGGTGGGGGCCTCCGCTTCGGCCGACTCCTCCACGTCGACCAGTGCTACTGGCAGCCCGGTGGCCGACACGCGCCTTCGCGTCTTTCTCGATTGCCAGAATGCGCCGTGCGACCGGAACTTCTTCATCGCCGATCTTCCCTTCGCGCTATGGACACAGGATCGACTCGACTCCGACGTGCACCTGCTCATCACCCGCATCGGCACGGCATCAGGAGGCGGTGAGTACACGCTGAGCTTCGTTGGCCAACGCAAGTTCGCGTCGCGCGTCGATACGATGGTGACGTTTCTGCCGCCCAATACGACCGACGATGTCCGTCGTCGTGAACTTGCCCGCGTGGCCAAGGTCGGGTTGGCGCCCTTCGCCATGCGGTTGCCGGGTGCTGAGCGCTTTTCAGTTCGCTACGAGGCGCCGAAAAACGCGCCAGCGGCACCCAAGCTCACGTCACTGACCGATCCCTGGAATTTCTGGGTCTACCGCATTCGGCTCAACGGCTCGGGGAGTGCGGAGACTCGCAACAGCAACTATGAGCTCAACGGGAACGTGAGCGCATCGCGCATCACCGAAGACTGGAAGATCACGGTGAACGCCCGCAACGACTACCGCGCCAATCGGTTCAAGCTGTCGAGCGGTGAGGACCGCCGGTTCGTGCTGCGGTCGGCGGATGCCAACATGCGTGTGGTCAAGACGCTCACGGACCACTGGTCCATTGGTACGAACGCGAGCACCGGCTTCTCGGAGTTTCGCAACACCGAAGCCAGTGCCGCGGTCGATATGTCCGCGGAGTACAATTTTTACCCGTGGAAGGAGGCCACCAGCCGGCAGCTCCTGGCACTGGTCTCGGTCGGACAGCGCTACTTCGATTACTACCAACCGAGCATCTTCGGCTTCACCACCGAAAGCCGACCCGTCGCCCGCGCGATTCTGGCCACCGAATCGCGTCAGACCTGGGGCAACATCGACGGCTCTGTGCGTTACACGCGATTCCTGCACAACGCCGATACGTACAGCCTGAACTTCAACGGGCGCACCAATATTCGTCTCACGCGCGGCCTCTCACTCGAACTGCGAGGTGATGCCGCCCGGGTGAACGACCAGCTCTTTCTCGCGCGTGGCAATGCGAGCGATGACGAAGTGCTGACGCGTCAGCGCGCGTTGGCCACGTCGTTCCGGTTGAGTGGGTCGGTCGGGATCAACTTCACCTTCGGGTCGATCTACAACTCGATCGTGAATCCACGGTTGGACGAGTTGGGGCAGCTGTAACGCACCGACTACGGCGTGATCTTCTTCGGCGCCTGCTGCTTGATCTTCTCCATGTACTTCTCGAAGAAGAGCTTGTGGATGTCCATCATGTTGATTTCGCGCCCCTGAATGTACGACTGAATGATGTTGCTCGTCATGTCCAGCGGCGTCCCGGTCGTGATGAGCAGCGTGCCTTCCTTGCCCACCTCGAGTGAACCCACCTTGTCGGAAATGCCCAGGAACTCGGCGGCGTTGATAGTGACCGACTTGAGCGCTTCCTCCTCGGGCAGGCCGAACGCCACGGCTACACCGGCCTCCCACGGCAGCCGGTAGCTGTACAGCGCACCGGAGCCACCGGCGATCGCGAACTTCACTCCCGCAGCGAACAGCTTCGCGGGTGTGGCATACGCGTTGTCGTAGCCTTCGTACTGCCGGTCGGGCGCGGACATGGTAGACGTGAGAATCACCGGTACCTGCTCGGCCTTGAGGCGATCGGCCACCTGCAGCGCATCGCGGCCGCCGCGAATGACCAGCTTGAGCCCCTCGGCCTTGCCCCAGGTGATGGCATCGTTGATTTGCGCAGCGCCTTCGGCCGCTACCACCACCGGGATCGCGCCATTCAGCGCCGGCGTCATGGCCGCGTAGCGCGCATCGGTGCGCACCGCGGCGCCCGACTTCACGGCATCACGATACGCGCGTGCCTCGGCGAACCATTCCTTGATCTGCTGCACCTGTTCGGCGTAGCTCTTCGGTGGCGGGCCGCCCGCTCCCCCGCGCCCGCCCGGTCCACCGCCACGACCACCCTGACGTGCATTGGGATCCGGCCACTTCACGTTGAGCGCAGCCGCGCCCTTCATCGACATCTCCTCCCACGTCCACCCTTCCAGCGACATCGCCGACGAAAGCCCCGAGATCACGCCGCCTTCCGGCGTGCTGAAGGCCACCAGCACACCCGCCGATCGCGTTGTGCCGATGTGCCGGCTCTCGGCGTTCACCGCGACCTCGGCTCGCACATTGGGATTGAAGTCGCCGATCTCGCTGATGTCATTGGAAACATCCACCGACCCAATCTCGGTGATACCAACCGTGCTGTAGGCGTCGATCAGGCCGGGGTAGATGTGCTTGCCACTCACGTCTACCACTTTCGCGCCACGCGGCACGGCGATCTCGGCGCCGCCGATCGCCGTGATCTTGCCGCGGTCCATCACGATCGTGCCGTTGGTGATCGTACCCTTCGTGACGGTGTGAATCGTCGCCCCGCGCAGCACGACTGGCTGCTCCTGCGGCGCCACTGTCATGCGCTCCTGCGCCAGCACGCTGCGCGGAGCCGCCATCCCGGCGATCGACGTCGAGAATGCAAGCGTCAGCACGCGCGCCGTCGTGGTCTTGGTTCGCTGGGTCCTGAGTGTTGATAGGAATGACGGGGTCACTTGCGTGCTCCCTCGCTCCCGCGGCCGCGCGCGGGCGCGCCGGCGGGCGGAGTCTCGGCGCCGCCTGCCGCCAGCACCGCTTGAATGAGCTGTGCGCGCTGCTTCGTGATATCCTCGCGCAGCACCTTGTCTTCGTCGAGCGAGAAATACTTCCGGCCATCCACCCACGTCTGCTCGGCCTTCGTGAACTGCGAGAGCGGGTTGCCGTTCCAGATCACGAAGTCGGCGTCCTTGCCGGCTTCGAGTGAGCCCACGCGACTATCGATCGCGATGGCTTTCGCCGACTGGTTTGTGACGGTGGAAAGCGCCATCACTTCGTCGAGACCGGAGCGGAGCAGCTTGCCCGCTTCCCAGTTCATGCGCGTGGAGATTTCCGCGTCGTCGGAATGCAGCGACGTGACCACGCCAGCTTCGATGAGCAACCGCGCATTGTACGAGGTGGCATCATATGCCTCGAGCTTGAACGCGCCCCAGTCACTCCACACTACAGCGGCGACGCCAGCTTTCTTCATCTCACTGGCAATCTTGTATGCCTCCACGCCGTGCTGCAGCGCCTGCACCTTGAAGCCAAACTCCTCGGCCAGGCGGATCAGCGCCAGGAACTCGTCGGCACGGTAGCCGTGCGATGAGATCAAGAGCTTCTGGTTGAGGATGTCGAGAATGGCTTCCATGCGCAGATCCTTGCGCGGCGGAATACCCGTCTTCTCCTTCTCCCAGCGTTTCCACTCTTTCTCGTAATCACGCGCCGCGAGGAAATGGTCGCGGATAATTTCTTGCACGCCCATGCGCGTGTTGGGATAGCGCGTCGGGCTGCGCTTCGGGTTCTCGCCGAGTGCGAACTTCACCGTACGCGGCGCGCCCACGATTTTGTACTCGTCGGGGAGCGAGCCCCAGCGCGTCTTCACAAACACGTTTTCGCCGCCGATCGGGTTGGCCGAGCCGTGCTTGATCATCGTGGTGGTGAGGCCACCGGCGAGCTGGCGATAGAACCAGATGTTGTTGTGCGTGATCACGTCGCCCATCTGCACCTCGGGGACGATCGCGAACCCACTCTCGTTCACCGCGCTCACACCGGAGTGCGTATGCGGATCGATCAGCCCCGGCGTGACGTGCTTGCCGGTGGCGTCGATTTCCGTGGCACCTGCGGGTGCGGCGAGCTTCTGTCCCACGCGCACCACTTTCCCGGCCTGCACCAGCAGATCGGCGTTCTCAAGGCGCCCCTGCGGCCCTTGCGTCCACACCGTGGCGTTGCGCACCACGACAAACGCCGGCTGCACTGGCGGCGCGGTACGGCCGAACTCCATGGACGGCCGCATGAACGGCACGTCGATCTTGGGCACCTTCACGGCAATCGTGCCGCGAGCGGGTCCTTCGAAGGCTTCGGTGCGCACGCCGCGGTATCGCGCATCGGTACCGTTGGGGAGCGACAGCCAGCCGAAGAACGTCGTGTCTTGCACGGAGCCAGCGAGCAGCAACGCGCCTTCCTGTCCAAGGGGCTCGCCGGGGAACGTCGCTTCAAGACGACCCGTCTCGGCGATGACGCGTACGCCGGTGAGCGGCACAGGGCGACGGCCACCCATTTCGACGGTGCCTTTGATGCGATTGAGCGGTCCTTCGAGACGCACCGTGATGCTCTTGAACGTGCCGGCGTCGTCGGAGGTAATGACCCACGCGCCACGTGGGTCAATCTGCGCGGGGCGCGTGACGCCGTAGCGGGTGCCCTGCACCCACACATCGCGCACGGATGCTTCTTCGGTGAAGAGGTCGCCCTCGGTGACCACGAGATTGGCCGCCTTGCCGACGGCGATAGTGCCATGCGTCTTCTCGATACCGAGCCACGCGGCGGGTACCGTGGTCAATGCCGCGAGCGCCTTGTCGGGTGCAAGACCGCGAGCAACGGCGGTGCGCAAATTGGGGAGGAACTGCGTCAGTGTTGAGAGCCCGTCGGCGGTGATGGCGAACGGGACACCCGCCGCGGCCAGCTGCGACGGGTTGGTGGGCGCGAGGTACCAGTGCCGGAGGTCCGCCAGCGTTACGTTGGTGGCCGCTTCGGGGCTCGACACGTTGGGCGCATCGGGGAAGTTGAGCGGCAGCACCATCGGTTGCGTCCGTCCCTTGAGCACGTCGATGAGCCGGTATTCCTGGCCACTGCCGCGGAACCACGGCGTGAGCTTGTAGTCCTGCGCGAGCTTGTACGCGCGGAGATACTCCTCCTCGCTGTCGGTCTCGAAGAACACGGGCTGCTTGCCCTGCACCGACTTGCCGAGGGCGGCGAGCGCCTCGCTCGTTTCGGGTGGCAAAATCGAGCGGCCGCCTGCCTCGTACGCACCCCACGCGCGGACATACCACTCGGCGTCCATGAACGTCTGCTTCATGAGCGCGATGGTACCCATGGCGGAGTTGGGGTACATACCGCCGAGCGCGAAGGAACGCTGAAAGCCGATCGCTTGGGCGAGATCGGGGCGCAGCACGCGTTCACGAATGCCGCCGTCGCCGAGGTTGAGCACCGACGCCGTGCCGCGGAAGATCCCTTGACGCGGCACCGCGAGGGCGGCGCCGAAGCCTAAGGAGCGAAGCGCCGTGCGGCGTGTGGAATCGTCCTTCAGGTTGGCCGTGGTGCTGAACCAGGCGCGGACCTGCGGATTCCAGTGTGTGGGGCCGACGTCGCCGCCCGGCGCCGGCGCATCGCCGCCGAGATCGGCGGAGGCATCGATGAAGCCGGGGTACACGGTGAGGCCTTTGAGGTCCCACACGCGGGCGCCGGCTGGTGGGGCCATTCCTGCGCCCACCGCAGTGATAAGGCCGTTCCTGACCACGATCGTCGCGTTCGTCAGGATCTGACCAGGCGCGGTGACCACGCGCGCGCCCACGAGGGCGTGGAAGCCCGTGGCGTTGTCGCGCAGGCCGGCGACTGGCTCCGTGCGGGAAGACTGCTGGGCCTCGAGCGATCCGGCGGCGAACGCCGCAAGGCCGAGGAGAAAACGAAAAGCTCTCACGAAGGATTCCCGTGGACGGCCGCGTGGTGGGCCGTCGGTGGCGATAGGGAGGGGCAGGGGCCGGCGTGGCCCGAGGGGTACGAAGAGCAACGCAGGTGAACCCTGGTATGTTGGGGTCGGGGCGAGTGCCGATGCAACACCGCGCCGGATCTCGGGCAGCGACGCAACGATACCTGTTGCAGTAACGCGACAGTCCGGCTGGTCCGTACCAAAGGCCATCGCAAAGGAAATGCATAAAGTGTGTTCTTGCAACCTTTTGCGGACCGCTTCAGGCGCGCGGCAGAAGGCTCGTTCCCGCGGCGCGGAAAATGCTCAATTTCTCGTGACGGAATGAATCGGCCACATAACTCGGCGCATTCCGCTGGATCCGGCTCCACACGGCCTTCCCGGCAGCCTCGACTCCGATCCGCAGCACAATTCCCACCGCCGCGCGCCGTTGCTCCACGGACCCGCGCATTTTCACCACCTCTCTGGAGGGTAGTTTCATGATGGGCGTACAGCAGGTTAGTCGGCTCGCGGCCGGACTCGGTGTGCTCGCAACGTTTGCCGGCAACGCCGGCGCGCAGTCGATCACGCCGGAACGCGTCGAGGCCACGATCAACGTTGGCCAGACGTTCACGATCAAGAAGACCATCACGCTCGGCGCCGCCGGCGCCACGAACGTGGACCTGTTCTTCCTCGCTGATAACACGGGAAGCATGGGCGGCGTCGTCGGCCAAGCGAAAGCGGGCGCCAGCGCGATCCTGAACAACTTCGGTGCCGGATACCAGTTCGGTGTCGGGCGGTATCTGGGCGACCCAATCGAAGGCGTCGCACCGGCCACGGCCTACCAGCGACAGCAGGACTTGACCACGAGCAAGCCGCTCGTGACGACCGCCATCAACAGCTGGTTCGCCAGCGGCGGCGGTGACTTCGAAGAGGCGAACTTCTTCGCCCTCAAGGGCGTGGCGGAGACCACGTCGTGGCGAATCGGCGCACAGCGCATCGTGGTGTGGTTCGGCGATGCCACCTCTCACACGGCCACGGTGTCTCAGGCGCAGGCCATCGCGGCACTGCAAAAGGCTGGCGTGAAGGTGGTCGCGTTCAATAGCACGGGTCCCACTGGCGGCATCAACACGGGTGGTCAGGCTGCGGCCATCGTTGCTGGCGCTGGTGGCTCGCTCACCAACAACTTCAGCTCGCTGACCGGCACGGCTTTCGTGAACACCGTCAACAGCTCGATCACCGCCGCCTCGAGCACGCTTAACCTCGACTTCTTCAGCACGTTCCTCGGCACCGGTCTCGACATTGTGTTCCGTTGCACCGACGCACTCGGCTGCAACAACGTCGCCGCCGGCGCCTCGCGCATGTTCGAAGTCGACATCAAGGGCCTGGCCGCAGGCGTGTACAATTTCAACATCGGCGCCCGCGGCGTTGATGCGTTGGAGACGGACATCATCACCGTTCGCGGTGGTACCGTCGTTCCCGAGCCGAGCACCTTCGCCCTGATGGGTGTTGGTCTTCTCGCGTTCGGCGGATTCGCCCGCCGCCGTCGCGCGGCCTGATCGGCCCGCGCCGTCTCGTGTGAACATGAGCGGGTCGCTCCTTCCCGGAGCGGCCCGTTTTTGTTCAAGGCGGGTATACTCTGTGTATTACAGGCGACCCTCTCAGGCCGCTGTCCATCGGCCCTTACTCCCGATACTCCGCCACAGGCTCGTGCCCATGCGTTCCTACGCCGTCCGCTCGTTTGTTGCCGCCGCTCTCGCCGTCTCGATCGCGGTACCCGCCGCGGCGCAGCTCCCCGCCACCCAGAGTGCCGCACCCCGGCAGGCGGTCTCTGCTCCGGCCGACAGCGCGCAGGCGTTCTACTTCCGCTATCGCATCGCGCTCTCGACCGCCATGGCGATGGCCGACCTCAAGCCCTGGATGACAACCCGCGGCTACACCAGCGCGATGAAAGTGCCGGCCGAGAAGCAGCCGGCAATGTTTGCGACGCTCAAGCAGATGAATGCCAGCATCGCGAGGGTGGAAGTGCTCGATCGCGTCAACAATCGTGATACGGTCGTGCTTCGTCTCAAAGGCTTTGACCGTCAGTCGAACGGCACCATGTTCGGCGCCGCCGTCGTTGTACGCGAACGGGGAAACTGGAAGCTCGGTCGCGAGTCCTGGCAGGACCGACCGTAAGCGCACGACTCGCGGCATTCGTCGCGAATAGCACCGTCGCCTCGCCTACGGCCCGAACAGTTCGGCGTCGGTGACAATGAGCGTGGGCAGCCCCGAATCAGGCGTCCACGAAAACGTGTCGCGCCGCGTGTCTGGAAACTCCAAGGCGGCTGTCCACCGCTCGATCGTTCTCGTAGCGTGGTCGACGGTCCACACTTCGGCGACGCCAGCGGCCAGATACGCCAGCCGCTTGCGATGCCGATCGCGTCGGCGCGTGGACGAACTCAGCACCTCGACCACGAGCACCGGCAGTCGAGCGAAGCGAGCCATGCTGGCCCTACCACGTCGGGTCCCGTACCTTCGCCGCTCGACTCTACAGCGCCAGCCCGCCGGCGACGTCCACTCCTGTCCACGCCATGTCCCGCGCGCTCGTTGCTCGACCGCCGCTGTGCGTTTCCTTCGTCGTCGGCGCCATGCTCGCCACCGCGTGCATCGCCGGGCCAGCGGCGGCGCAGAGCTGCCAGCCGATGAAGACCGGCCTCGTGCTGTCGGGCGGGGGAGCCAAAGGCTTCGCGCACATCGGCGTGTTCAAGGTGCTCGACTCGCTCAACATCCGGCCGGACTTCATCGTCGGCACGTCGATCGGAGCGATCGGGGGGGCGTTGTACGCCAGCGGCTACAGCGGCCACGCCATCGACTCGGTGCTGCGCACCCTGCCCATCACCAACGTGATCCGATCGTACAGCCCGGTCGCCCCGGGCGTGATCGGCCAGCTGCCGACGTTCGCGATGTGGGAGAACAACGGGCAGGGTTTCGTGCTGCAGACGGGCGCGGTCCGCGAGGGCGAGGTGAATGCCCTGATGTCGGCGCTGATGCTCCGTGGCAACCTGCTGGCCCAAGGCGACTTCGACCGGCTACCGATTCCGCTGCGCGTGGTCGCGACGCGCCTGTCTACCCGAAAGCCGGTGGTGCTCGCC
>JBBQXC010000115.1:0-15283 GCA_038210005.1 Gemmatimonadales bacterium
GATGCCCTGCGCGGCAAACCACGCACCGGGAAACTGCTGCGTCGCGATCACGCGCGTCGTGTAGTAGCTCTCCGCCGGCATCACCAACTTGCCCCCGGGCGGCACCATCGTGGCCAACACCGCCGCCGTGGCCGCCATGCCACTTGGAAAGAGCAAACACGGGCCACCCTCGAGCGCTTCGAGCGCCTGCTCGTACGCCACCCAAGTGGGATTGGAGAAGCGACCGTACGTAAACGGCGACGCGGTCGGATCGCCCGGTGCGTGATACGGCGCGGCGAACACCGGACCGACCATGTACGGCGCGCCGGGCGTTGCGCTTGGCAGACCGGCGCGCACGACCCGCGTGCCGTCGTGCCATTCGGGGTGTGTCGACATGCTCACGCCCTCGCTCACGCCGGCGGCGGGTACTTCGCGTCGTCCAGCGGCTGCGCTTCGTCGATCAGCATGACCGGAATGCCGTCCTGCACCGAGTACACCAGACGGCTCTCACGGCACACGAGCACCTCGGGTGGACCCGCGTAGTGCTCCAACGGTGCCTTGGACTTGGGGCAGACGAGAATCTTCAGCAGTTCGGGAGACAGGCTCATGGCACGGGCTCGCGCTTACGCGCTGACAGGACGGAACGGTGCGGGAGCCTCGGCGCTGAATAGCAGCCGCGGCCCTCCGATGAGGTCAATGCAATATGGGACCGCCGCCCAGACCGCGCCGAGGCATTCCTCGATCGCGGCCGGCTTTCCGGGGAGGTTGATGATCAATGAGCTCCCGCGAGTGCCGGCCAACTGACGCGACAGGATCGCGGTGGGGACGGTGCGCACCGACACCGCCCGCATCTGCTCCCCGAAGCCCGGCAGCAGCCGATCGCACACGGCCACCGTGGCCTCGGGCGTGACATCACGCGGCGACGGCCCGGTTCCACCGGTGGTCACGATGAGAGCACAGTGATGCTCGTCGGCCAGTTCACGGATCGCGGCCTCGATCAGCGGCTGCTCGTCGGCCACCAGGCGGTACTCAGCCTGCCACGGCGAGGCGATCCAACGCGTGAACACGGACCGGATGGCCGGGCCGGACAGGTCTTCGTACACCCCCGACGAGGCGCGGTCGGAGATGGTGACGATACCGACCACGGTGGGCAACGGTGGATGCGATGAGGGGAGCAATTTGGCGGCGAACGTGTCTGGGCTGGCGGAAGCGGCGGACCACGGGGTCCCGCTACTGGGCGACCACCGCTGCCGGCATTGCTTAGTGGGTGAACACTACACGCTTTTGCTCCGGGCGACGACCGAAGGTGAGCACGAGGCCGATTTCGTAGTTCGTGGCCTTGAGGTAGCCCAGCAGCTGGCCCACATGCTCCGGCTCGACCGCGCGGGCCACTTTGCATTCGAGTACGACCAGGTCGTTGACCACCAAGTCGAGCCGCCCACGCCCGATGACATGGCCGCGAAATCTCACCGCGACCTCAACCTCCCGCGCCACCGAAAACCCCGCGTCGCTGAGCGCGATCGCCATAGCCCGCTGGTAAATCACCTCCGGATGCCCATGACGCAGCTCTTCATGCACCTCTCGAAACACCCGAAGAATCCCCGCCGTCAGCTCCCCGTGAAGTAGTCCCATCCCCCACGATCGCCCCGAACCGTCATACGCCCGTCACCCCCACCTCGCCGGAAGCGCCGCTCCCCCCCGCCCCCACACGTTCGCCACCATACAGCTTCCCCATCGGTATCCACCGTTCGCCACCGTGGCCTACTTCGCCATCATCCCCGCACAAGACGCCAACAGCGGTCCGTCCGCGGCCCCGTAATGCGCCAACACGACCTGCGCCGCCTTCCCGTCGGCGCCCGGCGTGAGCACGAACATCGTCGCGTAACTCGAGTCGCAGAGGTCGGGCAGCTTGGGCCCACCTAACGCCGTCACAATCGCCGGTATGGTATTGCTATGACCGACGACCAACACCACACCGGTCGCCTTGCGCACGGCAGCCGACACGTCGGCAATGTGCTTCGCGCCCGAACTGATCGTGATCACGGTAGGAGTCACCCCGGACTTTGCGGCCACCACCGCCGCCGTTTCCGCCGTGCGCTTGAGCGAGGTCACGATGATCGCGTTCGGCGTCGTCATCGCCAGCGCGTCGGCCAGCGCTTGCGCCCGCGCCCTCCCGGCCTCGCTGAGCGACGGATCACTGCCCCCCTCGGTCGCCTTCTCTCCATGACGGACCAGCACCACCAACGACGGCTGTGCCGCGAGCACACGTGGCGCGAACGCACCCGACGCGAGCACGAAGCCAAGGAGTCCGACCGTAACAGTGCCCCACCGTGATCTCGTCTGCATCTCGCTCCTCGGTGCGCCTCAGGCGCGTAGTTTCTTGCCTGCTCCGGCTCCAGCAATCACGAGCACGAGCCCGGCGGCAACGGCCACCCCGCCTACCCACGTCGGCACGCTCTTCTTCTCCGACACCGATGCCTGCAGCGGACCAATATCCAGCACTTCACGACTGGTCGTGACGCTGAACCCCTGTACAAGAATGTATCCGCCGGCCAGAACCAGCAGAATGCCGAGCACGAGTGTGGCGCGCATGTGAGCTCCAGTAAAAGTATGACCGCTCACGTTGCAGAGTTCGTGCCGGATTTCTAGACGCATCACCTCCCCGAACAGCTTCCCCAGCGGCATCCATCACTCTCCACCGTGGCCCGCCTTGACGACCCGCCGCCACAACCGCCCATTTCAACTCATGCGTACACCCCTCTGCCAGTTTGCCGCCGCGCTCCTCGCGCTCGTGCCCGTCGCCCTGCTCGCCCAGCCCATCGCCGCGATCACACCCAAGGAAACGGCCGCCCGCCGCGAGGCCATCGCCGCCCGCATCGACAGCGGCATCTTGATCGCCTTCGGCGGACGCGCCCTCGTGCACGACTTCAGCACCTTCTACCAGCTCCCCGCGTTCCGGTATCTCACGGAGCTCAACGAGCCAGACGCCGCGCTGGTCATGGTGGTCCGCAACAAACGCCCGCAGAGCACGCTCTTTCTGACCACGCTCGACGCGCGGACGGCGTTCTACTACGGCGAGCGCGTCGACTCGACCACCAGCATGGCGTCTCACGGCCTGCCGGGACGCTCGGCGGCCGCGCTGCCGGCGTTCCTCGACTCGCTCGCGGCCACGGGCCTGCCCTTCTATCACGTCCCCGACGTGGAAACGATGGACTTCGCGCGTAACGACACGCTCACGCGGGGTCAGGAAGCACTGAAGGGTCTCGCCACGCGCTTTCCCGCGCTCAAGGTGCGCAATGGCATGCCATTGGTACTGCAAGCGCGCGCCAAGAAGTCCGACGCCGAGCTCGCGCTGATTCGCCAGGCCGCCGAGATCAGCGCGGAGGGACATCGCGCCGCGATGCTCACCGCGAATCCGACTCACGAGTACGAGCTGCGCGCCGCGCTCGAGTACGAGTTCACGCGGCGTGGCGCCGAACGTGCCGCCTATGGATCGATCGTGGGCGCCGGCATCAACGGCACCACCTTGCACTACATGAAGGCCGGCGATCCCGCGAAGCCCGGCGATCTCGTGGTGATGGACGCGGCGGCGGAGTATCGCGGCTATGCGGCCGACATCACGCGCACGATTCCGGTGAGCGGCACGTACACCGCCCAGCAGCGCCAGCTCTACCAGCTGGTGCGCGACGCGCAGGACATCGCCGAGCGCTTCTCCAAGCCCGGCATGAGCGTGCGGGCAGCAACAGATTCGTCCGTCGCGTTACGCGCACGTGGACTGGCCGCCTTGGGACTCGTGGAAAGCGTCGACGCCTCGTTCGATCCGCCGTGGAACGTGAATTGCGCCATGAGCCCCGCGCAGTGTCGTCAGTCGAATCTGTGGATGATTCACGGCATCACGCACGGCATCGGACTCGCCGTGCACGACCCGATGCAGGAGAACGGTCCCGACGGGAAGTTTGCCGTTGGTGATGCGTTCACGATCGAGCCGGGCCTCTACGTGAGCACGAAAGCGCTCGACGTGCTCCCCGATACGCCCAAGAACCGCGCGTTCATCGCAAAGGTGCGCAGTACGGTACTCGAGTATCAGAACACCGGCGTGCGCATCGAAGACGACTACATCATCACCGACAAGGGACTCGAGCGAATCTCCCTTGTGCCACGTGAGATGGACGAAATCGAAGCGCTCATGAAGCGGCGCGCGAAGATCCAGCCGTAGGCTCAGGGGCGGCGATCCGGTGCCGGATACGGATAGCCGCGCTTCAGCAAGTCGCGCAGCCGGCGGTCGTGACCGTAAATGTCGTCGTGGAAGATGACCGAGCCGTCTTCACGCGCGACCACGGTGGCGTACACCACATGCACCGGTACCGGTGTCGTCAGTGTCACCTGCAACGGGGTCGCCCGATGCATCTCGGTCGCGATGCGTGTGGAATCCCACCCGGCCTGATCGCGTAACAGCAGCGCCGCCAGATCCGCCGGTTGCGCGAGCCGGATGCAGCCGTGACTGAAATCCCGCCGCGCTTCTCCGAATAGCGTCTGCGCCGGGGTGTCGTGCATGTACACGTTGAATTCGTTCGGAAAGATGAACTTCACGCCGCCCAGCGCATTTTGCGCGCCCGGACGCTGACGGATTCGCGCGCGGCCCGCCGACACCTCCTCCAGCGCACCGAATGTCGTCGGGACCACCCGTTCGTTCGAGCCGACGATCTCGAACTCGTTGCGCGTGAGATAGTCGATGTCGCGCCGCGCCTTGGGCAACACTTCTTTCCGCGCGATACTCGGCGGCACATCCCAGTACGGTGAGAAGATCAGGTACCGCACGACTCCACTGAATACCGGCGTCTTGTGATTGTACGCTTTTCCGACGACCACGTTCATGCGCAGCGCATCGCGTTCATTCGCGGAACGAAACGCATACAGTTCGAACGCGGGAATATTCACGACGATCGGCGGTACCGTGAATGAGTGCGGCAGCCAGCGCCAACGCTCGAGCGTCGTCGTGATCTGCAGCGCGCGCGCATCCAGGCGACGGCGCAACGCATCGACGTTCTCCGGCGAGCCCCGCTTCCGCGTAGTATCCCGCAGCACCTGCCGCAACTGCACGGTGTCGTCGGCCAAGGCCCGATAGCGCGCGAGCGCTTCGATCAGCGAACGATAGTGCTGGTACGGCGGTTCAGCCGCGGCGAACTGTTCTGCCGCGTTCGTCGATGCCGCCAACGCACGCAACGCGGACGGTGCGTCCCAGGGATCGTGTGAGAATCGCAGATCGGCATGCGCGACGCGCGCCGACACGCGGCCGTATTGCAGTGAGCGCAACGATCGGAGCGCAGCCGTGCTCAACATGACGTCGAACTCGACGACCGACGCCTCCGCCGTAGTTGATGGCAGGCCGAGGCCGAGGGAGCGCACGAGCGCACCGAGGCGTTCGACATCGTAGTCGGACGGATCGAGACCACGGGTGTCGATCCGCACCAACTGCGTGATCGTCGAGAGCGCCGACGGTGTTGGTCGCCCGCCTTGGGTCCACAGCGGCGTCCAGCCGTTCGCCGTGTACACGGTGCGCAGATCGGCCGTCACATCGCTCAGCTGTGGCCAGCGCTGTGCGGCGTGCCGGTTCGACACCACGATGCGCTGCAGCGCCTCCCCGAACGGAGTCGAGGGAGTCGAGGGAGCGACTTGCGCGCCGACGCCGCACGGCTGCCCCACTCCGCGCGTCACGAGCAGCGCCACCAACACGAGACGAACGAGAAGCCGGGTCATCGGTCTCGCCACCAGGCGGTCATCGCGCGCTCGAGGCCGGTCTTGCTCGCCATCCAGTCGCCCAGCGACGCCGGCACGCGATAGGTCGCGGCCGCCTCGACGGCCGTACGACCCGCCGCACGCTCTCGACCGGCGTGCGCGCCGAGATCATTGAGCAGGTCGAGATAGCGCGCCACGCTCACCCGTTCGGCCATGCCTCCGTGGCCCGGCACGAAGGCATGCCCGGAACGCTTGGACAACTGCGTCATCGAGGCGATCAGCTGCGACGGCGTCGCGTCCACGAAGTTGGGGAACATGCCGTTCCAGAGCAGATCACCGGCGAACGTGATGCCCGCGTCCTCATCGACAATGGCCAGATCGCTCGCCGTGTGGCCACGTAGCGGTATCAGCTCCACCACACGGTTGCCGAGATCGATGCGGCTCGTGCGCGTGCCGTCGACGATCACGACGTCCGCAAACGCCCGCTCCAAGGCAGCGTCCTTCGGCGGGGCCACGGGGCCGCCGCCCAGCGCGAGGGTGCGCGTCGCGCTCGTGGATCGCAGCATCGGCCGTGCGCTGCCCTCGCGCGCATAGCCTTGCACGCCGCCGGCATGATCGAGGTGGTAGTGCGTGAGCACCACGTGCGTTGGCCATCGCCCCGTGAGCTCCCGACCCTGCTCGGCCAGCCACGTCGCGCCGACAGGACGATAGAAGCCTTCCACCGCGATCACCCCGCTGCGGCCGGCAATGATGCCGCCATTGCCGAACGTCGTGCGGTCGCCACCCAATGGCGTGGAGATCACCGCCCACGTATCGGGCCCGATCGCATCGAGATGCGCGAAGGGCGTGGTAGTGACCGAGGGGTGCAGCGGCGCCGACCATCGGCGGCGAGTGCTCACCGACGCACAGGCGGAGGACAACAGCACGTGGGCGACGCAGCCGCCCGACAGCCGAAGAAAATCGCGACGCGAGGTCATCCCGAATTCTACACCCCTACATCGCGTTGCCTGACGATTTGATCAGATAGTACGCCTCCTGACGGGGCCGGAAGAAGCGGAATCCCTGCTCCGTGAGAAACGCGTCGTCCTCCATCATCACGAACAGCTTCTTGCCGTTCCACTCGGGAATCGGTGTGGCCGTGTTGAGTTCGATGGAGATGTACGAGCCAAGTCGCAGTCGTGAATTTTGTGCGGTGGTGTCGCTGCGCAACGGACTGCGGAAGTCGATCGACGCCCCGAGCCCGTGCCCCTGTGTGCCGATGGGATGCGAGTACACCATGGCTTCGATGCCGCGCTGCTTCATCTCGGCCATCGTGTTCGTGAACACGGCGCCGCCCGTGAAGCCCGGCCGTGCGTGACGCAACATCACCGCATCCTGCAGCGTGTTCGTGTTGGCCATCGCCCGCTTGAAGCTCTCCGGCACATCGCGCTCGCCGGGCTGCAGCACGTACGCCATCTTCTGCCAGTCGGTGTCGAAGCCCATGTAGCTGATGCCGAAGTCCACGTGCACGACGTCACCGGGGCGAATCACCGTACTCTCCGGCGCAATGGCGAGAAAGCCGCGGGAGGTCGCGATGTCCTCACCCTTCCGCTGCACACGCAGATCGGGTTGGAACCACGTGCGGACACCCGCCGCCCCCAGCATATCGAACAGGGCCCGGCGCACATCACCCACCGTCGTGCGATTCGGTGTGATCACCGCATTCGACAGGGCTCGCTTCACGATCGCCTCCGTGACCGATACCGCCGTACGGTAGTGCTCTGCTTCTTCGGGAAGGCGCGTGTCGAGGTACTCCTCGATCAGATCACCGGCACTCACGAACGTCTTTTCGGCGTCTTCACCCAGCGTTTCCGCGAGGAACCGATAGGCATCGTAGCCCAGCGACCGCGTCTGGCCACGCCGCCCGCGAATGCCGAGACCGACCGTGGCCGGCTTGTATTGCTGGTAGAGATCGCGCAGCGTGGCGGCCGGTGGACGTGGCTCCGTGAACGGCGCATCGAAGAAGCGCGCCAGATTCTCCTCCGTATACGCGGTGATGGCGAATTTCTTGAGCCCCTGTTCGCCACCGTCGATGAACACGAAGAAGTCGCGATTGCCGGTATACGGTCGCGGCGGTGCGACATACTGCGACAGCGGGTCATCATGGAATTCTTCGTTCACCACGATCCACATCCCGATCTTGTGGCGCCGCATCATCGGCAGCAGCAGCGCGTGCCGCTTCGTGAGCCAGTCCTCGCGAACGGCGATCTGCTGCGACCACGGGAGCAGTGCGGCGGCTTCGGCCACGGCAAACGCGCGCGACCCCACCGCGGGGCGGGCAGGGGACGACTGAGCCATCACCAGTGCGGACGGCGAGAGCGCGGCGGTGGCCAACAACGTGGCGGCGATCAGGATTGACTTCATGGCGGGGTATGCCTTCGATGGAACGAGATGAACTCAGGAGACTTCACAAATGCGGCGCGTCGCCGCCGACTTGGGGATGTCGAGGATCACACTGACAGCGCAATCACCGAACGTCCCCAAAAGCAACAGCAACAGCCGGAACACGGAGACCACGGATCATACGGATCACACGGATCATACGGAAAAAACGCGGATGATAAAAAGCGCAGCGCCGTTCATCTTATCCCGTGTTGTTTCCGTTCATCCGCGATCTCCGTGTTCCGGCTGCTGTTTTGCCTGTTGTTTTTGCCGTTGTTTTTGCCGTTGCGTTTGTTGTTGTGTTTGTTGTTGCTGTCTCACGAGACGCTCACCGCGTGAGCTGTGCACTGGCCACGTCCCAGTTGAGGCGCGCCAGCACCGCATCGAGATAGTCCGCGCGACGGTTCTGATACTGCAGGTAGTACGCGTGCTCCCACACATCGATGCCCACGATCGGCAGTTCGCCCTCCAGCAGCGGCGAGTCCTGATTCGGCAGCCCGCGCACCACGAGCCGGCTCGTTGCCGTCTTCACCAGCCATGCCCACCCCGAGCCGAACTGCGCCAAACCCGCTGCCTTGAGCGCTGCTGTGCACGCAGCAACCGTCGTGAAATCGCGCACGATCATCTCCCCGAGCTGTCCGGTCGGCGCCGTCGAGGTCGCGCTCCCCGGCGCCAGCAATCCCCAGTACAACGCATGATTGGCGTGACCGCCGCCGTTGTTGCGAATCGCCGTCTGCACCGCCGTCGGCCATTTGCGCATCCCCATCAGCAACTCGCCCAGCGTGGACTGATGCAGATCAGGAAACGCGTCCAGCGCCTTGTTCAGATTCGTCACGTACGCCGCATGATGGCGGTCGTGATGAATCGTCATCGTCTGCGCATCGATCGCCGGCTCGATGGCCTTGGCGACATAGCCGAGGGTGGGCAGCACGAACGGATAGCGCTGCGCCAACACCTCATCGGCCCGCGCGAACAACGAACGAACGCTCATCACAGCTCCCGAAAGAACATCAGTACTTCGCCAGATAGCGCTCGAGCTCCCACGCACTCACCTGCTGGTTGTAGTCGCGCCACTCGGCGCGCTTCGCCGTCAGAAACTGCTCGGTGATGTGTTCGCCCAGCGCTTCACGCATCACATCGTTCTTCTCCAACTCGTCACACGCCTCACTGAGATCTTGCGGCAGGTCATCCACCCGCAGCCGACGCCGCTCGCGGAACGACATCTCCCAGATGTTCGTGTTGACCGGCTCGCGCCAATCCGCGCGTGTCTCGATGCCGTCCAGTCCTGCCGCCAACATCGCCGTGAGCGCAAGATACGGGTTCGCACTCGGATCCGGCGTGCGCAGCTCCAACCGCGTGCCCATACCGCGGCGCTCCGGTACGCGAATCATCGGCGAGCGGTTGCGCATGCTCCACGCCACGTTCGTCGGTGCTTCGAATCCCGGGACGAGGCGTTTGTAGGAGTTCACCAGCGGATTCGTCACCGCGCACAGCGCGCGCGCATGCTTCAGCAGGCCGCCGATATAATGCAGCGCCGTGAGACTGAGCGACCACTCGCGCTGCGGATCCCAGAACGCGTTCTGCCCGGCCGTGAACAACGACTGGTGCGTGTGCATCCCGCTGCCGTTCTGTCCGAACACCGGCTTCGGCATGAACGACGCGATCAGACCGAACTGACGCGCCACCTGCTTCACCACGAAGCGGAACGTGGCGATGTTGTCGGCCGTGCGCAGGGCATCGGCATAGCGAAAATCGATTTCGTGCTGACCGTGCGCCACCTCGTGGTGCGCCGCTTCCACCTCGAATCCCATCTGCTCGAGCGCATCCACGATCGCGCGCCGGGCGTCTTCACCGAGATCCATCGGCGCGAGATCGAAGTACCCGCCCACGTCGTGCGTGTCGGTTGCCGGTCGGCCATCGGCCGTCGGCTTGAACAGGAAGAACTCGGCCTCCATGCCTGCATTCATCACGAAGCCCAGTTCGGCCGCGCGGGCCACCTGGCGCTTCAGCACCCAGCGCGGATCGCCCTCGAACGGCGTGCCGTCGGGACGGTTCACATCGCAGATCAGGCGGCCCACGCGCGCCGCCGGATCCCCCCAGGGAAAGATCTGAAACGTGGTCAGATCGGGGGCTAGCAGCATGTCCGACTCCTCCACCCGGACGAAGCCCTCGATGCTCGAACCGTCGAACATGATGTCACCGTGCAGTGCTTTCCTGAACTGCGACGACGGGATCTCGACGTTCTTGATGACGCCCAGGATGTCCGTGAATTGCAGCCGCAGAAAGCGCACCTGGTGCGCCTCTGCCAACTCGAGGATGTCCGTAGCCGTGGCGCCCGTCAGGGCGGGAGGAACGAGGGAACGACTGTGAATCGGCACGATTCGTCAAGAAAGGAGGAGTACACGCATGTCGTATTGTAGTATTTTTCGAGTCTTATGACTTCATCGAATCCTTCCGGGGGCTCGGCCCCTGCTGCCGGCGCGGGTTTCTGCGCGGCCTGTGGCGCCGCGCTCTCTGCCGGCGTCCGCTTTTGTCATCGCTGTGGCACCCCGGTCGGACAGGGACTGCCCCTCACCCGCACGCCGGCCGCCTCAGGTGGTGCCGCGTCGGTCCTCCCGTGGGGCGTCGCCTTCGTGTCCCTGCTGGCCCTCGTGGCCATGGTGGCCGGCAAGAACTTCGGGGCGGCCAAGGGCTCCGGCATCGATGGGTCGGCCAACTCGCTCCCCACGCAGGCGGTTGACGGCGCCGGTGGCGCACCCTTTGCCCAGGGTGGTGGCGGGGGCGCGGCACCGAACATCGCCAACCTCTCGCCCAGCGAGCGGGCAAACCGGTTGTACACGCGCATCATGGAGTACGCCGAGGCCGGCAAGGTCGACTCAGTCGCCTTCTTCGCACCGATGGCGATGGCGTCGCATGAGATGCTCGAAGGGGCGACCACCGACGAGCGCTATCATTTCGGCCGGATCGCCGAGGTCACCAACGCGCCGGCCGTCGCCAAGGCGCAGGCCGACACGATCCTCGAGGCCGCCCCCAACAACCTGCTGGGGCTCCTCCTGGCCGCCCGCGCCGCCCGCATGACCGGCGACAACACCGCCGCCAAGGCGTTCGACCAGCGCTTGCTCAAGGCACTCGAGCCGGAACTCGCGACCCGCCTGCCCGACTACGACATGCACCGCGCCGAAATCGACCGCGCGGCTGCCGACGCCCGTAAGCCCGACTGATCCATGTTCGCGTGCTGGCGCATACGATGACGTATGTCCGCACGGTCCACCCGGGGGTATCACACGACGGGTTGAGGTCGAGTTCCAGGACGGTTCCGTGAGGGCGACAAAGGACGTGAGTGATACCCGTGACATGCCGCCCGATCGCATCCCCGAGCTGCTCACGCAGCTTGGGCAGGACTTCGCCGACAGCGCACTGACCAATCGTGCGTTGTACGGACGCTTGGCCGAGACGGCACGCGAACTTGTCGCCGCCCACGGCGCAATGGTGATGCGCAGCAGTGCGCTGGTGCAACAGGCGGAAACGGCGGCCAACGACGCCCGAGCCCGCGCCGAGGATGCCGCACGCGCTGCCCACGTGAACGCCGTCCTGGTGAACACCGCGCGCTTACTGGCCAACGCCACCACGCCCGAAGCGCTCTATCGCGGACTGACCGACATCCTCGTACAGGAGCTGCGCGCCGACGGCTTCGCAGTCTACGCCGCCGATCCCCAGCTCAAAACGGCGCGCTGCGAACACCAGTGGGGGGTCGCCAGCTTCGCGCGTACCCGCGTCGAGTCCGCCTTCTGGCATACACGCCTCGGTGACGTGGTCCTCAACGCCACGCCGATGTTCATCGAGGACCTCACCGCCGAATCCAACTTCAATGACGTCGGCGGTACGCTCGCGGACGCCGGCGTGTACTCGCTGGCCCTGCTCCCGCTCGTGCTCGAGGAACGCGCGCAGGGTGTCCTCGCGATCCGCTATCTCGGCGCACGGCACTTCGACGACGGCGAGCGCGAGCTGCTGACCAACCTCGCCACACAAGTTGCCCTCGCCTTCCGCAACACGGTGCTGCTGGGTGAGCTCGAGCGACGGGCCGATCGCTTCGCCCTGCTCGCGCGCGCGCAGCAGCAGCTTACGCAGCTCACCAGCGAGGAGAGCCTGCCCCAAGCGATCGCCGAAGCCGTGCATCTCGTGATCCCCTGCGACGTTATCGACGTCCTCGCGATTGGTGTCGACGGTATGCAGCGGGTGTTGCACATGGAGGCCGGTCGCGTGATCTCGACCGACCCGGTTACGATCACGGAAGCGCAACTCGCCACGTCCACCGCGCAGACCGGCGTTCCTCGGCTGGCATCGCATCTGGCCGCCGGCCCCGACGTGGCCCGCAGCACGATGGAGCTCTGCGCTGCGGTTCGCTTCGGGCAACGCAGTGCGGGCGTGATCCGACTCCTTGGCGCCAAGCGCGACGCCTTCGTGATGCAGGATCTCGACCTCCTCACGATCATCGCGCGCCACGCCGGCACCGCCGTGGAAACCGCACGCCTGTTCGCCCTGCAGGAGTTCCAGCGCCAGCGCGCCGAAGGTGCCGCCGAACTGGCCCGTGTCACCTTGCAAGCGGTGACACTCGCCGACGGGGCAACCGAACTCCTCCAGGTACTCGACCGCTTCGTGCCCTCGATCGGCAAAGCGATCGGGGTGGCCCGGGCACGCGATGGCCAGATCGAATACGTGGCCACCAGTGGCACGCTCGACGTGTTCAAGGGGCAGCGTCCGGCCGGATCCAAAGGCGTGAACGAGATGGCGCCCGAAGGCCGCCCCACAGAGTTGCCAAGCCTTCGCGACGTCGCACCGGCCACCGTGGCCGACACGCTTCCCGACGAATGGGCGCTGGCCGTCCCGCTCGCTGCCCGCGATCGCAGCCTTGGCATTCTGCTGGTCACGGCACCGCGCGCCGCGCCGCTGCGGTCACGCGACCGCATCACGCTTGAACGGTTGTCCGCTTCACTCGCCCTTGCCCTCGATGCGCTCCTGCTCGACGAAGAAGAGCGCCTCGCGCGCGAACGCGAACAGCTCCTCGCCACCGCACTCACCACCATCGACCACCCGATTTTCATTCTCGATCGCGTGGGCGTGCGTTACGCCAATCCGGCCGCCGCGCGCGAGTACCGATGGTCGCAAGGCGAGCTCATGGAAATGCAGTTCGAACAGCTCGTGGCCGGACAGGATTCGCGCGAAGGCATGCGCGAGGCCGACGGCTTGCTCGAGTCGGGGGTGCGTCTCTTGCACGACGTGCATTGGCGGCGCGACGGCAGCGAATTCCCTGCGGTCGTCACCGTCAGCCCACTCGCCGGACATGACGGCGAAGTGCTTGGCCAGGTGGTCAGCGTGCGCAACGTCAGCCAGGACCGACGGCTCGAGGAGCAGCTCCGGCACAGCGAAAAGATGGTCGCCCTCGGCGAGCTGGTGGCGGGGGTGGCCCACGAGATCAACAACCCGCTCACGGGCATTTCCGCCTTCGCGCAGCTGCTGCTCGAAGAGGAACTCGGGGACGACCAGCGCGAATCGGTCCAGCTGATCAAGCAGGAAAGCGATCGCGCCAAAACGGTGATCAAGGATCTGCTGCTCTTCGCTCGCAAAACCGAGCGCAGCACCGGACCGGTCGATATCAACGAGGTCATCGAGCAGACGGTGCGCCTCCGCGCCTACCCGCTGCGCAACGCCGGCGTCGAGGTCGAATTGCAGCTCGACCCGACCGCCCCCCGCATCAGCGGTGACTCGCAAAAGCTCCAGCAGGTGATACTCAATGTGATCGGCAACGCCGAGCATGCCATGCGTGGGCGGGAGGAGCGGCGACTGGTTGTCCGCACCAGGCGCGACGACGACCGCGTGGTCATTACCGCCGTCGATACCGGCGTCGGCATGACCGCGGACGTGCGCCGACGCATCTTCGAGCCGTTTTACACCACCAAGCCGGCCGGCGTCGGCACGGGGCTCGGCCTCAGCGTCAGCTACGGTATCATTCAGGCGCACGACGGAACGATCGGCGTCGAGTCCGAGCCCGAGGTAGGGTCGACCGTGACCATCATTTTGCCCGCAGCGCCTTCCGACCGCATATGACCAGTCTTCCGGTTCACGATCCGATGGTGGCGATCGAGGCCGCCGGTGCCGCCCTCGCGCAGGATTCGATTCGCCGCATCCTTGTCGTGGACGATGAGTCCACGATCCGGCTGGCGCTCAGTCGTTTTCTGCGCACGCGCGGCTTCGACGTCGAAGTCGCCGACTCCGGCTCCGTCGCGCTCGAGGTGCTCGGCCGCGATCGCTTCTCGTTGATGCTCTGTGATCTCCGGATGCCAGGAATCAGTGGACTCGACGTGGTCCCGCGCGCCCTCGCCCTCGACGCCGACCTTGGCATCATCATGCTGACCGCCATCAACGACGCGGCCAGCGCCACGGAGGCCCTCTCCAGTGGCGCGTTCGACTACCTCACGAAGCCCGTCGAGCTCCCCGATCTGCAGGCGGCCGTCGAGCGCGCGATGATGCGGCGGGTGCGCCATATCGAGCGGCGTGCCGTCGACCGTCTCATTCGCGAGGAAGTGGCCCTGCGCACGGTGCAGCTGGAGCGAGAGAAAGGGGCGCTCCGCGGGATGACGGTGAGCGTGGCCGAGACGCTGATCAACGCCATGGAAGCGAAAGACGTCTACCTGCGCGGGCACTCGCAGCGGGTGGCGGAAATCGCCGCGGCGATCGCCCTGCACCTCGAGCTCGACGCGGCCACGGTCGACTGCGTCCACACCGCCGGACGTCTGCACGACGTGGGCAAGATCGGCATTCGCGAAGTGGTGCTCAACAAACCGGGGCCCCTCACCCATGAGGAATTCGCGCATGTGAAGGACCACGTGCGGATCGGCCTCGACATCCTCTCGCCGCTCAACCACCTTGGCGACGCCCTGCTGTTCATTCGCGACCATCACGAGCACTGGGACGGCAGTGGCTACCCGTACGGGCGCGCCGCCGAGGACATCACGATCGGCGGGAGGATTCTGACGGCAGCCGATGCCTTCGACGCCCTCACCTCGCAGCGCGCCTACCGAGACCCGATGTCGGCCGACACGACGCTCGATTACCTGCGCTCCCAGGCCGGGCGCCTGCTCGAACCGCG